>CAYWBK010000028.1:12624-24833 GCA_964455745.1 uncultured Armatimonadia bacterium
AGCGATTGGGTCGAAAGCGCGCCGGTTATCATCGGCAACTCCGCCCCCACCGCGCCGACCAGCGTCGTCATCGCGCCGGCCAGCCCGACCATCACCACCGACCTCACCGCAGCCGCATCGGGAAGCGCCGATCCCGACGGCGATACGGTCAGCTACCAGTATCAGTGGGCCAAGAGCGCCGATGGCACAACCTGGGGCGCATGGGCCAACGATGGCGCAACCCTCGCCAAGGCTAGCCTCACCACCGGCGACCACTGGAAGGCTCACGCTCGCGCGACTGACGGGACGGCGCAGAGCGATTGGGTCGAGAGTACGCCGGTTGTGATCGGCAACTCCGCCCCGACCGCGCCGACAAGCGTCATCATCGCGCCGGCCAGCCCGACCATCACCACCGACCTTACCGCAACCGCATCGGGAAGCACCGATCCTGACGGCGATACGGTCAGCTACCAGTATCAGTGGGCCAAGAGCGCCGATGGCACAACCTGGGGCGCATGGGCCAACGATGGCGCAACCCTCGCCAAGGCTAGCCTCACCACCGGCGACCACTGGAAGGCTCATGCTCGCGCGACCGACGGGACGGCGCAAAGCGATTGGGTCGAAAGCGCGCCGGTCACCGTGCAGGGCGTGCAGGTCACTCCAAGCCTGGTGATGGCAAACGCCTCGGGCGCTACAGGCACGAGCGTATCGCTGCAGGCAACGCTGAAGCGCGGAAGCACCGGGATCGCCGGAGAGGTTATCACCTTCAGTGTGGCCGACCAGACCGGCAACAACCCAACCTCGTTCACGACCGTCGGGTCCGCCACAACCACAGCGAACGGCACAGCGACGCTGTCCTACGGCATCCTCAAGCCGGCCGGCGCCTACCGACTGCGGGCCAGCTTCGGCGGCGACGCCGCCTACGCAGCCGCCTCGGCGACCGGCACATTAGCGGTCACCGCCAGCACGAGTTATGTGGGCAATGTCCTGACGTGGAACCCTTCCACCAAGAACCTCAAACTCGGTACATCTGACGTTGCCGCGAGCGGTTGGTACGGGCTTGGCGTTGGCAGCGCGAAGGTGTACATCACGATCACCAAGACAAGCGCCTCGATCACCGGCGTCATCAGCCGTTACAGCGCGTCGGGCACGCCGACACTTCCCACAGACGGCGTGGCGGTTACAATAAGTAATTCGCTCGTCTTCAACTGGGCCAAGGTGACAACCGATTACTATCGAACCCTCACGCAGACCAGCGTGGTGGCATCGAGCACGAAGACCGGGATGAACTACGGCTCCCCTCTGAACTACACCGTCGTCGCCGGTGCGGTGAAGAAGGGGCAATGGGAACTCACCCATACCTTCGTCGCCCCGGACACCATCCAGCAAAGCAGCAAGCAATACCAGTAGTGCAGATGCCGTGACGTGCAGAAGGGCGGTCCCGCGCTTGCGAGGCCGCCCTTCTTGCGTTTCCGGACGGTCGTCAATACCGTTGAGCGCTGCTTCAAAAATCGCCGTTTGCTTCTCCCCTCCCGGAACGGGAGGGGTGCCCGCGAAGCGGGCGAGGTAGGGCCGTCCGGGAGGGCGTCCCCGCCGGTGGCTCATTTTCATCGTTTCAGAGTGCAAAACCCGGCATGAAAGCTGCTTCAAAAATCGCCGTCTGCCTCTCCCCTCCCGAACGGGAGGGGTGCCCGCGAAGCGGGCGAGGTAGGGCCGTTCCGGGCTGGCGAGCGTCGCCCGCCTGCCCCGCCTATGCGATCTGCTCGATCTTCACACCCTTGCCGCTCAGCATCGCCCGATCGGCGGCGAAGGCGACCAGGTGCCCGTAGACCGAATCCGCGATGGTCGTGGTCGAAATCGAGGGTTCATCGCCGCGCACCACGCTCACGAAATCCTCCACCAGCCGCATGTCTCCCCCGCCGTGCCCGTCGCCCGTCAGGCTCAGGTCGGTGAGTTCCTCCGCGTACTCGTGCCCGGCTCGGGCGTCCGGGTGTCGGACAACAAACCTCCCCGCCTCCATCTCGCCCTCAATCTCACCGTGGGTCCCGACGATGTGGACCGTGCGACAGGGTTTCGCGGTGCCGCAGACCATCGTATGCACCGCGGTGCTGCCGTCGGCGAATTCGGTGATGACCGACTGGTGGTCGACCACGTCATTGTCGCAGTGCCACACGCACCGCCCGTAGGGGTTGGTGGTCCGCAGAGACTCCAGCTTCTGCTCCTCCGTGGCTTCGCCGAAATGCTCGATGCACTCCCAGGCGTACTCTCCCCACAGTTTCTGCTCCATATAGTGCTTCCTGGCCGAATATCGGCACTCCGGTTCGATCAAGCAATCGACCAGACACCGCGTGCCGGCTCCCTGCGGGGCTTTCTCGCGGCGAAAGTACATGAGCTTGCCAAAGCTCGACACGCGCTTCGGCGCGATCCCGCTTTTGAACCAGGCAACGAGGTCGAGATCGTGGCAGCATTTGGCGAGCAACATCGGGTTGATCTCGCGCTTATTCCACTTGCCTCTCACAAAGGCCGCCGCCGTATGGTGGTAGCTGACTCGCTCAGTGGTGTCGATACTCATGATCTCGCCTACTTCACCGGCGAGCAGCAGCTTCTTGATCGCCACGTAGAAAGGCGCATACCGCAGGACGTGTCCGATCATCAGCTTACGTCCCGTCCGGCGCACGGCGATGAGAAGCTCCGTCAACCCCTCCTCCGACGGGCAGATCGGCTTCTCCAGAAGGATGTCGTACCCCGCATCCAGCAGCGGCAGCGTCGTCGGGACGTGCTGGCGGTCCATCGTGCCGTTGATGGCGGCATCGGCGAACCGCGGCCGCTCCGCAAGTTCCTCGGCGGTGCGGAAACAGTTCTCGGCGGGGATGCCGAAACGCTGCTGTGCTTTGCTGCGACGGACGTCATCGGGGTCCGCGACGCCGACGATCTTCAGCTCGTCAGGATGGCTGAAGGAGTAAGTGCTATATCCGACGCCGCGGTGTCCGGCGCCGACGATGACGGCGGTAACTGTAGGCTTGCTCATGGTTGCGGGGGCGCCTTTCTTCAGTGCTACAGCAAGTGTCTCAGCAGTAGACCCCGGCCTCTCTGACGGTGTCGAAGAGCGCCAGGATGTTCTCGACCGGCGTCTCCTCCAGGACGTAGTCGTGGCTCGGACCGGCGATGAAGCCGCCGCCCGGCATCATAATGCGCAGGGCCTCGCGCGTCTTCTCGCGGACGAAATCCGCTGTGCCTTCGATGAGGACGTGGTGAGAGTCGATGGCCCCGTTGAAGACGATCTTATCACCGAAAGCTGCCTTCAGTTCCGGCAGGGCCATCCCCGCACAGCACGGCTGCACGGCGTGCACGCCATCAAGGCCGACTTCGATCAGCGCGGGGATCAGCGGGGCAAACCCGCCGCAACAGTGCATCATCACCTTTAGCCCGTAGTCATGGCCGAGGTTCACGAGCCGCGCGATGTGCGGCAGGACAAAGCGGCGGAACAGGCCTTCGCCGATCAACGGTCCTGTTTGCCCGCCCAGATCGTTACCGATGAAGAAGATGTCGATCGCGTCGCCGGCTGCCTCGAAGATGCGCCGGCTGACCTCAGCGTAGTAGTCAACCGTGTGCTTGAAGACGGCGTCGACGACCTCGGGCGTATCGTACATCGCGAGGAGCATCGGCTCCATGCCGAGGAGGTCGATCACGTCATGCCAGAAGGGCGACCAGTCGCCGCCCAGAATGGCGTATTGCCCGCCCCAGGCTTGCGCATCGGCGCGGATGTGCGACACCTCGACGAGTGACGGATCGGGCCACGGATAGGCCTCGATCTGCGTCAGGCTCGCATGCAAGAGCGAATGCGCGGTCGGCTGCCCATATCCGTAGCCGTGCCGCTCAACGCCGAACACGGTCCGCGACTGCGCCCCCGGCGACAGCGGCTCTGCCGATTCCGGGTACTTCGCATAGACACGCCGGAAGTCGTCCCCAAGCCGCACTCTCAACTCCTCATCCTCAAGGCCGAGCGCCCGTTTGGCCTTCTCCCAAAACTCCGGCGACGCCCCGCACCAAGCCGGCACCCGATCCGGCTCCCGGTGCTCAAAGGTAGTCAGAACTCGTTCCCGACTGGTCATGCAAGCCTCCCCTGCCCATCAGCAGGCTTCCGTGCCGTGGCCGCTCTTGCCGTCTTTGCCGTTCTTGCCGTTGTTGTCGTTTTTGCCGTTGATTCTGCGTTCAGCGTTAAGAGTTCAGCGTTGCCTCTCACGCGCAGTGAAAGACCTCTTCCATGTCCGCCCACCACTCGCCTTCCGCACGAGTTTCCAGCGGCTCCTGACACGGTTTGCACACATCCCACCACTTCTGGGTTGTGGGGTCGGCAGCCATCTTCGCCATGTCGGCCTCGAAGTCGTTGCCGACGTACTCGAAATAGCTGAACAGATACCCGTCCTTATAGTAGATCGAGTAGTTGCGGATACCGCACGCGCCGATCATCGCCAGCACATCAGGCCAGACAGCCGCGTGCAGCTTCTTATACTCCGCCACCTTCTCGGGTCGCACCTTGATAACTGAGCCATAGCGTTTCATGGTGAACGCCTCCTGTTGTGACATCGCATACTATAGGCCGCCGTTGCCGTTCGTCGTGGCCGTTCTCCCCTCTCCGCCTGCGGAGAGGGGCCGGGGGTGAGGTGCCGTCTGCCGTTCTCCCCCTCCCTCCGAGGGAGGGGGAGTGGCCGCCGCAGGCGGCCGAGGGGGTAGGAAGCCGTTCGCCGTTGCTGTTGTCGTTCTCCCCTCTCCGCCTGCGGAGAGGGGCCGGGGGTGAGGTTGCCGTTCCCGTCGGCAAAGGGGCGGAGGGTCGCCTTCACCCCCGCAACGCCTCAATCGCCACCTTGTAACTCTCCGGCGCCACGCCGCTGCTGATCGAGTGGTCGGACTGGAACACCCACCCGCCGCCCTTGCCGGCCTGCGACTTGTATTCAACCTCTCGCCGAATCGCGTCCGGGTCGCCGCTTTCAAGCACCCGCACGTCGATGTTGCCGACGAAAGCCAGCTTCCCGGCGTACTCGCGCTTCAGCTCCACGACATCGAGGTCCGCCTTCGCCTCCAACGGGTTGTAGCCGTCGAGACCGATCTCAACCATGTCGTCGAAGATGGCGGTCGCGTTCCCGCAGCCGTGGTAGATGACCATCAGGCCATGCTCGTGGCAGATGTCGATGAGCGCTTTCACGTGCGGCTTGAAGATCGCGCGCCACTGCTTCGGACTGAAGAACATGCCGTTACGGTAGGCCACGTCGCCCCAGATGTACATGCCGGCGAGACGCCCCTTCCCCGCCTCGATCTGCGCCCGGCACAAAGCGGCCATGAACTCGCCGATCCGGTCGACGAACTCCACCAGACGCGCGGTCTCGGCGGCCATCCAGATGAGCGCATTCTCGCTGCCGACGATCCGCCAGAGGTACTCGTACGGCTCGCAGACGCCCCCGAAGACAGCCAGGTCGCCGACATACGGCGCGAGGCGCTCGTCCCAGGAGGGAATGTCCCGCGCGAGGGCATCGCCGACGCAGTTGAGCTGATCGTCTCCGCCCTGGAAGAACCGCCGCGGGTCGTCCGGCGCGTCGAAGTCGAAGTCGGCCATCTGCTCCGGCTCGGCGATCGAGAAGGCCTCGAAGTGCGGCATCGGCTTGTCGCCCGACCGGCGAATCGTTGCCCCGAATCCGGTCTTCACGACGATGTCCTCGCCCGACTGCGAGACCACCTCGAACTCCCTGATCCGGGGATCCATGTTCGGGCCGATGACGGTGTAGTCCAGGTCGAAGGCGCGATAGGGGTCGAAGTCCTCGCCCCACTCGGCCCTGGCGCGCTTTAGGAATCCCGTCCAGAAGAACTCCCCGGCAGGGATGCGGTCCGGCTGCCGATGAGAGAGGGCATCTCTCATGCGCTGTGTCTTCTTCTCTGCCCCGGCCATATCGCGCTCTTCCTTCTAGCTGACGATCATCACCTTGATCGCCCCGCTGTCTTTCTTGTGCAGCATCGCATCGAACGCGGCCTCGATCTGCGCGAGGGGGAAGCGGTGCGTGATGAGCCGCTCGAACACTTCGGGCCGCGCCCGAAGGATGTCCCGCGCCAGCTCGAAGTCGGCACGGAGGCCGATCTGCCCATAAGCGCCCGAGCCGTACAAAGTCAGTTCCTTGTCCACGATTGGCTTGAGGTCCACGCCGTCCATCGTGCCGGTGTTCCCGCCGATGAGCACGACCCGCCCTAGCTTCCCCGCCGCGTTGATCGCCGTCTGGAAGGTGCTCGCGGCGCTGCCCACGGTTTCGATGACCACGTCCGGTGCGTCATCGCCGTCGAAGGGGCCACCGGAACCCAGCACTTCATCCGCGCCAAGCATCCTCGCCGCCTCGGCCTGGTGCGAGTGACGAGCCGTAACCCGCACCCGGCGGGCGCCGAAATGACGCGCGACCGCTACCGCCATCAGTCCGATCGTCCCCGCGCCGATCACGAGCACATCATCCGCGCTCGACACCGATGCCAGCCGCGCCCCATGTACGGCAACCGCCAGCGGCTCGGCGAGCGCCCCGACTTCCATGCTCACATTGCCTGGCAGCGCGTAGACGCTATACGCCGGGGTGCGAACCTTGGCCGCGAACCCGCCGTGTTCCGTCAGCGTCAGGAAGCCCATCTGCGGGCACAGCAGGTACCTGCCGGCGCGACAGAACCGGCACTTGCCGCAGTACAGGAACGGCTCCACACAGACAGCGGTCCCCAGGAGAGCCTCCGAGATACCCTCTCCCACCATCGAGACGGCGCCGGCGATCTCATGCCCCAACACGAACGGCGGTTGCGGCCAGCGGCCCTCGAGCTGGTGCACATCGCTGCCGCAGATTCCGCTCGCCTGTACATCCACGATCACGTCGCCCGGCCCCGGCACGGGCGCTTCGATCTGTCTGATCGCCAGTTTCCCGGGTCCGTCGAAGAACACAGCGTCCATCATCTCAGGCATATCGCGCCTCGTTCACTTGTTGGGTAGCGCCTGCCCTCGCGCGCTGAGCGTCAAGTATGCCCTTCCGCTCAGGCCCGCCGGTGTTGTGCAGTTGAACGTCGCCTGCCCCTTGCCCGCGGGCAACGCGGGCACGTCGCCCTTCGGTTCCACACTCGCCGCGACTGCCCCTTGCGGGCCGTACAGCTTGCAGTCTGTCATCGAGCGGAACTCCAGGTAGCTGCCGGTGGGAATCTCGACCGGGAAGGTGACTGTCTTGCCGCCGATGCTTACCGATGGGTTGATGAGCTTGCTATCGGCCAGCGGCATGGCCCGCACCGGACTGATGTAGACGGTGGCATCGCCCTTCGGCGGGAGGTTGTTCACCCACAGGCTGAAGGACTCGACGCTGCCGTAGTTGACGGGCTCGCGGTAGATCGAATACGCGTCACCATACGGCCAGCCGTAGAGCGCGTGCCGCTCGCCCTCCGGCTCGATCATCTCGAAATACCGCCATCCGGTGAAGTCGACGATGATGTAGTGATCGGCCATGCCGGTGAGGTTTTCGGGGCTCTTGAGCTGAACGTTCAGCACTTCGCCCTTGCCGTCACCGTACACCCACACTCCCATCGCCTGCTGGGCAGACAGGTTCAGCGGGGGGCTGAACGTCTTGCCGAACTTCGCCCATGAACCCGCGCGGGCGGCCAGCGCGCTGGTCGCCGTGAGCTTCGCGAAGCCGGGTGCGCGTGGAGCGGGCGTCTCGCCCGCTGCCGTCGGCGGGGCCGCCGCCCCCATCTCCAGCTTCGCCGTCACGCCCCCTGCAGCCGCCTGGTCGGGGAGCGCGTCGGTGGCGGTGAAGCCGGCGAGAGTAACGTTGCCGGGGGCCTCATAGGGCCCGGCCGAGAGAAGCGCCTGGAGGCGAAGCTGCAGCGGCTGGGCATCAAAGCTGTTGCTTGTCTCCCAGGTGTCCCCCTTCTCCCCTACCCCCTCGACGCGGTGCTTCGTGTACTCGACCGGCTGAAGCTGCCACTGCTTGCGGGAGTCTTGCACGAGCGTGAACTCCGCGCCCGGTTGCCTCAACTTCGCCTTGACGCTCTCCGGGAAGTATCTCGCGTGACGCAGCGTCTCGTACCGCTGGAAGATCGGCGCTAATTCCTTCATCGCCCCCGGCTTGTCGTAGTTGTCGGGGTTGATGCCCATCAGCGACAGGCTGTAGTCGTACCCGATGGCCTTGCAGCACAGGTACTCGATGTCGTCCGAGAATGTCGGCTCGCCCTGCGCCCCCGACCAGGTGAACAGCGCCCACCAGCCGAGGTTCGCGGGCATGAAGATCCGGCGGCAGTCCTCATTGCCGGCGACGTGGAGATCGATGAACCGCTTGTGGCTCCGCATCGGGACGTCCCACGCCCCCAGCCGCGACCGCACATACCACAGATGATGGTGGAAGGTGCTCATCTCCATCAGCGGCGGCTTGTTCACCCGCTTGTAGATGTCGAACACGAACTCCGAGCCGTAGTGCCACGCGTTCTGCCACCCGCCGAGCACAGCCTCACCGTCGAGCGCGTCGAGGTACATCATGTCAAACCCGCACTCGTTGTAAATCCGCGCCGTGTTCGCGGCGATCTCGTCGAGCATTGTGGTCTCGGGGTCGGGAACGAAGAGGCCGAAGCACTCCTTGAGGTGCTGTACCTTAGCGCCTTGCTTGTGCGCGGCGACCTTCGTGCCGCAGGCTCCGCGCGTGCAGCCCGTGTAGGCGTATGGCGGCTGCTTCGAGACGCCGCTGAACACGATCAGCTCGTCGTCGACCTGAATCGTGGCGCTGTTCTGCACGAAGAAGCCGGTCAGCGCCGACTCATCCTTCGTCGACTCGACCACGGGCACAGTCGTCGCGTCCGCCGGGAGGTCCTGCGCGAGGGTAAAGGTGGCGCTCTTCGCGAGCCGTGGATCGGGCACCGGCGTCACGTACGGGCAGTGTTTGTCGATGAAGAACGCGTAAGTGTGCAGGCCCGCCTTGATGCCTGCCGCGTGCAGCTTGTCGATGACCGCTTTCAGGCTTGCGTAGCCTTTCGGGTAAGTGACCGGATTGGGCCGGAAGTCGCCGAAACGGAAGGAACTGCCGCCGTGGAAGTCGATCTGGTTGAAGCCAATGGACTTGGCGACCTTGATCCAGCTATCGACTTTGTCCTCCGACATGTCGCCGAAGTTGAACAGATACGACCCGTTGCAGATGTCCGCATCCATGGCCCACGGCCCGCCCACCGGAGAGTGCGGCAGGTCGGGCGCGACGCTCACAGCATCCTGTATCACCTTGCGGAGCAATCTCTGCGGACACCCGATGACCGCCACCTTCGCCCCCGCGAGACCGAACTTGGGGTAACACATGGCTCGAAGCTGACTCATCGGGCCGGGGTATGGCTCCACGTTGGTCTTCAGGTTCAATGCCAGGGCACAGCCCGTGAAAGGCTCGGTGGAGACGCCCTTGAGGGTGAGTTGTACGTTGAGGAAGACAAACTCCTCGATCTGCTGATCGCTGACCGAGACGACCTCCACCGTCAAATACCGCTGCGCCGCTGTGACGCGCAACACAGCGCTCACGCCACTGTCGCCGAAGCCGACGGTCACCTTGCCGCCGGTCGCGACGACGGACGTCGAGGCGTACTCCTTCCCCGCTTTGTGGATGAGCGCGAAAGGCGTGCCGGGCTGGGCGCAGTAGTCGGTCTTCGCGGCCTTGTCGATGAAGTGCGCGTTGTGCCCATCGGCGGCCACAGCATACCGCAGAGCATCGGTCTCGATCTGGAACGCCATCTTCTGCGGACCGCCTCCCTGCGCGCACGCGGTTGCCGCCGCGAATGCCATCACAGCCGCAAGGCCCAGCGCAATCATGGCGATGCTAGATCGTCTCATTTTGCTGCTCCTATCACGCGTCACTTGAGCGTTTCGGCGTAGTATCGGTAGTTCACCTATGGCACGCCATCCGAAACCGGGTGGCCCTACCGGACGGTCATCACCGCAGCTTTTCCATGAACACGAGGTCAACCTGCGGCGATAGCCGTTCGGTGCGAAAAGCCCGGTAACCAAGCCTTTCATACAGGCGGATGTTGCCTTCGCTCCTGCTGCCGGTGAACAATTCGAACCGCCTCACGGACGGCAGTTCCGCCTCCACTGCGAGCATCAACCGCGTGCCCACGCCCTGGCGTTGGAACTCAGGATGAACCATCAGGCGACCGATGTGGCAGGCGCCGTCGCGCACCGACATCCTTACCGAACCGATCAGCCTGCCGGCCACGCACGCTTTCAGGAACGTCAGCCGGTCGAACTCCTCGCGTATCTCGTCCAGCGTTTGGGTGAGAGGCGGGATGGACCAATCACCACAGAGGGCGGCCTCGCTTTGGTAGGCGAGCTTCTGCAGTTCGAGGATCTCCGCAGCATCAGTTACAACGGCGCTGACGATCTCTTCCATGGTTTCTCCCCATTACCCACCGAGGGTCATGTCGCCATCTAGCGATTGCCGCCAACTGGTGACGCCGGAATGGGTAGCCCCTACCATCACTACCCATTTTGACAACCAGCGGGCGAAGCGTTTGAGATCTTGTCAGATGCTGACCATTAAGATGAAAGGCGAACGGCGTTGAACCACAGAGACACAGAGGGCACAGAGAACGGCTGGGAAACGGCCTGCCCCGCGATAGGCGTTAAGGGACGTTGCCGTTCTCTGTGTCCTCTGTGTCTCTGTGGTCCATCGCCGTCCCTTTCTCCGCATCGCATCTCATTGCCAAGCAGGGCCGCGCAACCGGCGTAGTCATACTACTCCCCTATCACGCGCGCTTTGAGGGCCTCGGCGTAGTATCGGTAGTTCGCCCACGACACATCATCCGGGATCAGGTGATCGAGTTCGGGGATATACCGCCCGGTCGCCACCGCGGGCCAGACGCGGTCCAGTTCGGCATCGATCTCCTCAGGCCCCTTCGCCAGCGCCCGCTTGTCGATTCCGCCCATCAGGGCCAGCTCCGGCCAGCGCTTGCGATAGTCGTTCACGTCCGTCCCCGCCGCCACTTCCATCGGCCACAGGAAGTTGACGCCTGCCTCCATCATCGGGGGCACGATGTCGTCCGGCTTGCCGTCGGTGTCCACGGAGATGATCGGGATTCCGTTCTCATCCGCAAATCGCTTGATCCGCCGGTAGCACGGCCCCATGAACTCCCGCCAGTGCTTCGGCGAGATCAGCGGCCCCTGCTTGCCGCACATGTCCTCCCAGATGTGGATCACATCCACCTGCACCTGCTCCGCGACCTTCGCGAAGACGGCGAGGCACACGTCCGTCAGATGGTTCATGATGTCATGGACCAGGTCGGGGGCCTCGTAGAAGGCGATCAGGCACTCCTCGTCGCCCAGCAGCCAGCGCACCCCGCCGAACACGGTGGAGTCGGGGAAGCCGCCAAGTTGGATCGGCCAGCCGCGCGCCATCCAGTCGCGGCACTGCTCCAGCCACGGCCCGGCGAGGCGGTCAGGGTTGGCCGGGTCGAGGCGCTCGGCCTTGTACCGCTCCCAGTCATCGCGGCCCGCCACCGGGAACTTGACGAACTCCGACATCGACTCCCCGCGCTTGTAGTCCCGGCGCACGATGCCCCAGCTATCGGTTGCGGTGACGTAATCGTCATCCTCCGACAGCACCTCGCGCCCGAACGCCGGGCAGGGCCCGCACTTGACGGGCACCCCGATCGGCGGGCAGTCGGGGTTCATGAAGCTGCGGGCGTCGGTAATCTCCTCGGGCTTGCCCTCCTCGATCCACCGCTGCCAGGCCCGCCCCCACGGCCCCCAGATAAGCCAGTACGGCACACGGTCCACAGGCTGCCCAAGTACACAGGCGACGAAGCGCTCTCTATCAGTCATGGCGGTCACTGACCTTTCTCACGCAAAGTGGGTAGCATCCCTGTTCAGGCGCAACCGGAGCCGCAGAAAGGGTTTGCCACCAAAGCACAAGGGCACGAAACGGCCAGATCATTGCCGCGCAGCTTCCCCGTCGTTTCGTGATTCGTGTCTTCGTGGTCCCAACCGCTGATCTGATCCCGCGATCCATGCGACTGAAGGCGAGCGATGCTCCGGCACACCTGTTATATTCCCTGCCTCACGCCCCCCGCCCTCCACGAGGCTCTTCCTCAATGTGTATGGGTAGTGACCTCGAATTGGTCTTGGCCGGGGTCTTATATCAGGGCGTAGACGAAGCCGTTGTCGTTGCGTCCGCAGGACGCCCGGCGCAAAGCGCCCCTCAGCCGGA
>CAYWBK010000029.1:0-24728 GCA_964455745.1 uncultured Armatimonadia bacterium
CCGTTTCCCAGTCGTTCTCCGTGCCCTCCGTGTCTCCGTGGTTCAATGCCGTTCGCCCTTCATCCTGGGATACGGTCAGCTTCTGACAAGATTCCGAGCGTTTCGCCCGCCGGTTGCCAAAACGCGTAGTAATGTTAGGCCCAATACGGTTCATTTAGGCTATGGAGAGGACCCTATAGATCCGCGACGATGCGCGGGGTCCCCGTTCGCCTTCGGCGGACACCCCGCGCCTAAGTGAACGGTATTGCCCTTAAGCCCGTTTGAAGCCTGAACCGTATGCGTTCGCCTCGCCCTCTTCGTTGACGCTCCATCGGCGTTTGGGATACAATGACAACGTAACATATCGTGCCCGTCGTGCGTGCTTTCCGCCGGGCGAGGACCGCACGCTTCCTATGGCCCTGACACCTCCCGCCGAGACGCCGGCGCGGCGATTGCCCGAGTGGCTGCGCACCAAGACCGGCAAGCGGCGATTGACCGAAATGACCCACGCCGTCGTCCACGCGCACGGATTGCATACCGTGTGCGAGGGCGCGCATTGCCCGAACATCGGCGAGTGCTACTCACGCCACGTCGCCACCTTTATGATCCTGGGCAATGTGTGCACCCGCAACTGCGGCTTCTGCGCCGTGAATTCCGGCGAGCCGGCGCCGGTGGACCCCGAAGAGCCACAGCGCGTCGCCGCCGCGGCGGTGGAACTGGGGCTGAAGTTCGTGGTGGTCACCTCAGTGACGCGCGACGACCTGCCGGACGGCGGGTCGGGGCAGTTCGCGGCAACGATCCGGGCGATCCACGCCGCGATGCCGGGGGCAAAGGTCGAGGTGCTGACGCCTGATTTTCTCGGCGATTCGGGGCAACTGGCGACGGTCCTCGACGCCGGCCCGGAGGTTTTCAACCATAACGTGGAGACCGTTCGCCGACTGCAGGCGACGGTGCGGCCCCAGGCGGACTACCAGCGTTCGCTGGGGGTCCTACGTCACGCCGCACGGACGGCTCCGCATATTCCGACGAAGTCCGGCATCATGGTAGGTCTCGGCGAGACCGAGGCCGAGGTGCACGAGACGTTACGCGACCTAATCGACGCGGGCTGCAAGATCGTGACGATCGGGCAGTACCTTCAGCCTTCGCGCCGCCACATCCCCGTCGCAGCCTACATCACACCACAGGAGTTCGCCGCCTACGAACAGCACGCGTATGCGCTGGGATTCCAGCATGTGGCGTCCGGCCCCTTCGTCCGCAGCAGCTACCACGCCGAACAGGCCGTGGGCGTCTTGGCGTAGCGCCCTATTACTACGCCGCTTTGACAACCGGCAGCAGATGAAGGGCGAACGGCATCGAACCACGGAGACACAGAGGGCACGGAGAACGACTGGGATACGGCCCGCCTGCCGATGATAGACGCTCAAGGACGGTGTCGTTCACTGTGGCCCCTGTGTCCTGTGGTCAATCGCCGTCCATTTCTCCGCAGGGCATGACATTGCCGAGCAGGGCCGCACAACCGGCATAGCAAATCAGTGCCTCCGCCGTTCCCGGACCTGGCGTTGCATGTGGTTCCTCGATGATTCGAAGCGTACTGGTGGTAGGTTTGTGTGTGGTCGTCTCCCTAACCGTGGTCGCCACGGCAACGTTCCTCGCCGTCAGCCATTCTGCATGGGGTCGTGACAAACTCCGCGACGTCATCGCCCAGCAACTTGCCAACTATACGAACCGCCAGGTGCAGATGGGCCGGGTCGAGGGCGATCTGCTGACCGGCGTAACCGTGCACGATTTAGCTCTCTCGGAAGGCGCCAGCTTGCGCAACGGCGCGGTCGCGACCGTGGATGAGCTGCAGGCGCACTTCAACATCGTCGCCGTGCTGCAGGGCCGGATCGCGACGGCCGCCAGCATCAGGGACGTGACGCTGATCCGGCCGCGGGTGAAACTTCAGCGGTATTACAACGGGCGCACCAACGTCGACGACCTCATCAAGCGCAAGGTCCCGACGAGGCCGGAAGACCAGTTCCGGGGCCAGGTCCATGTCCGCGACGGTAGTGTGGATTTCAGCGATGCGCGGACCGTACTTCGCAACGGCGCTCCTCTTTTCGTGCGAGCCAGAGAGCTGCAGGGCGAGGGCGACTTCTCGGTCTACGGGAGGATCGCCGCACGGGTATCGGCGGTGGACGCGGACGGCCGATTTGGGCGGGTCGAAGGGGGGATCGTCGCCGCGCCGAAGCCGGGATACTACAGCGTGTTCGGAGCCGCAACGGGCGCGGACGGCGCTTACGTGTACCGGGCGGTAGCGCCGCCGTCGTCACAGGTGCAGGCGCTATATGGCCTCGCCAGCGGGAGCTTCAGCGTCTCATCCGTGCCCACGCGCAAGGGCAAGAAGACGAGCTACACGGTGCGGGCGCAGGTGAGCGATGGAGCAATGCGGATCGCGGCCCTCGGGCCGGATCCGGTGACTGTAACCGGGAGCATCGGCGTGTCGCCGGCCGGCTTGCAGGTCGAGTCCGCCGACATCAAGTGGGCGGATCAGCCGGTGCATGTGTCGGGATCGGTGCTCAACTTCGCGAGTCCTGTCGCGAACCTGCGCGTCTCCGGCAAGGGTGTCGAGTTGCGCAAGGTCCAGCGCTTTCTCTCCGCCGACCAACGCAAGACAGCCTCGGCGTTCGCCGGACTTTCGGCGGCCGATGTCGACGCGGACATCGTGGGGCCGACGGACCATCTCAACCTGCTGCTGCACCTCTCGGCCGCCGGGCGGGTCGCCTACGCGAACCGTTCCTTCGGCGCGGCTTCGATCGTCAACCCCAGCATCGACGTCGCTGTGTGGGACATGAAGAAGCCGGCTGCCGTCGTGACAGCCTCGAACGTGGTGGCAAAGCCCGAGGACCTCGGTCCGCTGCTCGCGGGGGCGCACGCCCGGTGGCCCAAACGCCTGACAGCTTCCGACGTGCGATCACCCAGGGTGTCCGTCGTCATCGCCGGGGGGAAAGCGGTGGCGGGCGGGCTTGTGACTGCCGCGACCGTGCAGGCAGACGACCTGCATGCCGAGAACGCGCGAGCGAAGGTCGTGTGGGCCGGGGATGCGGTGTTCTTGGAGGACCTGGAGGGGCGCGCGATGTCGGCCCAGGTCCGCGGCCGCGCAGTGATCGACGCCGTCCCGGGTGAGGGCCTCCGCACAGTGCTGAGACTTTCGGCGGAGGGCGTGGATGCCCGCAACCTGAAGGTCTTGCCCGTCCATGTGCCCCAGGGCTTGTCGGGCCTGGTCGACCTGACCGTCTTCGGAACCCACCATGCCCGCATGTTCCATGGCCTGGCCCGGGTGAGGGTAGTCGGCGGGCACTACAAGGGGCTGAGATTCGACACCGGATCGGCTCTCCTACAGATCGACGGCGGCGACCTGACCGTGACCGGCGGCCATGTGTCTTCGGAGGAGGGCACCCTCTGGGCGCACGGCACCTACGACCGTGGCGGCAACTACAAGTTCACCGTAACCGGGGCCGAAGTCGACGTCGCAAAGCTGGCGGAGGCTGCGTCAACCCCGGTATCCGGCCGCGTATACGGCCATGCGATCATATCGGGCAGGGGCCTGGACTGGCACGCCGATGGCGATGTATTCGCCTTCGGCCCCGGCTACGAGCACCTGGAAGGTGACCTGCTGGTCGCCAAGGTCTCCGGCGGGCCGACCAACTTCACCGTCCCCAGGCTGCTGATGTCCCGTGGGAATGCGCTGCTGGCCGCGTCGGGCACGCTCTCGGATTTCGATGTGTCGGCCCCGAGCAAGGCAAGCATCGACGCCAAGTTGCACGTTTCCGCGGTGCCTTTGCGTGAGGTTCTCAAATCTGCGGGCGTCCCCATCGATGCCAACGGCTACGCGGAGATCACCGCGACTGCACGCGGCCCGCTGGAGCGCCCGACGGTCGACGGCGTTGCGACCACCGGCTATGCCACGTACAAGGACTTCGCGATCGATTCCATCCGCGCGCCGTTCCATCTGTCCGACGATGCCCTGGTGGTCGACGACTTCGCGATCCAGGCCGGTGACGGCCGATTGTCCGGCGGCGGGAGGGTCGACCACCTGCGCGAAAAGCCGCACTACGCCGCCAGTTTCGCGGGCAGCGGGCTGATGCTGGAGAAGCTCGCCCCACTGCACGAACGGAACATCGACGCCGTCGGGGAAGTCAGGATGCCGTTCGCCGAAATCCAAGGCACCGCCGACGATCTGACCGGGCGGGCGCGCGTCGTGGCGCCCTCGATAGCATTCGGCGGGGGGGCGATCCGCAATCTCGACGGCACTTTCGTCCTGGACAAGGATCACGCGCAGTTGATTCGAGGCGAGTTCGACCTGACCGACCCCAGCCAGGGCAGCGGCCACATGTCGGCCAGCGGCAGCTACGACTGGCGCGCCGGCATGGTGAACGCCACGGCCTCGGCGACGGGGTTGCCGGTTGCCCAGGCGGTCAGGACAATCAGACCGATCGTGTGGATGACCACGACCGAGGGGGGCGTCAGCTCGCTGCGAGGCCGGCCCACGCCGACGCTTCTTGCAGGGGGAACGACGGCCGGCGTAGGTACATCCGTCGCAAGTGCGATGCAGGTTGCGCCCGGCCTGCCGGCTCCGGGCGCCGGACCACACACAACGCCACCGGGCGGGCAAGGTCCCACGTCGGCCGCGCAGACATCCTCCACAGGCACACGTGAAGGGGTCGACCAGTTGCTGGGCAGCCTCGGCGCGTGGGCCGGCGGGCAATTGAGCGGCGAAGTGTCGCTTTCCGGGCCGACAGACAGCTTGGAGAGCACCTTCCAACTCGAACTGGCCAAGCGTGTGCACGACGGCGTCGTTCTGCCGACCATCACGATCGGCGACAAGGAGAACGGCGGGGTCCGATACTCGTGGGCCGACCGGACATTCCATAACATCAAGGTGGAGGAGAAGCGAGGCAATGCGCTGGTCACAGTCAGCGGGCCGCTTCTGCAAGCCCACGGGCAGGTCTCACTGACGGCAGAGGCTTCCGGCCTCGATCTCGCCACAGTGGGCGACTGGCTGCCTTATGAGGCTCAGACCGCCGATGTCATGTCCGTACTGGGCCGGATCCGAGGCCAGGTCGAGACCCTCACCGCCGTCGTGCAAGGCGATCTGCGCGCGCCGACGGTGCGAGCCTCAGCCGACATCACCGACGGATCGATTGCCGGGGCGCATTTCGATTTGGCGTCGGCCCCGCTTGTGTCCATCAAAGAGGGCGGCATCAACATCGACAGCCTGGTATTGAAGCGCGGCGACCGGCAGATCATCGCCGGGGCTAAGCTCCCGTTCCATTGGCAACCGGCGTCGGTGCCCGGCAACGAGCCCGTGGAGGTCGCCCTGGCGATCAAGCACACTCCGCTGAAGTTCATCTCGTCCTGGGTACATGAGTACACTGCGGCCCTGGCGAGGACGGGGGAGAAGTCGCCCGTGGACTGGTGGGCGAACCAGACGGAGGAATCCGGCGGCTCAGTCGATGCCGACGTGAAACTTGTCGGCACGGCGAAGTCGCCGCAGCTTCAGGGCACCGTAACGGTGAGCAAGGCGGCCTTCGACATCGGGGGTACGACGCTTCCCGTGCGCGATTTGAACGGTGAGTTGACGTTCACCCCACGGGCGACCGAGAGCATCGCCAGCCTCCGGGGCCTGAAGGCGAAGATCGGGGGCGCGACGGTCGACGCCGGCGGAGACGTGACGCTCAGAAGCATCGAGAAAGGCGCGTGGGACGCGAACAACTACGACCTTACCGGCACCGTCCGCATGACCACCGCCCCGGCGACCGCTACTCAACAGCCCGTCGCCATCGCGGAGAAGATCGGCTTCCGCACTGAAGATGGGGCCGTCTCCACACGGCGGCACGTCCTGACGCTCACGAATCTCGATGTGCCCAAAGACTCAACCCGGCTGGACCTCTCGGGCACCGCCTCGTTCCAGGAGCTGCAACTGTCGCGCCTGGCCTACGGGCAATGGGACGTGAAAGCCTCGCTGGAGAAAGCCTACGCGAAAATGCGGGACGCTTTCGAGGGTTATGTCTCCGCCAAATTGGAGGCCAAGAACCCCGCCCCGGGTGAGCCGGTGTTGCTGTCGGCGCAGGCGACGATCAGCGATGGGCGCGTCACCCTGCCCGCAGGACCGCTCACTACACCGACGGCGCTTTACGCGGCATCGAGCCGCTTTCCCAACCCGTCGCTGGACATCACCCTCGCGATCGGGGACAATGTGGCCTTCGAGGGCAACCTGCAGGGACTGCCGGTACGCATTCCTCTGGAACCCTACGCCCAGGCGTTGCGCGCGGTCGGCACTCCACAGAAGCCCGTGGTGGTCGGACGTGTCGAAGCCCAGCGCGGTTGGGCCTCCCTGCCTGTCTCGGTGGCTTCGCTTGGCGGCGGCGCGCCGACGGAATCGGCGCAGCCCAACATCGGATTCGGGGTCACGATCGACGAACTGGCCTTCTTGTACCAGCTTGGCCCGGGACCGAGGAGCGCAGCGGCAGAGCAAGATCGCCTGCCTCTGAAGTTCACCAGTCAGATGTGGGGACGCGGCGAGAGGATCATCCAGGGCGTGGTGATCGGCGGGCGGCAGATCGATCAACTGCGTTTGCTTTTTTCAGTCACTCAAGAGCCGCCGTCGACTGGAGCTCGCAGGACGACCGCGGCGGGAGCCGTCCCGACATTCAACGTGAACGTGACATCCGATCCACCCTTGGGCCGTGACGAGATCAACCGGATCATCGGGACGCAGTTGGCGGCTGACCCGCTCTTCGGCATCGCCGAAGGCCTGAAGCTCAGCGTCTTCAAGCCGATCGAGGAACGCCTGCGTAATGCGCTCGGTCTCTCCGAACTCAGTCTGAACTTCCAGTTCACCCAGGCCGTGGACATGCGTATCGGCAAGTACGTTATCAAGCACCTGTATGTCTCGTACCGACGAACCCTGAGCCACGGAGAGCCACAGCAACAAGAGTATCTGCTAACGGCTTCCTACCAACTGCCCAGCAAGATGCTTCTTTCCATCGCGACCGACGACCGGGGCGACAAGCAGTTCCATGTGGGCTATGGATGGCAATTCTAACGCAGGTGGGGACAGGCCCGCAACCGGGCCGGTGTGTGCGTGTCTAAGCTCGTACTGCTCCAGGGAGGCCGCCGTGCCCACGAGGTGGAAATAGCGCCGACCGGCCATTGTGCGCACCGCGCACCACACATCGGGTATTGTATGATGCGCGTCGGACGGCGTGGAGAGAAGCGGGAAATGTGGCGGCGTCCGCTGGCGGGGGAGAAACAGGTCGCGTCCGCTCCCTGCGTTTGTGTCGCCGGGGTGAGAACCGGCGAGAGGCACGTTCGGGGTGGGCAGACTGGCTCACAGTGCGCATACTTGCGATGCCGCGGTTGCCGCGGCATACGCGTATTCGGCTTCTGAGGCGGGCGTGGATTCCTGGTGAGGCAGCAAACTATCACTCCCGACTTCACCGAGATCGTCGCTCAAAACTACCAGCGCGTTTACAGCGTGATCTACCGGCTGATTGAGGATCGTGAGGAAGCCGAAGACCTCACGCAGGATACGTTCGTCAACGCCTACCGGGCTTACCGTGATTTCCGGCATGAGAGCCATGTCTACACCTGGCTTTACCGGATCGCGGTGAACCTCACCAAGAACCGTCTCGATCGCCGGTCCCGTCGGCGCGTGACGGAAGGCGTATCCTTGGATTCCCCGGTCGAAATCGAGCAGGACGAGTTGGTGCGACAAGTTGAGGACTGGTCGCAGACGCCGGATCGAGTCTTCGAGAACCGCAGCATCGGAGAGTTCCTCACCTCGGAGGTCAAGGCGCTGCGTCCGGAGTACAAAATGGTGGTGGTGTTGAGGGACTACGAGGGGTTGTCTTACGAAGAGATCGCGCGAGTGGTCGGCGTTTCCGTTCAAGCCGTCAAGTCGAGGCTCTTCCGCGCCCGCAGTGTACTGCGCGAGCGACTGACCTGCTACGAGCGAGGCGAAGCCTAGCGATCGCGCCGGCGGCGGGGCTTCATGCCGCTGCTGCCGCAAGCGCGGGAAAAGGGCCGGCGGGCGAGACGCCCACCCCACGCGATAGTTTGCAGCCTGCGCAGACGTGGAAGAAGGACTTGCGGCACATTGTGGTGAATTACTGCGTCCCGGCCTCGGAAGAGGCTTGTTTCGCGCAACGAGTAAGGAGAGCATGATGCGCCGATACCCACGATTCTTCAGATGCCTGTTGGCAGCGGCCCTGGTGGCTGCCTTCGGCCGCGGACAGGCCCACGCTCAACCGGCGCCTCTAATCACCGGCGTGCGGGTGGACGGACTGGAGTCCATCGCCAAGGAGGCTGTGCTTGACGAGGTCAAGAACATCCTCAAGGTCGGCGAACCCATGAATGATGATAAGGCCGCGGCAGCCCGTGTCGCAGTCATGAAGATGGGGTACTTCGACGAGGCCACCATTTCCGGTGAACCGAATCAGGGCGGAATGCTGGTCATCATCACCGTCGTCGAAAAGATGAAGATCAAGAAGGTCACCTTCGTCGGCAACACTGTGGTCCCGGACCAAAAGCTCGCGCAAGCCATTTTCACGAAGGTCGGGCATGTGAAGGACGATCGCGCGATCCGGCGCGATGTCCGCCGCATTGAGGACTACTACACCGAGCAAGGCTACATCTGCCACGTCGCCCAGGCGGGCGTCGACGACTATGGGGTCCTCACGTTCGTCATCGAGGAAGCGCGGCTTGAGGCGGTGGAGATTACCGGCCTGAAGCGGACGAAAGAAGAGGTCGTGCGCAGGGAGCTGACCGTCAAGCCCGGCGAGCTTTTCCAGGAGAGGAAGCTGGCGAAGGATATCAGCAAGATCTTCAACCTCAGCATCTTCCAGGATGTCACGTTCGACATTCGGCCCGGCAAGAACGACCCGGCCAAGGCCATCATCGTAGTCATCAAGATCGTCGAGAAGAAGACCGGATCGGCCACGGCATCGGTCGGATATAGCAGCCTTGACAAAACGGTGATCTCACTCGGACTGGCTGAGACGAACTTCCGCGGACGAGGCGAGCACGCCGCGATCAACGTCGACCTCCTGGGCCGCTCCAGCTTCGACCTCAGTTTCATGGAGCCGTACATAGACAAACGCGGCACATCCATGGAGATCAACCTCTACGACACCGAGCAACGGCAGCGCTTCGTCGGAGGCGTGGCCATTACGACGAACCAGGACGTATACGAGGAGCGCCGATCGGGAGCCACAGTCAAGTTCACGCGGCCGACAGGCGAGAACAGCCACACAAGCCTGCAGTTTCGCTCTGACCGCGTGTCAAGCTCGTTCTTCCAGACCACCCGCGAGTTCGACGACTTCATGTCCGGCGGCAGCACCGGACTGCCGGGCAGCACGCCGATCCCGCCCACCAACCAGCCGGGCTTCCCCAACCCGATCACGGACAACCCTGGGCCGGGAGGTCGGACCGGACCGATCATCGTCTCTGCGCCTTTGCACCCGGACGGCAGGCTGGTGAGCATCGCGCTGGGCAGGACATGGGATACCCGCGACTCGCTCGTCGAGCCCCACGGCGGCTCCTACTTTGGCACGAACCTGGAATGGGCCGGTCCGGTACTGGGGGGAAGCGTCGACTTCCGCAAGGTCTCGATGGACGCTCGCCGCTTCTTCAAGGCCGGGAAAAAGGACGTCATCGCCTTCCGCCTCACCGGCGGCATCGCCCAGGGCGGCCTTCCATTGTTTGAATCGTTCGTCGCCGGGGGCGCGAACACATTGCGGGGTTACGAGGAAGACCGTTTCCGTGGCGAGCGGCTCCTGATCCTCAACAGCGAGTACCGGCATCCCATCACCGATAAACTGCAAGTCGTCGGCTTCGTCGACATGGGTGATGCTTTCGGCGGCTCCTTCGCCACGGACGTTCCCGGCTTCGTAATCCCTGCCGAGGACTCCAAGCTCAAGCTGCACACAGGCGTAGGCGCCGGCCTGCGCGTCCAGACCCCGCTGGGGCCGATCCGCCTTGACTTCGGCTGGGGCTCGGAGGGGCCTCAGACACACTTCAGCTTCGGGCAGATGTTCTGAGGACCGGCACGGGTCGGATGGGTGGGAGAGGCGCGAGGCATTGTCGAGCAGAGCGGGTGACAGGGAACGGCCGGGCCGGATACTTCGCTGCGCTCGTAGTCCGGCCCCTCCACACGGCCCGCGCCGCCTAACTTAGCGCCTATAGGAGCAAACAGTACGTCAGTGGCCCCGACAATCCTGTCGGGGATGCCGTTTGCCCGGTGTCAGTCAACCCCCAGGACGCACACTTCAGGCTGCAACCAGACCCCGGACTGGTCGTGTACGCGGACTCGCACGGCCTCGATGAGGGCGAGCACGTCAGTGGCCGTTGCCGACTCGCGGTTGATGATGAAGTTGGCGTGCTTCTCGGAGATCATCGCTCCCCCGACGCGCATCCCCTTCGCCCCGGCCTCCTCCACCAAGCGCCCGGCATAGTCGCCGTCGGGTCGCTTGAAGACCGATCCCGCGCTCGGGTGTGACAGCGGCTGACGCCCGCAGCGTCTCTCGATCGCCTCGCACAAGGCAAGATGCACGTCCTCGGGCGACGCCTTCTGGAGTTGGAAACAGGCCTCGGCCACGCACCGGCCGCTTCCCTGCAGCGAACTGCTCCGATACCCGAACTCCAGCTTCTCACGGGGGATGTCAACGAGGCTGCCGTCAGGTTCGACGACGCGCACCGACCTGATAACACGGCCGATGTCCCCCATGTTCGTGCCGGCGTTCATAATGACCGCGCCACCGACACAGCCGGGGATTCCGGCGGTGAACTCGAGACCCGACAGGCCGTGCTCGATGGATTCGCGGCAGAGGGATGCCAGACGGGTGCCGGCTTCGGCGCGAACGGCATCTCCGTCCACGATTACCCGGCTGAGGTTCGTGGCGATCTTGACGACGACCCCTCGAATGCCCCCGTCACGGACCAGTACGTTCGTGCCGCCGCCGAGGAAAACCGGCGACACGCCCGCGCGATGCGCGCACTCCATCGTCGCGGCGAGCGCTTCGATGGTATGAGGCTGGACGAGGATGTCGGCCTTGCCCCCGATGCGGAACGAGGTGTGCTCAGACATCGGGGCGTCCAGAGCGACCTCGTTGCCGGGAATCGCGCGCAGTTCGGTGGCCATCTGTTCCATGGTGTCAAGCGGACTTCCGTTGGCGGCTCAGTGGGCCGGGGGCCACTCAATCGGCGCCGGGTTGGCGGGCTTGGCGGGCTTGGCAGGCTTCGCGGCCTGCTCGGTCCCCTCCGGCGTCTCACTGGCCAGCGATTCCTTGGCCTTCTGGGCGATGTCGGTCACGCGTTCCCGCACCTGGGCGAAGCGGGAGCGCAGCGCCTCGCCGCCCTCCTCGAGCGCCGTGTGCAACCGGCCCCCGACGGTGGTGGTGACATCGTGGGAGCGCTCGGACACCTGGTGACTCGTCGACCGCATGCGCAAGTTCAGTTGAGCGAGTTGGGCCTTGAGGCCGCCGGTGCCGCCGGCGAGAGTTTTCAACTCCTCCGCGGGGACGATGACCGTATCGCGCCCGTGCTTCGTTCCGGGGATCACGGGGAGTTCCAACATGCCTTCGGTGACGTCTCGCCATGCGCCGCCGGAGACCTCGTAATGCGCTACCTGGTGCGTCTGATCGTCCAGATAGACATTGCCCAGAACTCCGAGCCGCTTGCCCGTGTCGGTGACGACCTCGACCGGGCCTTCGTTCGACTCGCGAAGCTTCTCCGCAAGCTGTGGCATCTCGGAGAGGGGAGCGGCCACGGTGCGGTTGGCGATCATGAGAGCGTCGACGCCGAAGACCGTGATGTCGTCAGCCCAAATACCCTTGGCGGCGGCTCCCTGGCCTACGATGACGCCGATGAGGGCCCCCACCGATAGGTCCACAACCACCTGCGATACCGACCCGAGATCCCGTCCCTCTTCGACCGAGATAACCTTGAGACCGACAATGCCGTTGGCGCCCTTAGTTGCCATCGATCCTCAGCCTCCTATGACCGGGGCCAAGCGCTCTGTGTGCATCGGACAGCGCCGATACCCGGACGTGTCTCGCGCTACAGCTATCGCTGTGTGCGGCTGTCTGTGGCTATCGTGCGGCGACGTCAGCGGTCGTGGGCGGTGTCCGGGTCGTCGAGCGTCTCTGCATCGAGGAAACTCATCAGTTCGCGGCAGTACTGCTTCAACGGCTCGCCGAAATCCTGGTGAGTGAGCATGGTCCGGATGAACCCGCGCCCGTAGCTCTCGAAATCGCCGACGTCGATGCGAAACTCCGTCTTATTCAATGGCACGGCGTAGACCGCCTGGCCGTCGGCGATCATCGCCTGGATTGCGTCTGTAAGCTGTATCTCGCCGCCGACGCCCGGCTTCATCGCCGACAGGTAATCGAAAACCTTCGGGCTGAAGCAGTAGCGCGCGGACACGGCCCACGTACTTGGGGCCAGATCGGGTCCCGGTTTCTCCACGATCTCCGACACTCTCACCCCGCCGTTCACCTCGTCCAGCGGAGCGACAATGCCATACCTGCGCGTTCCCTCGAGGCCTGCGTCGTAGACGGCAATGGTAGCCGCCGCATGGTTCGCTTCGTGCGCGGCGACCAGCCGCTGAAGCAATGTCGGCTCGCTCTGCGAGATGATCACCGAGTCTCCGAGCGCCACGGCGAAATCGGAGTCTCCGGCGAAATCAGCCGCCTGCAACACGGCATCGCCCAGGCCCTTGGGCTCGCTTTGCCGCGTATAGAAAAACCGCACGCGATGGTCATCGAATAGTTTCGCGCAACTGGGGCACTTTCCCTCCCGGTCCACGCCTTCCGAAGGATCGAAGTGATCCTCGATGGCTCGCTTCGAGTGGCCGGTGACGATCAGCATCTGCCGGATGCCGGCGTCGACAAGCTCCTCCGCAACCCGCTGGATAGTGGGGCGGGGACCGAGAGGCAGCATCTCTTTCGGCTGCGACTTGGTCGCCGGGTAGAGCCTGGTGCCTCGGCCGGCCGCCGGGATGACCGCCTTCACTACGCCCACTGCGGGCCTCCGTTTACGGTGTGGAATTCCGGCTGCGAGCGCGGGACTTGCGAACGGCCCTGCACAGCAGCCCTTTGCCCCCTTGAGTGAGTCGCATCGCGTTAGGCGCCAGAACCCGAAAACGCCCGGGGCGCGCGATCTCGAGTTAGCCAGGCCGTCCCCGTCAGGGCAGTGCAGCCGTCAGAGTCTCGAGTGGGCGGCCGGACGTTGTGAGAGCGGCGCGATTGAATCGCCGAGAGTGCGGGTCGTCTGGAGCCAGCGCTCAGACTCGAACTGAGAACCTGCGGATTACGATTCCGCTGCTCTGCCAATTGAGCTACGCTGGCGTGCCAAGTACGCGTTCCGAGCCCCTGACGGGCCACGGTCGAACTGTTCGCCGCACGTGCGCCGTCTTCAGCGCGCGTGCCGCGTGGTCGTGGAACGGTATGCAACCGATACCGGTGGTTGTCATGGTGGCCAGACCCAGAGTTGAACTGGGGACACACGGATTTTCAGTCCGTTGCTCTACCAGCTGAGCTATCTGGCCAGGAAGGGACGAGCAGAGACGTGGGGCGAGAAGGAGGGGGCCCCAGCCTACAGCCGATCATATTGGTGGGCGGAGCAGGATTTGAACCTGCGGCATCTTGCTTGTAAGGCAAGCGCTCTAACCCCTGAGCTACCCGCCCTGCAGCAGGCCGGCCATGCGAGTTCGCCCTGTGGCACGAGGCCGCGAACGAGCCTGTACGGCCGCACCGGAACATGCTTCTGGTAGCCCCAACGGGATTCGAACCCGTGCTACCGCCGTGAAAGGGCGGCGTCCTAACCGCTAGACAATGGGGCCACCCGGCTGGTGAGCCGTGGGGGGATCGAACCCCCGACCCTCGGATTAAAAGTCCGATGCTCTGCCGACTGAGCTAACGGCTCCCACGAACGACAAAAGCGCCTCGACCCTGGCGACCCAGGAAGGCCGCCGCACACCCGCGGGGCGCCGCGCGCAGTATACTAACCGATAGTGGCGCCGGTTGTCAACGTTTTGGCTCGTTTGGGTGCGTCTTTCAATTGCAGGTACAGGCAGTATTACTACGCCGGTTGTGCGGCCCTGCTCGGCAATGGGATGCCCTGCCGAGAAATGGACGGCGATTGACCACAGTCGTCATGCCGGTTTCCGGCACTCTGGACGATGGGAATGACGGCGATGGCGGGCGAGACGCCCGCCCCACGCGCGACAGGATTGTCGCGCCCACTCCATCTGCGGGGCAGAGACACAGGAGACACAGAGAACGGCAACGTCCCTGAGCGTCCATCATGGGGCAGGCCGGCCGTTTCCCAGCCGTTCTCTGTGCCCTCTGTGTCTCTGTGGTTCAACGCCGTTCGCCTTTCATCTTGACGGTCAGCCTCTGACAACATTCCGAGCGCTTCGTCTGCCGGTTGTCAAAGCGGCGTAGTAATGGTAGGTAATCGGCGGTAGTCGGGCCGCATTCGACAACCCGAGGACAGGCCGTCGGCGCTAGTCCCCGACACTTCAGAGACCACGCAGCCTCTACTCAGCGCAGTATCTGGTACAGGTTGTGGTAATCGTCCGTCCACAGCCCGATGTCCCGCATGTCTTTCCGCGGAGTGGCGCGGTCGGCGATTTTCGGATTGTTCAGGAAGTCCCGGCTGCGGGTCAGGAGCATCCAGTCCGAGGTATACGTCGAGACTTGGTCGCCGGGGTCAACGATCAGCGCGCAGTTGAGGTCGAGATTCTCAGCGAGCTTCCAGACCACCGGCTTGAGGTCCAGTGCGCGATTTGACACATGCACACAGATGACCCCGTCCGTCCCCCGCAGGTGCTGCAGGTACAGCTCCAGCGCCTCCTTGGTCAGCAGGTGAGCCGGGATGGCATCGCTGCTGAAGGCGTCCAGAACAATGACATCATATTCCTGTGAGCCTTGCTTGAGTTCGTTCTCCATGGACACGCGCGCGTCGCCGAGCTTCACGTCGACCTTGCCCTTGCAGTCGGCCAGGTAGGTGAAGTCGCCGCTGTCCCGGGCGATGTGCAAGACAGCGGGGTTGATGTCGTAGAACTGCACGTAGTCCCCCTTCTTTGCGTAGACAGCCATGGTTCCGGTCCCCAAACCGATCACGCCGATGCGCAGGTTTCTTCGGGCCGGATCGAGCGACTGCCTGCGCGGGTGATTGAGGACCGCCAGGCCCACTCCGCTCTCGTACCCGTAATAAGAACAGGCCATGTCCCTCTTGTCCGCGGCCAGGTACTGGAATCCGTGAGTGATGCGACCGTGGATGAGTGCCCGCGAATGCCATTTCGGGTCGTTGGCATCGTTGTCCTTGACCCGCAAAATGCCGTAGAAGTTACGCGAGATCGTGTGACGGTTGCCGGCGTACTTGTCGTACAGGTGCACTCCCAGGATCGGTGCGCACAAAGTCGCCCCGGCAAGGAAGAGCGCGGAGGTGCGCAGGATCGTCGGCAGCATCTGGGCCAAGTCCTGTCTGAGCTGCGAATGCTGAGGCGAAGTCGGCATCGTCCAGTGCAAGGCGCGAAAATAGATCACGCCCAGGGCCAGCAGCCAACACAGCAGCAGGCCCAAAGGCAACTCAAAGTACTCTTTGAAGATGAAAGGCGCGATGAGGCCGACGAAGACCCCACCGATAGCGCCGCCCGCGGCCACCGCGAGATAGAACGATGTCAGGTACTTCGGAGCGGGCTTGAGGGCCACCAGTTCCCCGTGACACACCATGCAGCAGATGAACAGGCCGACTGAGTAGACGCCAACTTGCAGACGAATGTTATAGTCTTCTTGCTTCACCATGAGGGCGATGAGGGCCGGCACTGCAAGTATGAGGGCCGGCACGAACAGGGACCGAACGTACCACCGCGGGTTGTCGAAGCAGATGATGAAGGACAGCAGGTACAAGCTGAGAGGTAGTATCCACAGGAATGGTATGACCGCCACTTCCTGGCACATCTGGTTGGTCGTGGCGAGCAGCAGTACCGATGCGACCGTCGGCAGCCCAACCCACAACGCGCGGACCATGCGGGAGGGTGGCGGGGCCGGGTCGAGCTCGCAGGCCGTGGCTGCGTCAGGACGCCGCTTGCCTCCCGCTGCGGTATTGCGGCAAGTCGACCACACCCGCGCCGCGCAGTACACGTAACATGCCACGAAGACCAGGTAGCCCACCGACCACACACCTGCCTGAGCGCGCATCGTCAGAGCCGGCTCGACGATGAACGGGTAGGTGAGCAAAGCCAGCAGGGAGCCGATGTTGGACAGCGTGTACAATCGGTAAGGCGACGCTCCGGGGTTTGTGCGGGCGAACCACGCTTGAAGCAGCGGACTCGTGGTTGATAGCACAAAGTACGGCAGGCCCACCACAACAGTCAGTAACTCGAGTATGCGCAGGACGGGCATGCCCGGGTCTGACGGTTTCCAGTTGGCGCCCGGGATGATCGGCACGCCCCAGACGGCGGTCAGCACGCCCATCACTGCGAGTGTCAGTACGAGCAGAGCGGAATGCACGATCGTCTGACCGCGGGGTGTAAGCTTGCTGATGACAAGATGCGCGTAGGCATAGCCCAGCAACAGGACGATCTCGAAGAAGAGCATACACGTGGTCCAAACGGCAGGCGTGCCGCCGAACCAGGGGAGAATGTAACGCGCGATGAGAGGTTGAACCTGGAAAAGAAGGAACGCTCCAACGAACACGGGGGCAACGTAACGCAGCATGATCGCAGCCTTGCCTCTAGCTGAGGAATTGGACGGCGGTGCCCTGATTCCGGGCACTTCGAGGGCGTTTACCAGCCTGCACTCAGTGTACCAGATTGGCACGCTGAAGGATACTCCCTCGCGCCGCAGAGGTGGGTAGGCGTCAGTTTTCGCCGTTATTTCGACACGAACTATCCTCTTTGCCGCCCATATAGTCGGCGTTATGTTTCCAATAGAGTGTTGACCGGGGGTGCCGGTCTGGTTATACTGTACACACGACGCAAAGGATATTGATGGCATGGGGGGTGTCGTGCCTTGGACGCCTGCACGCTAAGGAGCGAGTCAGCTATGAATGCTATCTCAGCCCGGACGGCCCTGGTGGCGATGGCGCTAATGGTCTTCACCATGGCCACAGCTCTCGGCGCCGACCTGCGCGGGTCGCTCAATGGCGACAGCGTGTCGCCCGGAGACTCCGAGGTCGCCTATACGTTCGTGTACTCAATCTGGGGTCAGCCGGACTTCGCCACGGGGGAGCAGCAGACAGGTGCAAAGCTGGCCAAGCAGGCGAGCGGCGAGACCCGGTATAACACCAGCTATGCGAGCTTCCCGACGTTCAGCACGCGAGCAACGGATTACTGGTTCACGAATGTTGCGGACGCGAGCCCCGTATGGCTGGCTTACCTTCGCAACACGGTATTCGCGCCGACGCCCATGACCGAAACGATGCCTATGACGGGCGCTCCCCAAACCGGCTCGGGTTCGGGTACGCCGCTGTGGGCCCTGATGGACGGGTACGCATCACCGCAGATGTCCGCGGCCGCCTCCGCCACAGGCCAAACCGCGCCTTTCTCCTTTGATACGTCACTGGGTACCTTCCCGGTAGCAACCTCCAGCTCGACAGCGGACGCCGCCTTGGCGGCGCAGGGCCTGCTCGGGAGTGGTTCCGGGGATATCGGGAACGGTGACTTCAGCAGCGCAACGGGCTTCGTAGGCACACTCGGCCTCAGTGGATCGAGCAGTACCGGCAGTGGCACGAACAACGGGTCGGGAGGCTCCGGCACGGGCGGCACCGGATCGGGCGGCAGTGGCGACCCGTCCGGCGGCTTCAACCCAACCTGGCCGGCGGGTGGGGGAGGTAGCAGTAGCGGCCAGCCGACGAACACAAGCGGCAATGACAACACGGGTGGCAGCGGGTCTACGCCGGAAGCGGCGACGATTCTGCTCCTTTTCGCGACGGCTCTCCCTTACGTCGGCCACAAGCTCCGACACCGCCACGATGATGGGGAGTAATGCCCGATAGTCCATGACTTGGTAACGGCCTCCGTGGGGTGCGGGGGCCGTTTTCGCTTGTCCGCACAGGGCTCTCCTGGCAGGCGGCGCCCCGAGCCAAATGTTCTCAGAGGCAAGACATGACCCGGCAACGGAGTCTGGCTATGTACGTGTGGGCGGCCCTGGCCGTCACAATTGTCGCGGCGATGTACTGGGAGGTCGGCGCGTACTTCGCGGCCCGCTGGGCTACGCAGTCGCTTTACTACCATTGCTGGGCAGTCCCCTTCATCGTCGGGTGGCTCGTTTGGCGGCAGTTCACCTATGCCGAGGAGGAGCCGTCGCCCTGGCGAGGTGGGCTGGCCCTGTTGGGTGTGGCCGCACTTGTCTACTTGCTGGGAATGCGCACGGGCGCCAGACTCGTTACGGGGCTCTCGTTCCCGCTTATCCTCATCGGCATCGCCGCCGCAGCGCTGGGGTGGTATTATCTACGGTTACTGTGGTTGCCGCTGGCCCTGTCGGCATTCATGGTAGCTATCCCGCAGCATGTTCTTGGGAAGGTCGCCATGCCGATGCAGCAGTTCGCTACCCACGCCACGGGCGTCATCACCCGAGCGATGGGCTTCAAGCTCGCCTACAGCGGCGTTACACTTGATCTTCATGGCTTCCGTTTCATCGTAGCTCAGGAATGCAGCGGCCTCAATTCGCTTCTGGCGCTGTTGCTGGTCGGGGCAGTCCTTGTGGAACTCTCGCAGTTACCGACCACCCGGAAGCTGCTTGTCCTGGCGCTCGTGTTCCCCATCGTGGCGATCGCGAACATCATCCGCCTCGTTTCCGTGATCTGGATGGCCGAATTCGTTGGGGCCAATGTCGCCCTGGGCAGCCTCGTGCACGGCGGCTCCGACGTCATCGTCTACCTGTGCGCGTTCATGTTCGTCTGGCTTCTGATCGCGTCGCTCGGGCCCAAGGTGGAGGAAGAGGAGGACTGGGAGGAGGGCTTACAGGCTGGGGCTGCCGAGGTGTAGGGCTCGGCGCTACGCCAACCCGATGAGACGTCGGAGTTCGCGGTCCAATCTGGCGCCCACCGCACCCGGGTCGTGGTGCTCGCGGACGTACTCTCTGGCATTGGCCCCAAGTTCGTCTCGCATAGACGCATCCTCGCAGATTTCCCCGACTCTCTGCACCAGTTCCTCCACCGTAGAGCAGTGGTAGCCCAAGCGATAGCGGCAGATGACCTCGTCGGGGTCAAGCATCGCAACAACCGGCGTTGCGTTCGCCCAGGCCTCCAGAAAGACGTTTGAGAAACCCTCAACCTCCGACGTGCTCAGCAGGACCCAGGCACTCGCGTAATGGGCGGGCATTTCCGTCGAACTCACTGCCCCCATGACGTGGACGTTCGGGAGCTGCGCTGCGCCCTTGGCGAATTCGTCGTAGTCCGCCTCCAATGCGGGGAGCGGGGTTCCGACGGCTACAAATCGATGTTGCGGGAGCTGCCTCGCGACCTCCAGCAGCATCCCTGGACGCTTCAGCGGCCTGATGTTTCCAACCCACAGTACCGTGGGGTGTTCACTCTTGGTGAATGGCCCGGCCGGAGAAGCACAGAGGTTGGGCATAATGACAGACCGCAGCCGCCTCACCTGCTGCAGGAGTTCGCGCTGTTCTTCGGTCTGCGCAATGATCAAGTCCGCGTGACGCAGGCCGTGTTCATACATCAAGCGGATATGCAGAGGCATCGGCCAACGCTCAGGGCCAAGCATCAGATCGTTCCGACTGGCCATCCAGAAAGCGAACTTACGCCGAAGAACGTGCGCGACGCGGCAACCGTGGCCCGTCGCCCACCCTGCTGCGCGGTTGATGTAGACATCGGCGTTAGCTCTGCGCATGGCGGCGGCAAGCTGCGGCATCTTCGTGGCGAACAGGTCGACACCGGGCGCGCGAATGCGAGCCTCCGGCCGGTAGGACTTATAGATGGTGAAGCCGTCACGGTTCACAACCACATCGTCTTGGCCGCAATCGCTGACTACGAAGCTTACATCCCAACCGGCGAACCCAAGTTGACGCCCGATGGCACGCAGTTGCACCTCGGCGCCACCAGCAGTCGCCTTCTCGTCAAGCAGCAGCGCGGGGAGCAGCGGGGAGGTGAACACGAAGCAAACGCGGGGGGGAACTGCCATCACTCAATGCCGCCTGTCATGCGCCTGGGCGCGTGCCATTGACCAAAAACCTATACCAGCTCGGCAAGCAGTCTTTCGAGACGCGGCAGCACTGCCTCCAGATCATGGTACTCCATGAGGTAGGCCATGCCTTTGCGGCCTGCCTCCTCGTGCGCCGCGCTGTCGTCGACAAAGGTCCGCACAGCCGCTGCCAAGTCCTCGACCCGATCGCCGTGGTGGCCCATGCCAAACCGGCAAATCACCTCGTCAGGGTCGAAGGTGGCGACTATCGGGAGGCGCGCGGCCAACGCCTGCAGGTAGGTGTTGGGGTAGCCCTCGATAGCGGACGTATTAAGAAAGACAGTGGCCGCCTCGAAGTAAGCACCCACTTCGCTGAATGGGACGAGGCCGCAGAAGACGGCGTTGGGGATCGTCTGTGAACGGTCGCGCACCTCGTCGTAAAGGTCCTCGTGACCTGGCACAGGCCCCCCCACAAGCACCACTGGCACGTCCCTGAGGCTCTCGGCGACGTCGAGCGCCATGTGAGGCCGTTTCTCCGGACGGATGTTGGAGACCCACAGGGCATAGACATCGGGCAAGTCGGCGGGGCGGGAGGAGCCGGTCCCAAGACGGCTGTCTCCTTCGCCCGCAATTGGCCACACATTTGGGATGACGACTGCCTCTCTGCCCATGAAGCGTCGGAATGCCTCTCTCTGTTCAGCAGTCTGGGCGATGATGGCGTCGGCGCCCCGAATCCCTCGGTAAGCAGCGCCGCGCCACCACTTGGACACTTGAGATTCACCAGGTTCCCCGCACGCGGCATCGGGAGCGCTGGCCGACCAGAATACGAAGCTTCTCCGGCGAGTCCGGCAGAACCATCTGACGAGTCCAGCCACAGGCCCTGCGCCTTGCACGATATAGATATCGGCGTCCACACTGCGCATGGCGTTCCACACCCGGCAGGCTCGACTAACGGGTCTGACGACGCGATGACCGCGAGAGTGGTCATAGGCCCGCACGATTTTCAGCATCCCACCGGGGTCAAATAGCACGGCGGGGCCGTCGTAGGGGTCTGAGACAATGAATGAAACCTGGTGGCCCCGCACGGCAAGCCCCCGACCGATGAGGGCTGTCTGGACCTGTATCCCCCCTCCCGACTCTATAGTCTTGGCACCCGTCAGCAGGGGCAGCATTCCGGGCAGCGTGGCGATGAAGCACACACGCATTGCCTACTCCGTTCTGCCTCGTAAGGGCCATCTCCTCTTTCGGAGGTCAGTTGCCGCCCGCTGAGCCACTTCCTCCGCTGAGAGGACGAACACTTGAGGCTGCCCGATGATGATCCCGGTGGTATTCCACATCCACATCTGCAAGTACAACACCGTATCAGAGTTGTGGTACATAGCGGTCACCACTGTTGCTACTGCAGCGGCAAGGAGAGCGACGAGAAGCTCCGTGTCGGCCGGTCTGTTCTCCTGTTGCGCCAGCAGGAGAATGCGGAACACCGAGGCCAGAATGCAGATGACCAGACACGCCAGGGTCGCCACGCCAACCCAGCCTTGCTCCCCGAGAATGGTGATCGGGGCGCAGTGGATGGCCCTGCCCGCCTGTATCTGATCGGGGTGACGCCACCCACCCGTGTTGGCATCGTACACCTCTTCGAACGGAAGGGTCTCACCGGATAGGGCAGATAGCCGCCCAAACCCCGTCCCCAGGAACGGGTTCCAAGCGGGAGACGCGATGTACCTGAGCGCCTTTTCCCGGTATATGCGCTTCAGTATAAGGGGATCCTTCTCCGCGAAGCGAACCTGGGTGGCCCCGCCAAAGTAGACGTACCAGACGGAGCCTGCGATCAACGCGAACAAGAGAAGTTGGGCTGCCGGCTTAAGCAGTCGAGGGTGCGCTAGACATACTACGAGTGCGACCACCGAGGCGATTATGCCTGCCCGCTGCGTCACGACCACCTGCACGATAGGTGTCAGTGCGGCCCCGAACGCCCACAGGAACCGGCGAGGCAGACGCCCGCCTGCCTGCCCCAATCGGGTCGCAAACGCGTAGATGAACAGGCCGCCGAGGAAGCAGGTGACGATGGACGCGTTAGCGACCTCGCCCTGCGGCCCCAGGCTGTACCCAGCCTGCCCCCACAAGTAGAATGGGTCGCGGCGCGTCAAGCGGGCCTGGGCGATGACGAATAGAACAAACAGCGCAGCCAGCAAGTACGCATTCAGAAGGCCCCGGAAACGCCGTCGGTCCAGCGGTTGCCAGCGGGCCGAGAAGTACAAGCTGGCTGGGATCGTCACTACGTTGCTGAAATACTTCCAGTTTCTCGGGCCTGGTATGAGGAATATCCCAGCGTAGCCCCAGATGAGGTACCAGAGGACAAAGGCATCGGCGAAGTAGAAGCGAAACCCCTGCCACTCCTTGTCTCGCCAGCCTCTGATGAGCGAACCGAACGCGACGGCGGGCACGAGAAACTGAAATGGGTTCGGCACCATCACGAAAAGGAAACGTCCACCCGACGGGAGGATGTTCGGGGCGACGATCGCGACCACGTATGCGGCGTACGGGTTGGCCAACAGCAGGACGATCAGGAGAACTGCCGCGGGTAGAGTGTAGGCCCACTGGCTCGCCCCGTACATCGTCAGAAGCGATGTCGTTGCTACGAGCACCACCGCGATGATGGCGAGAATCGAGGCCGGTTGGGCGAGACGCTGGCCGATGATCCGCGGTGTTTCCGTCGCTCGAAGCTGCATAGCGCTCCTTTCTTCAGTTGGGCATCGAACGTGCGGGTCGGGCGAACACAATGTACAGGCGAGCGGCCAGTCTCTCCCGTGCCGCTCCGTTAATGAGGCGCTTGGGCATGAGCTGGACCAGCAGATCGATGTCCACGATCTCCAGACGCCGGACGACGAGCAGCACCCACGCCGCGCCGCCTGCAGCCATTCCGGCAATGACAGCCGCAACATAGCTGTGCGGGAGCAGTCCGGCCGCTCCTGCACAAAGCCCCACTGCCGCGCCTGTAGGGATCGACTGCAGCAACGCGCGGCCGTCGTAGCGCACCGGCACCACGCCACGCAGCATTCGCGCGGAGACCACTGTCTGGACCGAGGCGGTGACGACTCTGGCGGCGCAAGCCCCAGCCGCTGCGAAGGGATAAACAAGGGCGGCCAGCGCCCCCAGGTACGTCGCTGCATAGACCCCATTGAGGCCAAACAGCCGCCACGGATTCGCGAAAACCTGAATATTGATGCGGTGCAGGCCGGCCACGGCCTCCAGGAACGCCGCTGCGCACAGGGCCACGAGTATGTAGCCGCCGTCCGCATATTTCGAGCCACCATACAGCCCCATCATCGGGGCTGCCAAGACGGCGACGCCGACATGCACAGGCAGAAGCCCGAGAAACAGATAGCGAGTGCACTTGGTGAACACACGCCCGATGCCTGATGGGTCCTGCGCGCCTCGCTCTGCCAGTTTCGGAGTCACGGCCCCGATTGCGGAACCATTCAGCAACCGCAGATAGCCGGCCACGCTGTCCGCGACGAAGTAGCTTGCCAACACCCCCGGGGCCGCGACGGCGCCGATCACCAAGTAGCCCATTTGGTTGCACGCGAAACCCACCACCGAGACCCCATAGAATGGGAGAGAGAGCTTCAGCAGCCGCCCCAGCGGGTACAGCCCGCCAGCCCCCACAAGGTACCGGCTCATCCACGCTGCGATCAGCACGCACGCGACGAAAGGGATGATGGTCAGCGCAAGAATCACGCCGCGCACGTCCCTACCATACATGAAGTACAGTGCGACCATCAGAGGCGAACGAGGAGTGTCTATGAACACCGTCAGAAACGCCAGCTTGCCGAACATCTGCAAGGACTGCAACACCCACGACAGTCGTTCGCGCAATGCGGTGAATAGCGCCGCGAAAATCAGCGCGCGCACCAGCGCCACTTTCGTCGCGTCGTGGAGGAGCAGCGCTGCCGCTGGCGCCGCAAACCAGTACAGCAGTAAGGCGATGAGCGTAGCGGCGCACAGGTTTACAGCGACACCGGTCCTGATCAGCGCGCGTGCCTCGTTGTCTTTGCCGTTCGCCAGCAGTGCCGGAACCACCCGGACAAAGGTGTCGCCCAAGCCCCCCGATGCGAAGGCGCCGATGAAGCCGGCCAGCCCCAGACAGATCGGCCAGAGCGCCATGTCCTCGGTCGAAAGGAGGCGATTGAGCCAGGCGGAAAACACGATTGCCGACAGGCCCACGAAAAGCTGAGAGCCGAACAGCCTGCCGGTGTCCTTTATCGCGCGCTCTGAAGTTGTCGCGTTGCCGTTGGATTCCATTGTGTGCTGCGATGCTGTGTCCGTCAAGCCGTGCCGCCGTGGGGCCAGCCGGGGCGATTTCTACTCTCACAGTCTGCGGTCCGGCCTGTCCGAGATAAACACGGCGAGGCCCTCCGCAGTGTGCTCGTCAGCCCCGCTACCGTGTTACGCCCCGACGCCCGCTGAAACTAGCGAACTGTCCCTCTTGGATAACCTCTGCGAACAGCCCAAGCAACGCCTCACAATGCGCTTCGGGGCTGAAGACGGTGCGCAGCCTATGCAG
>CAYWBK010000030.1:0-24712 GCA_964455745.1 uncultured Armatimonadia bacterium
CCGCCCTCGCCAAGACCAGTTCATGGCATCTACCCACACACATTGAGGAAGAGCCTCCCGGTGACGACCTCCTGCCCACTGGCGCTCACATCAGCCCGCTGGCGATCTTCTCCGCGCTGCCGTTGCTGCGCAGTATCCAGGTTACTCCCGTTGGCGGCGCGGAGAACCCGAACACCTTGTTGCCAAAGACGGTGAGGCGCACTTCGATCGGGTCCGAGTGCAGAGCTACGGCGCGGACGAGGCACCTGTTGTCGAGCTGCAGTCCAGACCAGACCACAGGGGCGTCGACCGAGGTCGGGGTCGCGAAGTTCATCGGCTTGCCGCGGTCCACAAACTCCCGATAGGCGAGCAGCTCGTCGAGCGTGGCGCGCTGGTCCTCCAGAGATTCAAGGGAGAGTTCAGCCGAGACGCCCGAGCCGGGGAAGCCGAGGTTGAAGGCGTACACGCTGTCCGTGCCGCGCATCCAGACGTGGCGCAGAAGCTCGCGGTACAGGCCGCGCGACATGCCGAAGTGCAGGCGCGGGTCGGGATTGTCGGGGCAGAAGCGGCTCAGGTATGGGATGCTGACTTTCCCCGGCTGCTTGTTGGCGTTGCAGGTGCTGACTGTGCGCAGGAGCAGGGGGAAGTAGATGCGATCCACCTTCTCCTGCGTGGGGATGTCTTCGGGCTTGAAATAGCGCGGCAACAGGTTCGTATTCGCATAAGCGGAGGGCATCAGCGCATCCATGCGGCCGATGTCGCGCGGCGGGTAGATGGCGCCGCCAGGCTCCACGAACGGACAGGCCTGGCTGGACGCGAAGTCGCCGTAGTTGCCCGCCAGAGCGCCGGGGAACATCGCATGGATCGGGTCCGCAGCCGCCTCGCTGAACATCCGAGCACGAAGCTGGCAAGTGTACTGCTTGAAGCTCTCGAAGTTATCAAGTACATCCGGGGCATAGGCGGCGCTACAGTCCTTCGAGCCCTTCTGGGCTTCAAAGCAGCCGTTCCACGGGTGTGGCAGGCTCTCGTCGTCAAACCAAACCGCACTGACCTTGATGCCCGCATCGGCGTACGGCTTAAGCTGTTCCTTCAACCACGTCGCGCCGGCTTTGGTATCGGCGAGCGGCAGGCAGGGCCACTTACGCGCCTTGTTGCCTTGCGAGGCGTCCGGGCCATCGCCCCAGACCTTGCAGTCTCGATAGCACGTCCCCTCCAGGAAATCCGCCCGCGGGATGAGGACGCAGACCGGCAGCGCGGCCTCCTGCAGCGTCTTCGCCATCGCCATCGCCCCGGCGGGCGTCCACTCCCACCCCATCTCGACCGTCGGCACGAAGCCCCGGGCGGCCATCTGATCGATTGCGCGGCGTAGTTCGCCAGTATCTCGCAGCTTCACAAGGTCGTCATTGCGCGGGAGGGGGAAATTCCACAGGAACATCGGCAACCGACCGGCGATGCTGTGCTGCATGGGGTTCACGATCGCGCAGAAGGAGGCCATGCTCCAGGGGAGGTTCTGGGCGAAGGCGGGGGTGAAGCAGAGGCATACGAGAATCGAGAGGCCCAGTAGTCTCATGGCGATCTGAGGGAGCGCACGGCGTCTACCAGTCCTCTCTACGCCGCACGTCCCTGTCGCCGGTGATCTCGCCGGGGGCCGAGACTGTCGCGTTCTCGTGGGCGCGGCGCATTTCCCAGTAGCACTGTCCACGGCTGTTGTGCTCGGTGAAGATGACGAAGCCCGCCTCATCCATCACCGGCTTGATCCAGCCGAGGCAATGCCCGCAGTAATCGTGATAGAGCGGCTCGCCCCGCTCCAAGAGATACCCCAACGACGGGCAAGCGTGCATGTCGATGCGATAGGCATCCTCGGTGCGGACGGCAACGTACCCCGCCTCCTCCTCGGCCAGCGTGTGCCCCCAATACTCCTCCATCCCCTCGAAGCCGCCGGGGATGATGAGTTCGCGCGCGTGCCGCTGGGAATCCACCGAGACGGCTGTCTCCCAGTAGCACCGGAGAGCGTCTTCGCCGAACGTGCGGCGGAGGTACTCGAATGTGAAGTCGTAAGCGCCGATGAATTCCGCGCAGCCGATCATGGGATGACCCCTTGGTACATCACGACCGCTCAGAACCGCGGCGACCTTCAGCACCCCGATGCTCCTCGATGCTGGTCACGGCTAAGAATGCGCGGTAGACATGCTTTGCGTAGTATTCCCGATAGCGGAGGTGACGGGCGATGAGGAACCATGCCAAGAAGAGGCCGAGAGCAATAGATGCCCAGAGCCAGCAATAGTAACAGCAGCCGGCAATGAGTGGAGATGGAAGGGCGGCCCACGACCAAGAACAATGGCAGTTGTGGAAATAGTAGCGGACAATGCCGAGAGGCGCGACAAGAATAGGCAGGAGCAAGCTCTCCGTAAGGTTCATGAGGTCGTAAGCACGTTCGGCCAACCCGCCCGCCGGGCTCCCGGTGGCGATCAGGTAGGCGCGCATGTAATATACGAGGTCGCTGGGCTTCGCGAGTTCAACAACAGCGAAGTTCTCCCGAAAGCCACTGTCCTTCGAGGTGATTCTGAGGATCGCTCGTGCACGCTCGGCGGCGAGATGAACCGCTTTCTCGTGCAGTGGTTTCCGTTTCCACCAACCACGTTTGGCGTTCGTCTTCTTTGCTTGCGTAGTCTGCGCGTCCTCCGCTGAAGGGTCAATCGCCCACTTGAGTGGATCGCCGAACCAATGGGTGCTACGTATCCTCTCCATCAGCCATGTCGCGGGATGGGCCATGATGATGCCGACTACATACGGAACGACGATGATGAGTACAGCCAGTACCCCCGTAGATGACATTACCGAATGGGGTAACGGATCACTGTCGCCGTGGATGAAGAACAAGGCTGCGTCTATCAGCCACACAGTGCCCGCCACGTAGTAGGTCAGGAAGTCTCTTACCGACAACCAGTCAGCCGCATTCATTCTGCCGTGCCCCCAGCACAGTGCGTTTCCCGGGTGGGAAGCGCTGTAAATACAAAGCGATGAGGGTAGCTCATGGACGCTGTGAACTACACGTGCGCTACCCCACGCGAAAGCGCTGCACACAGCTTCCCCCGCCACCCTCGACCGAGACCTCGATCCCCGCGCCCTCGCACATCGCCTGCGAAACCACCGTGCAGTGGTCGCAATACAGCGGCATGATGTCGCGGTCATGCTCGCGCAGGTGGCGGATCGCCGGGCAGACACGCACGTCGATGACCACCTCTGCCCCGTCGAGGCGCACCGAGACATCGCCCCCCGGCTCTTCGTCGAAGAACGCCTGCCAGTAGTCCCGGACGGCTTCCAGGCCGCCTTCGCGGAAGCGCTCAGTAACCGAGGCGTAGTGCTCTCGGCCCAGCGCTCGCCAGTAGTCACGCAGCGCCTGCTCTCCCCACTTGTCGTGGATGAAGCGGAACGTGGCGTTTAGGCAGAAGTAGAAGTCAGGAGCAGGCATAGGAGGGAAGCGATGAGCGCTGAATGATGAATGATGAGCTGACGGCAAGGAACGGCAAGCAACGGCGAATAACGGCGAGTAACGGCAACATCAACGACGGCGCCAAGATCGGTTCACTGTTGCCGTTCTTTGCCGTTGATTCTGCGTTCTGCGTTCTGCGTTTTGCGTTTACCTCAGGCTTTCTAGCAAGGCTTTGCCCTGCAGGATGTCGCCGATGCGGTTGTCGCCGGCTTCGCGCTCGATCACCAGCGGGCCTATGAAGCCTACTTCCTTGACGGCGGCGATGAAAGCGGGGAAGTTGACCTGCCCCTCGCCCAGCGGCACCTCGGAGCCTAACTGGCCCGCCTCGGTCGGCCAGATGCCGTCCTTGCAGTGGATCGAGATGACCTTGTGCCCGACGGCCTTGAACGCCTCGACCGGCTTGTCTTTGCCGTAGAGGATCAGGTTCGCGGGATCGAAGTTGATGAACACGTTGTCGCGCTCCAGCGCGGTGAGGAACGACAGAAGCTCCTCGGCGCTCTCCTGGCCGGTCTCGAGGGCGAAGTACATGCCGCGCGCCTTGCAGGCGTCGGCGACATCGCGCATGATGCCGATGAGCATCCCGTAGACCGGATCGCCGGTGTCGTGGGGGACGAACCCGATGTGCATGGCGATGCCCGGCATCCCCGCCTGTGAACCCCACTCGATGGCCTCTTTGGCGATCTCGACACGCTCTTCGACCTTGTCCGGAATCACGAAGCCGACGGTCTCGGCGACCGCCTGCATACTCGCATACGATTCGCCCGGGAAGCCGACGAACATCGCCGCCGGCTCGATGCCGGCCTCGGCAAGGGCGGCCTTCACTTTGGCCGCATTCCCGGCGGTATAGAACTCGGGCGAAATCGGCGGGAATTGCGTCACCTTGATGCCGAGTTCGTGGAGCTTCTTGATCGACTCGAACGGGTCTTCAATGCCTGTCGAGCAAAGGAACACACCAATCTCGAGCGGCTGCATGGCAGTCACTTCCTTCAGTGAGTCGGCCTGCGGATCGCCGGCCGACAACGTGATTCTCCGGCCCGGCAGGAAAAGGATGCTTTGCCGTCCGGGTCGAATAGGTGTTTCGACAGTCGGGGCGAGGGCACCTGCAGCATGTCCCGACGCAGCGGAAGGGAAGTGCTACACATGGCCGAGTGCCGAATCGTCTGCTACGGGCCCGGCTGCGACCTGATGGTCTATACCTTCCAGACCGTCATCATCGGCTCCGGGGCCGCCGGCCTCAACTGTGCCGAGCACCTCCACGAGCTTGGGGTGCACGACATCGCGATCGTCACCGACCGCCTGGGCGCGGGCACGTCGGCAAACTCCGGCTCGGACAAACAGACCTACTACAAGCTGGGCGTTTTCGGCGATGTGCCCGACAGCCCGGTCCAATTCGCCCGGACGCTCACCGAGGGCGGCATGTGCCACGGAGACATCGCCTACGTCGAGGCTCTCGGGTCGGTCCCGGAGTTTGTCCACCTGGTCCGCAACGGAGTCGCTTTCCCCCACAACGAATTCGGGGCCTATGTCGGCTACAAGACGGACCACGATCCCCGGCAGCGGGCGACCTCGGCAGGCCCGAAGACCTCAATGCAGATGGTGGCGAAGTCGCTGGATCAGGTTCGACGAGCGGCGATCCCCATCTTCGACGGGTTTGAGGTGGTGAGGCTGCTGACCGAAGGCCACGGCGAGACGAAACGCATCGTCGGTGCGCTCGCCGTTGAGAAGGCCCGGATCGACGAGGGGACCTTCGGACTGACGGTGTTCAACGCCGAGAACGTGGTACTGGCGACTGGCGGGCCGGGGGAGCTGTACGAGGCCAGCGTCTACCCGCCGGGGCAGACCGGCGGCCTCGGTCTTGCGCTGGAAATCGGCTGCGTCGCCCACAACCTGACGGAATCGCAGTTCGGCATCGCCTCGACAGGCTTCCGCTGGAACTTATCAGGCACTTATCAACAGGTTATCCCCTGTTATTTCAGCGTAGATGGAGATGATGGCAGCGGGCGAAACGCCAGCTCCACGCGATACTTCCTGAATGATTACTTCCCTTCGATGAAAGCCGAAGCCACGGCGATCTTCCTTAAAGGATGCCAGTGGCCGTTCCACGCCGAGCGACTGCGCGACTGCGGGTCATCGGTGATCGACATCGCGGTGCACAACGAGATTGCCGCCGGGCGGCAGGTCTATCTCGACTTCTCACGCAACCCGGTGGCCGACCAGGGCCTGGAGGAGTTCTCGCCGGACGACCTGGAGCCGGAGGCGCGCGATTACCTCGCGGCGTGCGGGGCCGACCAGCCGACGCCCTACGAGCGACTCCGACATGTCAACCCGCAAGCAATCGACCTGTACGCGGAGCATGGCGTGGATCTGCGCGAGCCGCTGGAGATCGCGGTCTGCGCTCAACACCACAACGGGGGCCTGCGCACGAACACCTGGTGGGAGACGAGCCTGCGACACCTGTTCGCCATCGGCGAGGTGTGCGGCACTCATGGCATCCGGCCCGGCGGCAGCGCCCTGAACGCAGGACAGGTCGGGGGCCTGCGGGCGGCGCAGTACATCGCGCGTGTGCACAACGGGGCCCCGAGAGATGCGGACACGGTCGGGAGGCTGGTTGCGGAGCAGGTGTGCGCGGAGTATGAAAGGCTGAGTTCGTGGCTCCCCGGCCCCGGCACCCCAGCCCCAACGCCCGGCGAGGTGCGCCAGGAGATACAGCGCCGAATGACGCGCTGCGCCGCGTTCCTCCGCAGCCGGGAGGCCGTGGGGCAGGCGCTGTTAGAGGCCAGGGCACAGTGGGCGCGGCTGCAGGAAGCGGGAATACGGCTGACAAGTCGGGAGCAGATGCTGATTGCGGTCCAGAACGAGCACCTGTGCCTGGCCCAGATCGCGTTCCTCACCGCGCTGGACGCCTACATAACGAGGGGCGGCGGCAGCCGGGGATCGTCCGTGATCCTGGCCGAAGACGACGCACCCGAGGGCAATGTGCAGTACATGGAGACAAAGCGCGGGCGGGAACTCAGGCACCTCGTGGAGAATATGTCCATGCGGGATGAGATTCTGGAGATCGCCCTGAGCGCCGAAGGCGAGTTCGAGGTGCATCCGGTCCCCGTGCGCCCGATACCGGATGACAGGTCCTGGTACGAGACGACGTGGCGGGAGTGGATCAGCGGGGAGGTGTTCAGGCGATGATTCGAAGCGAGGCCGCAATGCCCGAGGGACACCACTGGAAGCCGATCACGGACCTGCCCGATGACTGGCAGGGGCTTGCGGATGCCGAGCTGCCGCCGCTTGCCTGCGTGTGGGCCGATCAGCGGGGGCGTCTGGCGGAGAGCGGCGAGGTCGAGCGTTTCAACGAGCGTCTACGCCGACAGTGGGCCATCGAGACAGGCATCATCGAGCGGCTGTACGACATCGACCGCGGCGTCACCCAGTTGCTCGTGGAGCACGGCCTTCGGGAAAGCCTCATCTCGCACAGCGACACGGACCGTCCTCCCGAAGAAGTCGTGGCGATCATCCGGGACCAGCACGAGGCCGTCGAGGGCCTTTTCGACTTCGTGGCGAGTCGACGGGAGTTGAGTACTTCCTACATCAAGGAGCTTCACCAGCTTCTCACGCGCCACCAGCCCACCACCTCGGGGCGCGACGGATTGGGGCGCACAGTCGCGACCTCTCTACGTCGCGGAGCATGGAAACAGTGGCCAAACAACCCGACGCGAGAGGACGGTTCGATCTTCGAGTACTGCCCGCCAGAACAGGTGGATTCGGAGATGGACCGGCTCATCGAAATGCACCTCCGCCACGTCGCCGGTAATGTGCCGCCGGAGGTCGAAGCTGCCTGGCTGCATCATCGGTTCACGCAGATACATCCCTTTCAGGACGGGAACGGGCGGATCGCGCGGTGCTTGGCGACCCTGGTGTTCTTGCGGGCCGGTTGGTTCCCACTTGTGGTGACAAGGGATGACCGGGCCGAGTATATCGGAACGCTAGAATCAGCGGACGATGGGGATATGGGAAACATAGTCGGGCTGTTCGCGAGGATCGAGAGGGAGGCCTTTCTCAGGGCTCTGGACCTATCCGAAGAGGTGAAGGCACCTGTAGGCGTCTGGGACGTGATCGCTTCGGCGCAGGAGAGGTTGGTGCGGCGGCACACAGAGCAAGCTGAACTGATGGCACACCCCGTCTTCGCGCTCGTAAGGCCGCTCGCAAAGGAGGCCCTTCGCAAACTGAAGGAGGTTGCCGAGGGAGTTCAGCACAGCGTTCACGCCGTGGACCCGACCTTTAGAGCCGAGGCTGATGCGGGGGAGAACGACGGGATGCTCGCGTCTCGATTCGCCCAGCCCGTCGTCAGCGCCGCGTCGAGCTTGGGCTACATTGCCAACGTCGATGCCTACCATAGCTGGTGCGAACTGGACATTCTCGCCGGGATGATGGCCGACATCGTGGTCTCGTTCCATGCACTTGGGGAGGAGTTTCAGGGCATAGTGGCCGCCATAGTGGTCGCGATCCGGTGGGACAGCAAGCCAAGCGAATGGCGGGTCAGAGACTGGGCTCTTGCCAGCCCCCGGGTGTTCCAGGTCAACTACCTGGACGACCCCGCTGCTGCGAGCTCCCGCTTCGAGACTTGGCTCTCCGAGTCTCTCGTCATCGCCCTCGACCAGTGGCGACGATGGCTGTGAAACGCTGCACACCACGCCAACCGACGGGCGTCGCATGGGAAAACGTAGGCCTGCGCCGATGAATACGACATTGTCGACAGCGGATGTGGCGGGTTTGACGCCAGACGTCCTCAGCGACCTCATCGCCCGGGTCGTCGACGTCGCACACCCGCTGCGGATCGTCCTGTTCGGCTCCGCCGCTCGCGGCGAGGCCACGCAGAGCAGCGACCTGGACCTTCTGATTGTCGTCCCTGAGGGAGCGCCCGCTCGCAGACTGGCACAGCGCATTCATGTCGGGCTGATTGGCTTTTCAGTGCCGGTTGACATCATCGCGGTGACCGAAAGCGACCTGGCTCGCTATGCCGATACCCCGGGCCTCATCTACCAACCCGCGCTTCGTGACGGGAGGGTCATCTATGCGGCGCAGCCAGCCTGAGGTCGGCAGTCCTGATGAGTGGCTCAGATACGCGCGGAGCGATCTGACCATCGCAGAGCAGTCACCGAGCGGTGACGTGCTTGCCGAGATCAGGGCCAACGGCCCTGGCGGGCGAGACGCCCGCCCCACGCGACGGCCGGGTACATCTGCAGTCTTGCCGTTTTTTGCCGTTGATTCTGCGTTTTGCGTTCTGCGTTCATCGTTTGCCTTTCTAGAGGAGGTCCGCTATGCCTAAGGATGTTCTCGGTTTCGGCATCGTGGGTTGTGGACTGGTTTCACAGTTTCATGGGAAGGCGATCGGGGCCACCAGGGGGGCGGTGCTCATCTCGGCAGCCGATACCAACCAGGAACGCCTCGGCAGATTCTGCGCCGAGTTCGGCTGCGAGGCGGCCTCGAGCTTCGACAGTATGCTCTCCGACCCGCGCATCGATGTCATCAACGTGCTCACCCCCAACGCCTACCACGCACTGTTCGCTATCCCGGCGCTGCAGGCCCGCAAGCACGTGATCGTCGAGAAGCCGCCGGAGATGACGCTCGAGAAGACGGACGCGATGATCGCCGAGGCGAAGCAGTGCGGCGTGAAGCTGCAGGTCTCGCTGCAGGTGCGTTTCCGCAAGGCTGTCGAGGCCATCCACAAGGCCATCGCCGACGGGCGCTTCGGGCGGCTGCTGTCCGGCGATGCCTACATGAAGTGGTTCCGGGCGACGGATTACTACCTCATGGACGAATGGCGCTCGAACCGCGACGAAGGCGCGGGCGTCACGATCCAGCATGCCTTCCATTACATCGACTTGCTGTGCTATCTCATGGGCCCGGTGAAGACCGTGGAGGCGCGAATGCGCAATCTGGCCCACCCGCAGGTGCAGCTTGAGGATACCTTGCAGGCATTCCTGGAGTATGAGAGCGGCGCTTGCGGCACCGTGCAGGCCTCGACGGCGCTGTGGCCCGGTTCGGACATCCGCATCGAGATCAACGGGGAGGATGGCACCGCGATCATGCAAGGCGAGCGGATCACCACCTGGCAGTTCCGCGAAGAACTGCCGGAGGATGACGAAGTCCGCAAGATCGGAAGCGGTCAGATCGTGGCTACTGCCGACGGCACAGGCGATTTCGCCTTCGTCGAGCACCAATACATGACCGAGAATTTCGTGCGCGCGGTGAAGTATGGGGAGCCATTGCGCATCCCATGCGAGTCCGCCCGCGGGAGCCTGGAGCTCGCGCTGGCGATGTACAGAAGCGCCGATGGCGGGCGAGAGGTCAGCTTGCCGCTGTAAGACGGGACAACCATGACACCCCGCGAGTGCGTGTATGCCGCGATCCGCCATGAGGAGACGGCCACCGTCCCCTATAATGTCATGTTGTCGCCTGTAGCGGAGCAGCGGCTGAAGACGCATTACAAGGCCGACGACCTCCAGGATGCGCTGGGCATCCACCTGTACCTGTTCGCCGCCAACGGCAAACCCCTGTACGCCAGCCCGGCTGACTATGGCCCGACGATCACGGATGAGTTCGGTGTCGTCTGGGCAACCTCGGACATCAACCGCGGGTATCCGGTGCGGCATCCGCTCGGTCAGCCGACCCTCAACGGATACACTTGCCCCGATCCTCTCGCTTCCCAACGCTGGGAGGGCGTGGCCGTCGCGGCACAGCGCCACCCGGAAACCTTCCATATCGCTGTTGTCGGCGATCTTTGGGAACGCGCGCACTTCCTGCGAGGGCTCGACCGATTGCTGTGCGATTTGGTCGAGCATCCCGGCTTCGTGCACGAGTTGATGGCGGCGATCTGCGAGTATGACCTGGTGACGCTGGAGGCGATGGCGCGGCTGCGGCCGGACGGCGTCTTTCTCAGCGACGACTACGGCTTCCAGGATCGGATGATGATGCGCCCGGAGATGTGGCGCGAGTTCGTCCAGCCCTACCTCGCCCGCATCCTCACCGCCGCGCGCGCCTACGGCCTCGCGACGATGCTGCACACCTGCGGGCATGTGACGCCGGTCATCCCCGACCTGATTGAACTGGGCCTCGACATCCTGCACCCCATCCAGCCCGAGGCGATGGACATCCTTTGCCTGAAGCGCGAGTTCGGGCGGGACATCACCTTCTGCGGCGGGATCAGCACTCAGCGGCTATTGCCGTTCGGAACCGCGCAGGAGGTCCGCGACGAGGTGCGGTGGACCGTCGACGCGATGGCCCAGGGCGGCGGGTACATCGCCGAGCCGGGCATCACCCTGCAGGCCGACGTGCCGACCGCGAACCTCGTGGCATTGATAGAGGCGCTCAGCGAGTATCGCAGGTAGCCCCCGCCTTCTGTGGGCCCCATCACAGTCTGTAGACGCTTCCCCCGCACACAGACCCAACCACGCAACACTTTCAGCAATGCTCCCGCACCGACCATCAAACCCCTCACCCCAAGTCGACGACCGCGCCCTGACGCCCAATTCCTGACAGCCGCGTAAAGTCTGTTGCGAATCTGACGATAAGTGCCTGTGGCACGATGATTGCACTGAAGTCAGCACACACTACGGCGGCTCAGGCTTAGAGGCAATGCTATTCACATAGCTGTGGGGTGTCTTCACCGGCGAAGCAGGTGAAGACAGGGACCCCACAGAGCCGCGACAATGCGCGGGGTCCCCGCCCGCCTTCGGCGGGCACCCCGCACCTAAATGAACGGTATTGGGCTTAAGGCCAGGTCGCCGGGAGGTAACGATGTCGAAAGTTAGAGCCCTTGTCATCGACGATTCCCAGGTCATGCGTAATATCGTCATGCAGTGCCTCGGTCGCAGCGGCATGGGCGAGTTCGAGTTCACGGAGGCCGGCGACGGCGAGGAGGGCCTGAAGAAGTTCTCGCCCGCCAACACCGACATCGTGTTCGTGGACTGGAACATGCCCGTGATGACCGGCATCGAGTTCGTCCGCCGATTGCGCGCGAACCCGAAGGGCGGCAAGGTGCCGATCGTGATGGTCACCAGCGAGAAGACAATGGGCAAGATGGAGGACGCGCTGGATCGCGCTCACGCCAACGCCTATATCTGCAAGCCGTTCACCGTCGAGGATCTGCAGCGTTCGGTGGCCCCGCTCCTCAAGGAAGCCGAAGCGCGATCCGCCAAGGGCGGCGGGTTCTTCAGCAAATTGATGTAACGCCGCATTCCGTGGTCTTCGCTGTGATGATTCCGAACAACACGCAGGGCCGAGAGGCCGTCTGCGATTCCGAAAGCTTCGGCAGGTATGCCCATGATGGATCGGATGGACGGCCGTCGTGAGTGCGGGGCGTTCGAGCATTGGGAGTGCGCGGCGGAGGCAACCGCCGGTTCCTTCGCCATGATCTGCGGCGACGAGCCCGAATGGCATGTCGAAGGCGCAGCGGCGCAGTCGTACGACGGCATCGTCGCCGTCATCTCGATCGTCGGGGACGTGGCGTGGGTCGTAATGCTATGCCTGCCCAGAGATACGGCGAATGCAATAGCGCGCAGGTTCGCCGGCTATGACATCGCCTTCGACAGCCCGGACATGGGCGACGCAGTGGGCGAGATGGTGAACGTGATCGCCGGCGACCTGCTGGCCCGGCTGGAGGCGGTCGGAGTGAAGGCCGAGATGTCGCTGCCCACTGTAGCGCGCGGCACTGACATCGAGCCGGTGCAACACGGACGAATGCAGACGATGCGGATCGGCTTCGCGTCCGCCGAGGGAGCGTTTGACGTGAAACTGGCCGTCACCGACCAGTTGCCCGGCCGCGAGCCGTGACGGCGACCTCACCCTGACCCGCCTGCGGCGGGTAGGCTCTTCTGCGCAGACAGAGAACGACAACGGCCCTACCCCGCCCGCTTCGCGGGCACCCCTCCCGTACCGGGAGGGGGACGACTAACGGCACCTCACTCTGACCCGCCTGCGGTGGGTAGGCCTCTGCCGTTCACTCCGCGCGACGGCTGGGGCCGGATACTTCGACCGCCGATACGACTGGCGGTCTCGTAGATCCGGCCCCTCCTGGACGGCGACGGGCGACGCCCGCTCCACGCGTCACCATTGAAGCGACCTGAAGGATGCACACATGGGCCGGGTAGACCGAACTCTCATCCAGGTTCTGGAACAAGCGGCTGGTGATCTCAGTGGCCTTGCACCGGAGAACCGCGACGTCCTGGCGAGTGTCGGGGCCGCCATCGAGCAGGCGCTTGAGGCAGGGCCAGATGCCCCGGAACCTCTGGAGACCGCCTTACGCGCCGTTCTCACGGCCCTGCAGGCGGCGTTCGAGGGCAGCGTCGGAGACGCCGCCGGCGCGCTCGGTGGTGCGGCAGATGCCCTGCGCGCCGCCGTTGCTTACTGCGCGGCTGAGTGTGGACAGGCGGAGGCGGAAGCGTTGACGCAGGCCGTGGACGCGTTACTGAGGGACCTTGGCAACTCGCCGTGCGCCGGGCCTGTTGCAGAAGCGAACGCGAAGGGTCCGGCACCGACGCTGGACGAGGCGTCGGCACTGCTGGTGCAACTTGAGCTGAACGATGATGAGGGACTTGCGCGCGCGGAAGCAATGCTGCGCGCGGTCGCTGCCGGCCTTCCGGGACATGGAGCTTCGGCACTCATCGTCGAGGCAGCCGACAAGATCGCTGAGGCGCGCCAGCAGCCCGATGCCGCCGCCGAGAGCCTGTCCGATGTGGCCTCCCTTCTCGAAGCCGCAGCGAATGCCATCGAGGACGGGGAGCCGCTCGGGACGATCAGTCCGCTCCCGACAGTCGCAACGAGACTTGGTCCGACCATCCCAGACTTCGATCAGCCCTCCCCCACACTGCTCGGTTCAGCCTGCCAGCCGCCCTACGATGATCCTACCGACACACAGATGCTGCCTGCGGATGCCGATGCCTCCTTGTTGCGCGACTTCGTGACGGAGAGCCGAGAGTACATCGAGGGCGCCGAGGCTGCGCTCCTCACTATCGAGACCGACCCGGACGACTCCGAAGCGGTCAACACGGTCTTCCGCGCCTTCCACACGATCAAGGGGACATCGGCTTTCCTCGGAATCGACTTGGTATCGCGCCTGGCCCATCGGGCCGAGTCTCTTCTCAGTCGTATCCGCGACGGCCAGATTCGATGTCGCGGCGGATACGCCGACCTGGCCTTGCGCTCGGTGGACGTGCTGAAGGCGCTCCTGCAATCGGTGGAAGCCGGCCTCGGCGACGGCAGCTTCGCCGTGCCACCCGACTGCGATTCCCTCATGCAGGTGCTGGACGACCCGGAGGCTCACGGCGTCTCCGAGGATGCGAGTGACGACATCGCACCGCCACGCCTGGGCGACCTGCTCGTGGCCGAGGGGAAGGCCTCGCGAGAGAGTGTCGAAGCGGTCGCAGAAGCCCTGGCCGGCGAGCCGATCGGCGTGGCCCTGGTCAAGGCGCAGGCGGCGTCCCTGCCGGATGTGGCGAAGGCCCTGCGGACGCAGCAGGCCGCCTCTCACCCGGCGGCTGCGGCGGAGGCCTCGGTGCGAGTGCGCACCGACCGGCTCGACCGGCTGATCGAGACCGTCGGCGAACTCGTCATCGCGCAGTCAATGCTGGCCCAGGACCAGACCGTGATCCAGGGCCGGCACCACGAGCTTCTCCGGAAGATCACACATAGCGGCAAGATCGTGCGCGAGCTGCAGGACCTGAGCATGTCCATGCGGATGGTGCCGCTCAAGGCGACCTTCCAAAAGATGAGCCGCCTGGTCCGCGACACCGCGCACAAGAGCGGCAAGCAGGCGGCCCTGGTGACCGAAGGCGATGATACGGAGATCGACCGCAACATGGTCGACATCATCGCCGACCCGCTCATGCACATGGTCCGCAACGCCGTCGACCACGGCATCGAGCCGCCGGACGTTCGCCAACGGATCGGCAAGCCTGCCTCGGGGACGGTGAGCCTCTCCGCATGTCACGCCGGCGGAAGCGTCGTGGTGATGATGCAGGACGACGGCGCAGGCCTCAACCGGGACCGAATCGTCGAGAAAGCGCTCGACCGCGGCCTAATCGAAACGGACCGAGGTCTCTCCGACGCCCAGGTGTTCAACCTCATCTTCGAGCCGGGCTTTTCGACCGCGGAGCGCGTCACCGACGTCTCCGGGCGCGGGGTCGGCATGGACGTCGTCAAGCGCGGGATCGAGGCCCTGCGCGGACGGATTGAGATCGCCTCCGTTCCGAACGAGGGCTCCACGTTCACGCTCCGGCTGCCGCTGACCCTTGCGGTCACTGACGGCATGTTGGTGAGGGTCGGCGAGGAGCGCTACATCGTGCCCACCGTCAGCATCTACATGAGCTTCCGGCCCGACCGCGGCTCGCTGAGCACCATCGCCGAGTGCGGCGAGATGGTCATGTTGCGCGACGAGTTGATGCCCATGTTCCGGGTGCACCGGCTCTTCGGCATCGAGGGCGCGGTGACCGACCCGACCGAGGGTTTGCTGGTGGTCGTCGACGACGCGGACGGTCGCTACGCGCTGCTCGTGGACGAACTGATGGGCCAGCAGCAGGTCGTGGCCAAATCGCTGAGCGAGGGCATCGGGCGAGTGCAAGGCATCTCCGGCGGGGCGATCCTCGGCGACGGTCGCGTGGGCCTGATCCTGGACGCCTCGGGCGTCTCGGCGCTCGCCCGCACGACGCTCGCCGCCGAAGCCGACAGAGGGGCGCTTTGCGACACGCTCGCGTAGTCACCACGTTTCGTCCGCAGAGGAGGGAGACGTATGGCAGACAGACAGACCACATCCGAGCCTGGCGCCGCACCTGCGTCGGGCATGGAGGCACAAGACCGGCGTCATGCCCACGCAGGGGGGAAGTTTCTCACTTTCTTCCTGGCCGATGAGGAGTACGGCCTCGAGATCCTCAAGGTCCACGAGATCATCGGCATGATGGTCATCACGCCCGTGCCCCGTACCCCGGAGTTCATCCGCGGGGTCATCAACCTGCGTGGCAAGGTCATCCCCATTGTCGACTTGCGCCTGAAATTCGGCATGGAGGCGATCGCGCAGACAGACGAGAGCTGCATCATCGTCGTCCAGGCCGGAGGGATCGAAATCGGCGTGGTGGTGGATAAGGTTTCGGAGGTTTTGGACATTCCCGCCCAGGACATCGAAGACCCGCCGTCGTTCGGAGCCGATGTGAACACGGACTACATCCTCGGCATCGGCAAGTCCGAGGGCCGCGTGAAGCTGTTGCTGGACATCGACAAGGTGCTCGCTACACCGGACACGGTGGCGCTGTGTCAAGAGTTGACGAGCGCCCCCGCCGAGCCTGAGTCGTAAGTCGCGCGCCGTCTTCATCGGCCACTCAGACAGACAAAGGAGAGAAAGCGCATGTTAAGCAAGTTCAAACTGGCGACGAAACTGACGGGCGGCTTCGTCATCGTCGCGCTGATCGGCGTGCTCATCGGGGTGACGGGCCTTCTGGGCCTTGGAGGCGCGCTCAAAGGGCTTAACGAGATAGGCGAGGACTGCCTGCCGAGCGTGTCTTCGCTTCTCAGAATCAGCGAATCCCAGAACCGCATCTGGGTGGGTGAGCGCGGCCTGACCAACCCCAGGATGCGCGATACGCGCCGCGAGCAGTACACGCTGCTCGACAAGGCGTGGAAGGAGTCGGAGGACGCATGGAAGCTCTACGAACCCCTGCCGCGAGCCCGAGACGAGGACGACCTGTGGAAGAAGTTCACGCCCCTGTGGGATGACTGGAAGAAAGCGCACCAGACCGTCCGTTCCCTGGCCGAGGAGGAGGACAAACTCCTGGCGTCCGGCCTCAGACCCGACGAGCCGCGCGTGGCCGACATCGAGGAACGCTGCTTCCAGGCAAGCCGGGCGAGCCGAGACAAGTTCGAGCTCGCCTCCACCGCCCTCGAAGATGTCGTGAAGATCAATGAGAAAGGCGCCGAGGACGCCTCCAAGGCCGCCGAGTCAGGTGCGGCGCGCAGCAAGACCGTCCTTCTCATCACTACTGCTGTGGGGCTGATCGTGGCTCTGCTCCTCGGCATCACCCTTACAGTCGGCATCAGCCGGCCGATCCGCGCGATGGCGGAGGCTGCGGCAGGCCTCAGCGCCGGCAATGTCGACCAGCGCATCGAGTACACCTCGAGCGACGAAGTGGGTGGCTTGGCCGATGCTCTCAGGACCATGATCGGGGTCATCCGCAGGCTGGTCGAGGATGCCAACATGCTGTGCCAGGCGGCGGTGGAAGGAAGGCTGCAAACGCGTGCCGATGTATCGCAACACCAGGGCGAGTTCCGGCGCATCGTCCAGGGCGTCAACGAGACCCTCGATGCCGTCACTCGGCCATTGGGTGTCGCCGCCGACTATGTGGCACGCATCAGCAAGGGGGACATCCCCGGCAAGATCACCGACGAGTACCGCGGCGACTTCAACACCATCAAGGACAACCTTAACCAGTGCATCGATGGCCTCGCCGGTCTCGTGGAAGCCAATGCCGTCCTGCAGCGGATGGCCGTCAACGACTATACACGCGCCGTGGAAGGCCGATACCAGGGCGTGTTTGCCGAAGTGGCGGAGGCCGTGACCGAAGTGCAGGAGCGGATCAAGCACGTCACCGGCACCATCAAGCACATCTCCGCCGGCGACCTGCGCGAACTTGCGGCCTACAAGCAGGTCGGGGACGGCGCCGGCCGGCGTTCGCCACAAGACGAGTTGGTCCCGTCCACGATCGTGCTCATGGAATCCCTGACTGAGCTGGTCAGTGATGCCAACATGCTCTCCGAGGCGGCGGTCGAGGGGCTGCTGGAAACGCGTGCCGATGTCTCGAAGCACAGCGGAAGCTTCGCCCAGGTCGTGCAGGGCGTCAACGGCACGCTCGACGCCATCGTGCGCCCGGTCAATGAGGAAGCGGACGTGCTGGGGCATGTCTCCAGCAACGACCTCACGGCCCGCATGGCCGGCGACTATCGCGGCGATTTCGCCAAGATCAAGGAAAGCCTCAACAAGGCTCTCGACACACTGGATGGCGGTCTGGGCCAGGTCGCGGTCGGAGCCGAGCAAGTCGCTTCCGCGTCCGGGCAGATCAGCAACGGCAGCCAGTCTCTGGCCAAGGGCGCCGGCGAGCAGGCCAGCGCGCTCGAGGAAGTCTCCAGCAGCCTCCAGGAGATGTCCTCGATGACCCTGCAGAGCGCCTCGAACGCGAAGGAGGCTCGCGGGCTGTCGGACGCGGCACGGGCCGGGGCGCTGAAGGGCGTCGACAGCATGAACCGACTCTCCGAGGCCATCGATCGCATCAAGAAGTCCTCGGACGAGACCGCAAAGATCGTCAAGACCATCGACGAGATCGCCTTCCAGACGAACCTGCTGGCCTTGAACGCTGCGGTTGAGGCCGCGCGCGCCGGCGACGCCGGCAAAGGCTTTGCGGTAGTTGCGGAAGAGGTCCGCAATCTGGCGATGCGTAGCGCCGAGGCCGCCAAGAACACGGCCAGCATGATCGATGAGTCTGTCAAGAATGCGAGTGACGGGGTGAACATCAACCAGGAGGTGCTCAAGAACCTCGACGAGATCACCGAACAGATCAACCGAGTGAATGAGGTCATGGGCGAAATCGCCGCCGCGTCCGAGCAGCAAAGCCAGGGCATCGGGCAGGTCAACAAGGCCGTTGACCAGCTCAACCAGATCACCCAGCAGACAGCCGCCAACTCCGAGGAGTCCGCCAGCGCGGCGGAGGAGTTGTCGGGCCAGGCGGAGGAGATGCGCTCGCTGGTGGCGGCGTTCAAGCTGTCCGACATGGCCGGCGGTCGCGGGGCCGCGTCCAAGGATACGCACCGCCCCAGCGCATCGCCCGCACGAGCAGCATCCGCCGCTGCGTCTCGCGGCGCGGCGCGACCGAACCCGCGCCAGGTCATCCCCCTCGACGACGATGACCGGGACGCATTGGGGGAGTTCTAGACGAGGCGGGGGAGGAACGGCTTCCTACCCCTGCCAAGCTGCGCTCGGCTGCCCCCTCCCTCGAAGGGAGGGGGCAACGGCGCCTGTAGGAGCGGTCTCCAGACCGCGATTGTCGTTGACTAACATGGCCTCATGTGCTTGTCATCACGGATGCTGTCTGAGCAGAAGATCGCGACTTGGTCGCACTCTGGAGAGTGCTCCTACAGGCTTTCGCGATCGCTTCCACCGTAGGGACCTGCAACATGGATACAACGCTCGCCGCGCCGGACTTGGCTGCCGGCCAATTCGAGAAGATCAGCGCTTTGGTGTACCAAGCGTGCGGGATCAACCTGCGCGCCGGCAAAGAGGAACTCGTGCGCTCACGGCTCTCGAAACGCTTGCGAGAGCTGGCCCTGCCCCGTTTCGAGGACTACGTCCGCTACATCGAGAGGGACGCGTCGGGCCGAGAGCTGGCGTTCATGGTCGATGCGCTCACCACGAACAAGACGAGCTTCTTCCGCGAGAGCCCACACTTCGATTGCCTGCGCGACCTGGTCCTGCCCGCGCTGGCGGCACAGGGCGCGCCGATCCGGCTGTGGAGCGCCGGCTGCTCGTCCGGTGAGGAGCCGTACTCGATCGCGATGTTCCTGCTCGAGCGCCTCGGCCAGGAGCGCTGTCGCAATGTGCGTATCCTTGCGACCGACCTTTGCGAGCGCGCTCTGGCGAAGGCGCAGGCGGGCGTCTACCCCGAAGCCGCCGCGGCTGATGTCCCGGCGCTCCTCCGGCACAAATACATGACGCTGTCCGGTCCCCGAGGACGGCAGCAGTGCGTCGTCGGCGATTCCGTCCGGTCACTGGTGCGCTTTGCGCGGCTCAACCTCATGGATGACTGGCCGATGAAAGGACCGTTCGATGTGATCTTCTGCCGCAACGTGATGATCTACTTCGACAAGCCGACGCAGCAGGCTCTGGTGGAGAGATTCCGGGAGTTGCTGCCCCCCGGGGGATACCTGTTCGTAGGGCACTCGGAGAGCTTGGCTTCGTCCGCGCGCGGGTTCCGGCCCGTGCAGCCGGCGGTCTACGTGAGGTGAAGCGCCACGTGCATTGCGAGGAGATCGGGACCACTCGACACACGGTGGGAGTTGCTGACATGGAGGTCTGCAGCGGGCCGGATGACCTACTGATCACCCACGCGCTGGGGAGCTGCCTGGGCATAACCGTACACGACCCGGTGGCCTGCGTGGGGGGCCTCCTGCACGTCATGCTTCCGGACTCAACTATCGACGTGGGCAAGTCCGCAGACAATCCGTTCATGTTCGTCGACACCGGCGTGCCCGCGCTGTTCCGCACCTGCTATGCGGCCGGAGCCCAGAAGGCGCGAGTGGTGGTGAAGGTCGCCGGGGGAGCGTGCGTTTCGGGCGCGGAGGATCAGGACTTCTTCCAGATCGGTCGGCGCAACTTTGCGGCGTTGCGCAAACTGCTTTGGAGGAACGGAGTGCTCCTGAAGGCGTCGGATGTCGGCGGCGGGCAGTCGCGCACGATGTCGCTGCACGTCGGAACCGGGGAGGTCTTGCTGCGTACAGGCGGGCAGTCGTTCCGGCTGTGACGCCGTCCCTCATTCCCACTCTGCCGTTCCGAGGTCTGGCATGGCACTCAACGTATTGGTGGTAGACGATAGCTGTGTGATGCGCGCCATGATCGTCCGCACACTCAGGCTCAGCGGTCTCCCGGTGAGCGAAATATACGAAGCGGGTGACGGCGCCGAGGCGCTCGCGCTGCTCGAGCGTAACTGGATCGACCTCGCACTGGTGGACATCAACATGCCCATCATGGATGGCGAGGAAATGCTCTGCCGCATCCGTGAGAACCCGGAGACCGACGACCTCGCCGTCGTGGTCGTCTCGACCGAGAGCAGCGAGACGCGCATCCAGGCTCTACGCTCCAAGGGCGCGCGTTTCGTACACAAACCTTTCACCCCGGAGAGTATCCGGGACACCATCGTCGACCTGACGGGAGTCAGCGATGAACCCATGCCTGACGACAGCGCTATACGAGACAGCGGCCCTGACTTTTGAGCAACTGGGCATGATGCTGCCGGTGCCCATGGACGACGGCGCGCCGCCCGGACCGCCGGAGGCTTCGGCGCAGGTCGCTTTCCGGGGGACGATCGAGGGGCATCTCGTCATCACCGCTCACGAGGGGGTGCTCGCCGAGCTGTCAGCCAATATGCTGGGCGAGGACGGGCCTGTGCCGCCTGAGCGCCAACTGGACGCCCTCGGCGAAGCGGCCAACGTGGCCTGCGGCAACCTGCTCCCGCGCATCGTCGGGCGTCAGGCGGTCATGCGGATATCGGCGCCGCAGGTCGCGCGGCCCGCGGAGGGTCTGCCTAAGCCGGGCGAACCAGTCGCGGAGACGCACTTGGGTCTCGAGGCAGGCGCGGTGAGCCTGGCGTTGTTCGTCGCCGACCTCACCCCGCTTCAGGAGGCCGAACCGTGACCCGCGTGTTGATCGTGGATGACTCGGCCATCGTTCGCAAGGTACTCACCGAGGAACTCAGCAAACACGAGGACATTGAGGTCGTCGGCAGCGCGGTCGACCCCTACGCCGCGCGCGACAAGATCGTGAGTCTGCAGCCCGATGTGCTCACTTTGGACATCGAGATGCCGCGGATGGACGGGCTGTCGTTTCTCGCTAAGCTCATGAGGCATCACCCAATGCCTGTGATCGTGGTCAGCTCGCTTGCGCCCGAAAACAGCGAAACGGCGCTGCGGGCCATGGAACTGGGGGCGCTTGAGGTCATTGGCAAACCCGGTTCCGCGTATTCGACCCCTGACATCGCCCGGCGTCTGGTGCGCGCGATCCGGGCAGCCGCCACCGCCCGAGTCCGGTACCGGGTAGCGACCGACCCCGAATCCGATGGCGACGCGCGGACGGTGACTCCTGTCCTACCCGCCAGCCTGAATTCCCTCAAGACGACGCACAAGGTCCTCGCGATCGGCGCATCGACCGGCGGGACGAAGGCCATCGAGTCCGTCCTGACCGCGCTTCCCTCCACGACATCCGGCACCGTGATCGTGCAGCACATGCCCGAGCACTTCACCGCTCCCTTCGCCGAACGGCTGAACGGGGTCTGCCATATAGAGGTGCGCGAGGCTCGCGACGGCGACCAGGTGGCCCCCGGTCTTGCCCTGATCGCCCCCGGCAATCAGCACCTGCTCCTGCAGCGCAGCGGGACCATCTACACGGTTCGGGTCAAAGACGGCCCGCCGGTGCACCACCAGCGCCCCAGTGTCGATGTATTGTTCCAGTCCGTCGCCGCGCAGGCCGGCAGGAACGCGGTGGGCGTGCTGCTCACCGGGATGGGCGCCGATGGCGCCAAAGGCATGTTGGCGATGCGCGAGGCCGGCGCGCACACGATTGCGGAAGCTGAGGAAAGCTGCATCGTCTTCGGAATGCCCAAGGAGGCCATCGCGCTCGGGGCGGCTGTCGAAGTCACCCCGCTACCCCGCATCCCGGGAGCGGTCATCGGCTCTCTGGGGCGCTGACGACAGGCGCGCAGGACAGTCCATGACCCCTTTGCGCGAGGCTCTTCCGCGAGGCGCGTAGGTAGATGTCGTTCACCGGCTTGGTCATCGTCGCTTGACAGGGGGACCTCTGGCGGAAGCCGATACCGATTGGCGGTCCGCCCCTCGCGGGGTTTTGCGGCTCGCTCATTCCCACGGCGGCACCAGCCTGGAACGCCCGGAGCAAACTCACAAACGTCGAGCAAGGCCCCCTCCCGGCTCTGCGCGAGTACCGAGCATCTGCTACGGTTGTGTTACTTGGGCGAGGGGGACGATTGAGGGGCCTGCGGCTGGGCAGGCTGCGGGCTTGGCGTGCCTGGAACCGTTGGCGGAGCCTGTGGCTCTGGCTTGGCGCCGACCGGCTGGAACTGGATGACGACGTCTGTGGCCTTCCCGTGCGCGGCGATCTCCACGCTGAACGCTCGCCGTTCGCCGGGCTTCAGATTGCGTAAGACGGTCGCGTTTTCGCCCCGTATCTCGCCCCCGCGGCTGCGCAGAAAGGCCCGGGCTTCGACCTCGCGCACGTCGCTCTTCCCGGAATTCTGCACCTCGGCGAATACCCGCCCGATACCCTGATGGTCATCGATGACATAGCGGTAGCGGGTGATCTGCAGGTTATCATAGGGGCTGCCTGCCTCCGGGCTGCGAGGCCGGCAGGCGACAAGACCCGTGACGGCCACGAGGGCCGCCAGAAGACTTACAGCGAGTCGCACAGACTGGCCTCCGAGGGTCGTCGTCCTCATCTCCGAAAGGCGTTCACGACCGCCAGCACCACGATCGCGCCGACGGTCGCGACGGCCACGCTGTAGAGGTTGAAACCGTGAATGGGGTTTCCACCGACGAGGCGGTGAAAGATCGCCCCCCCGACCACGGCTCCGATGATGCCGATGATGACGTTCATGCAGCACCCTTCGGAGCCACGCGAATTCATCAGACTTGTAGCAATCCAGCCCGAAATCCCGCCAAGGATGATCCAGCCGAGAATGGTCATGTCATATTCCCCTTCACATGGTATGCGAAGGACAGGTGATTACGAAATGAACTACTATCGGGGTATGGCATATAGGGCGAGCGGGTGATTCAAGCGGCGCTATATTCCATCCCGCTCCCGCCGGGCGTCGGCCCAGCCCTCGTGGATGCTCTGCCGCGCGCGGCCGACGGCGAGCGAACCTGCGGGCACCGGAGCGGTGACGACCGTCCCCGCGCCCACGTATGCCCGGTCGCCGATCTGCGCCGGAGCGACGATAACCGCGTCGCTGCCGATGAAGCAGTCGTCGCCGATCACCGTCTTGTGCTTGCGTCTGCCGTCGTAATTGCAGGTGATCGTGCCCGCGCCGACGTTCACGCCCCGCCCCACCTCGGCGTCGCCAAGGTAGGTGAAATGGAGGGCTTTGGTGCCCTCGCCGATATGCGTGCGCACGACCTCGGTGTAGCTGCCGATGCGGACCCCGGTCTCGGTGCGGCTGTCATTGCGGATGTGGCTGAACGGCCCGATCTGGCAGCGTTTACCGATGATGCTATCCGTCACGACGCTTGCCTGACGGACCACCGTTCCGTCGCCGATCGACGCGTCTTTGATATAGGCATGGGGCCCGATCTCGCATTCCTCGCCGATAACGCTGTCGCCAAAGATCATCGCGCCCGGCCAGATGACGCTGTCGCGTCCGACAGTCACGCCGGCGTCGATGAAGGTGGAGGCCGGGTCGATCAGCGTGGCGCCCTCGAGCATCACGCGCGTCCGGGTGCGGTCCCGCGCGATGCGCTCGGCCTCGGCAAGCTGGACGCGGTTGTTGATGCCGATGACCTCGCCCGCCGAGGGCGCGGTGAGAGCGGCAACGGGCACGCCGTCGCGCACGCACAGCCCGATGACATCAGTCAGGTAGTATTCCGCTTGCTCGTTGTCGGGCTTCAGAAGAGCCAGGTAGCGAGATAGCGTTTCGGCGTCGAAGCAGTAGATGCCCGCATTGATCTCCCGGATCGCCCGGACTTCGTCGGAGGCGTCTTTGTGCTCGATAATGGCCTGCACCAGCCCGCTTTCGGCGCGGACAATCCGTCCGTAGCCGGTCGGGTCGTCGAAGATCGCGGTGAGGACCGTGGCCCCCGCTCCCTGCCGCGCGTGTAGATCGCGAAGTGCAGCGAGGGTCTCGGTGGTGACCAGCGGCGTGTCGGCACAGGTCACAAGAATGTCGCCTGCAAAGTCGCCGAGGGGTCCGACCCCTGCCTTCGCCGCATCGCCGGTGCCGAACTGGCGCTCCTGCACGGCGAATTCGACCCCGGGCCGGGAGGAAGCGGCGATGACCTCCTCTTTCCCGACGCCCACGACGACGACTGTCCGCGCGGGATCCAAGCCGGAGATCGCGTCGAGGACATGATCGATCAGCGGCCGCCCACACAGCCGCTGAACCGGCTTGGGGTGTCGGGACTTGAGGCGCTTCCCCTCCCCGGCCGCCAGGACGACAACGGCGAGGGGCTTTGGTGATGCAGTGTCAGAATGCAAGCTTGAACCTCCCTGAAGTAATCGTCATGCCCGGCTTCGGCACTCCGAGACGATGAAGACGATGACTCCCTCCCCGCTTGTACCCGTTTAGCAGCTCTCTCTTTCGACCATGTGGTGGCGCGATTTGTCGCGCCAAATGCAGGCCCAAACTGCCCCCAGCCCACTACGCCATCGGCTGCGTGCACGCATCCCGTCGAAGTAGAAGTGTTGGTGACTTTGCGACGTGATCCGCGCGATGA
>CAYWBK010000031.1:0-20634 GCA_964455745.1 uncultured Armatimonadia bacterium
GCTGAAGCATCCGGCTGAGGGGCGCTTCGCGCCGGGCGTCCTGCGGACGCAACGATAACGGCTTACCCAGAGCAGTCGGCTACCGCCCTCGCCAAGACCAGTTCATGGCATCTACCCACACACATTGAGGAAGAGCCCCTGTCGGAACCGGGGCAGGCACTGGCGCAATCCCCGACGAAACTTACGCCCGGATGACAATGAGCCTTGGGTAAGATCGTCTACGGGCCGGTATCATCAGAATGCAACAAGAGGAGTACCTGTATCATGCAAACCCTCGACCACATCGCCTTCACCCCCGACACTGATGCTTTGCTGGAGCAGGTTCGCGTCAGGCCCGGGAGCCGCATGGAGGCGGAGGTCCGCGAACTTCTGGCGCGGGCGACCGATGTCGCGCGCCCCAAGGCGGTTTTCACCGAGGAGTTCATCGCGGCGCGGGGGGGCGACACCGTGACCGTTGGCGGTATCACCTTCACCAGCCATGTCCTGCGACTGAATCTGGACGAGGTGGAACGCGTCTTCCCCTATATCGCCACTTGCGGCGTCGAATTCGATGCGTTGCTCCCCCGGGACGGCGACGAATACCTGCGCTATTGCCTCGACTGCATCAAGGAGATGGCGCTGTTTGCGGCATCGGAGTATCTGCGCCTGCATCTCGCCGACAACTACGGGCTGACACACTGCGCCGCCATGAACCCCGGCTCCGGCGATGAGGACATCTGGCCGATCCAGGAGCAGGCTCCGCTGTTCGCGCTGTTGGGAGATGTCGAGGGGGCAATCGGAGTTCGCCTGAGCGACACGTTCCTGATGACCCCCAACAAAACCGTGTCCGGGATTATGTATCCCAGCGAGGTAGACTTCTTCACGTGCCAGCTTTGTCACCGCGAGGACTGCCCGCGCCGGCGCGCTCCGTTCGACGCGCAACTGTACCGGGAGAAGCACGGCGGGATGGCCGGACACATGTGAGGGGGCGGGGGATTTCCCCTGGCCCGGCGTAGCGGAACCAGAGGAAGGATTGACCACCAAGTCACGAGGGCACTAAACGGCCCAATCACCACTGTCGAGACCGACACTGCCGCTTCGTGTCTTCGAGTCTTCGTGGTCGAAACCGCCGATGCCGCCGCACCTCTCAACACGAAGCCCCCGCTGAACCTTCTCAGGCGCAGCGGGGGCTTCAGCTTGCGTCAGGTTCGCGTCGCAGGCCTCTACTTGAGGTCGAGACACACCATCCCCGTCTGGTTGCGCACGATGAGCTTGCCGTCGGAGACGATCGGCGCGGTCCAGCTTTGGCCGCCAAGCGGCTTGATGCGGCCTAGCTCCTTGTACGCCTCCGGTGTGGCGGACAGCATCACCATGTCGCCGGTCTTGCCGGCTATGGCGATGACCGTGTCGTCCACCGCCACGACGCCGCCTTTCTCAAAGCCGGGCTGCTTCCACAGCGCAGTTCCATCACGCGGGTTGAGGCAAACAAGGTTGTCCGGATCGCCCACACCGAAGATGCACTGCTTATAGTAGACGGGGGTATTGAAGTGAGCGATGATCTCCTTGTTCTGCCACACCGGCGTCGCCCCGTTCGGTCCAATCTGCAGCAGGGCGCAACCGAGGCCGTAGCCCGTGGTGATGAACACGAAGTCCCCAGTGACGATCGGGCAAGCGGCATTCACGGCGCACTGATTCTTGAACGGGAAATCCCACAGGGCTTTACCGCTTTGGGCATCGACCCCCATGACACTGACCCCGGTCATAATGACATATTGCTTGACGCCCTGAATCGTTGCGGCGACGGGCACGGCATATCCCGGCACGTCGGGAGTGCCGCCGGCCCAGATCGTCGCCCCGGTGTTCTTGTCGAGGGCGTAGACGTTGTTCACATCGCCGCCGGGAGTGATGATGAGCTTGTTCCCGTCGATGAACGGCGAGCAGGCATACTGCCATTGCGGCTTATGCCCGCCATAGTCGGCAATGAAGTCCTTCATCCAGATCTTCGCGCCGGTCGCGGCATCCAGGCAGTGCAGCTTCCCCGCGCGGCTAATGGTGTACAACTTGCCCTCGGAGAAAACGGGGGTGCTCTGGGAGAAGCCGTAGTCGGATTTGGAGTTGTCGGCGTAGGTGAAGCGCCAGACATCCTTGCCGGTCTTGAAGTCAATCGCGCGCACAATGTCCTGATCGCCCTGGTGGTCGATGATAAAGACCTTACCCTGAGCGACCGACGGGCCGGCGTAGCCTCCGTCGGTTAGCGCGACCTGCCACAGGACCGGCGGCGGCTTTTGCCCCCAGTCCTTGTTGATGCCGGTGTCCGGGGCGATGCCGTTGGCCGCCGGACCGCGAAACTGCGGCCAGTCGGCAGCGTTCGCCTGCAAGGCCAACAGCAGACATATCAGTGCGATGAGATAGCGGGTTTGTCGAATCATCGGTTTGGCACCTTCACTCGATGGGATTTGGGTACAGCTTGGCGATAGGGTGAGACGGCAATGCGCCTCACCCCCGGCTTCTTTCCGCAAGCGGAGAGGAGAGAACGACAACGGCGTCATGCCGCCGTTCTCCCGCCGGCGAGGGGACCGGCTACCTCACCCCCCCTGCCCCCTCTCCACTCGTATGTGTTTAGCGACACCTCTCTCAGACCATGTGCAGCGCGATTTATCGCGCGGATCACGCCGCGTAACTACCAACATCTCCGTTCTCAAGAGGATGCTCGCTCGCGCCAGCGGTGCAATGGGCGGAGAGCAGTTTGGGCCGGCATTTGGCGCGATAAATCGCGCCGCCACATGGTCGAAGAATGCAGTCGCTAAACAGGTACCTCCACACGTGGAGAGGGGGAGACGACTTACGGCCGGCCTCGCCCTTGCCGCAAGCAATTCAGTTTATCGTTTCAAAATGTTGCGAAGCGGCATGTACACTGCGTTCTATCCGAAGCAGTAGATCGCCCCGTCGGTCGTGCCGATGACGAGGCGCTGGTAGCCGATGGCCGGGCTGCCGGTGATGGTCGCGCCGGTGTCGAACTGCCAGACTCGCTTGCCGGTTGAAAGATCGAGTCCGATTATCTTCCCTCCATCGGACCCGAAGAATACCATATAACTGGCCATCGCGGGAGAGGAATCTACCTCCGAGCCGACGTCGTAGGTCCAGACGGTTCGGCCCGTCGCACGATCGAGGCGGAACACCGTCTTGTTCCGGGAGGGGAATACAACTGCGTCGCCGTAGACGGCGGGCGAGCCGTAAGTGGCCCCACCGTTCTTGCGGGCCGCGCTCCGCCACATAACCGCGCCGTCGCTGACCCGTACCGACGCGTAGCGACCGTCCATACTGCCCACGAAGACGCAACCGTCGGCATACGCCGGCGATGCCCCGAAGTTCGAGCCAAGCTCGGCGGAGGCCCGCTCGCGACCTGTCTCCAGGTCGATCATCCGCACGTAGCCGTCGCAACCGGCGACGATCGCGCGCCCTGCCACGACACACGGCGAGCAGTGCACCTGCGCTTCGGACTTGAAGGCCCAAATCTGCCGGCCTGTCGCCATGTCGAGCTTGTACAGATAGTTGTCATACGAGCCGAAAAGAATGCCCGGAGGGGCGGGCGTCGCGGAGGAGATGATCTTGTCGCCGGTCTTGAAGGACCACAGGCGGTGGCCGTTCGAGGCGTTCAGAGCGTAGAAGACCCCGTCTTCATCGCCGAAAAACACGCGGCCATCGCAGTAACAGGGGGCTGCGGTGATGCTGGCGCCCGCCATGTACTTCCACTTCAGCTTCCCGTCCGTCAGGCGCAAGTCGAGGAGGGCGTTCGTCTTGGTTCCGATGAAAGCATTGTCGCCCGCGATCGCGGCGGTGGACTCGACCGACGAGCCGGTCTCGTAGGTCCAAAGCAGGCGCGGAGTGGCGCTGATCTCGCTGTAGCTGACGCCGTTGTTGATCGGATGAGCGCGGAAGGAGGGCCAGTCTTCGGGCGCGTCGGCAGCCAGGCACACCAGCCCGAGCAGGCATACAAGTGCCGGCAGTGCCAAAGCCAGATAGCGACGATTGCGAAAAGCAGGTACGGCTAACATGGTTACTCTTGCCTCAAAGTCTCCACCAGATTGCCACGAACCGCCGCCGATACGGCAACAATGCAGGCGCAAAGGCCGACCGCCACCACTGCCAGAAGGACCACCAGCAAAGCGCTCCAATTGACGCTCGAATCGGCTGAAGCGAGCTGCGGCGCGACGGCTGCCAGCGCGCAACCGGCGCCGAGGCCGAGGCCGGCCAGCATCAGGCTGCCGTTCTCGACGAGGAGGAGCCTGACGATGCGGCCCTTGGCGAACCCGGCGGCCGACATGAGGGCGAATTCACCTCGCCGCTGAAGCGCCGCGCGCAGGAGCACGATGACCACGCCCACCGTGCCCAGGGCCAGCCCCAGCCCGCCAAGAGCTAGAAACACCGACAGGTATGTATTCTGCACCCGCAGGAACTCATTGAGGACCTCGCCGGTCGTGCGGACATCGAGACCGACCTCGCCGAGGTTGCGACGCAGGACCTCCGCCACCTCCCGCTCTCTGCCCGGCGGGGTCGCGATGAGGAAGTAGCTGGGCCTTGCGATCCCCGGGAACATCCCCCGGAAGGCGTCCTCGCTGACGAGAAGCTCGCGGGCGAAGACACTCCCCTGGAGCAGTCCCACGAACTGCAGCGTGCAGTCTGCGCCGAGACCGTTCTGCGCAATGTACTGCTTGCCGAGGCCCGAGTGCAGGTTCCATACGACGCTGCTGGCGTCGCCGAATGCGGGCACGTACTTGTCTGTCCGCAGTAGCTCCCACGAATTCGCCGATAATGTCCGTAGTTTTGTTACAATTGAAAATCCGCCGCGTTTCACCATCTCGGGCGGCACGCCAAGGATTCGGGGCGCTGAAGGGCGGGCCAGGTTCAGGCAACTAATGTCCTCGCCACCGCTGGAGAGGAAGCCGATGACCTCAGTGCCCGCCATCGCGGCCTCGTCCTGAGGAGAGAAGCCGAGATTCGCTCGACCCTCCGGGGCGCCGAGATCGTACGGCAGCGGAATCGATGAGGTGGCGAGGAGCGCGAAGCCGCCGGAACCGGAATCCCGGCGCGTCCAGTCGGCCCGCGACAGGTCGCGCGTGTTCGCGGCGACGGCGACGAGCACGAAGGCGGCGCAGGCGAGCAGCCCGACGACCAGCAGACTGCCCGGGCTGCCTGCCACGTTGCGGATCGCGAGGCGGGTGAAGGTGAGCCGATCCGCCTGGCCCTGCAAGGCCCGCGCAGACAGCACGCGCACCGCTGCAAGGCCGGCGACCAACAGACAGCAGCCGATGCCGAAGAAGCCTGCTTGTGGCTGCAAAGAGTGTCCCCGTGCGGTATCGATCCACAGCCATAGAGCGCCGACGAGACAGATCACGAGCACGGCTGGAGCGGCGACAGACCGTCGGCGTGCCGCGCTGACGGCGAGCGCCTGCTGTCCGCCCAGGAGTCGCAAAACGGGAAGCTTCGTGAGGGCGCGGGTGCTCCAGAGGACCGTGAGCAGCCCTACCGCGAGGCCCGATGCAGCCCCGACCGCGAGGCTTTGGGCGGTGACGTGCAGCCACAGCGACGGCGTGGAGCCGATCGCGCCGTTCCACCACCTAGTCAGGGCCTGGATGATGACAGCGGCATACCCGACCCCGGCGGGCACCCCCACCAGGACGCCGACTACAGTGAGCAGCATCCCTTCCGCGGCCATCGCGGTGCGCACGAGGCTGCGAGGCACGCCGGTCGCCAGCATGATGCCCGCCTGCGAAGCGCGACTGTCAAGAGACACGCGCAAGAGCATCCCGGCGAGGCCCATGCCGGAGAAAACGATGAACATGCTCAGGCCCAGGAAAAGCTGGCCGAAGTCCGAGGTGCCCTGCGAGGCCGCGACGGCGATCTCGCGCACCGGCCGGAAAGCGAGGCCGGAACTGCCGGGAGGCAGCGAGGAGAGAAGGCGGGCGACAAAGGCCTGCGAGAAGCCCGCCAGTCCGACACCCCGGGGCGGCATGATGCGAATCGAAGTTACCGAGTCGGCCTTCGCGCCCTCCGGGCCTTTCTGCCACAGCGCCTGCGCGGTGCCAAGGTTGACGAACACCTTCGGGGTAGCCCGGTACCGGCTCCAATACTCCTCGTCGCGCGGGGTGATGCGCCCAAGGTCGACCGGGAAAGGGGGCTTCCAGTCGGTCATGCGCGCGGCGTCGGTCAGGCCCTTGAATTCGGGGACGAGCGTGCGGTCGGCGAACTCACCGGACAGGTCGACAATGCGCGCCAGTCGCAGCTTCATCTTCGCGGTCGGGTAAGCGCCGTCGTTGGTCGGGACCAGGTACGAAACCTCGAGCATGTCGCCGACTGCGGCCCTCAGATCGGACGCCGCCCAACTGTTGAGCCAGACCTCGCTGCGTGCCGGAGTGTCAAGCGGCGCGCCGGGTAGTGCGGACGCGGACGGCTCCACGCCGGCCATCATCGCATAAGCAATCCCGGCGCTGCCCGGCTCGGAGAGCTTCGCGATGCGAGTCGCGAGGTAAACCGAAACACGGGCGGCTTTCCCCCCGCAGGCGGAGGCGGCGTCTGTGGCGGCGGTGACCTGTGACGGCGGCAGGAGCGTTGCGTCACTCGAGAGCGAAAGGCCGCCCAGGCCGTTGCCGGTAACCCGGAGGCCGTAGTCCGGGAGCTTACACGCCGACTTGAGCGCGCCTTCCAGAACCTCCGCAACGCCGGCCGAGCCGGGCTTCGAGGCTGCGACGAGGACATTCGCGCGCTTCTCGGCTCCGAGGCGCGCCGCCAGCCAGGTGCGGGACACAAAGACATTGCGGGGCGCGCCGCTTTGAGCATCGAGGCGGAAGTCCCCGGCACCGCCATCGGGCAAGACGGCCTTCACCCGCAGCCGAAGAGACGGCGCGGTGTCCTTGAGCGCCCGGCGCGCGAAGAGGCTTTCCGAGGGGACCGCGCTTTGCTTGTGGATGTTCAGCAGGAGAAACTTGCCTTCCGCCAGGCCCAGGTCGCGAGCGAGAGCGGCGCTCACGAGGCAGTCGCGGCCCGTCAACTCGAAAACATCCTGTAGCCCGAAAAAGTCGCCGAAGCCAGGGTCCACGCCGTACACGGTAACGTTCGGAGCGACGGCCTGGGTCTCGGCCTCACGGGTCGCTCCGGCGGTCTGGAGGAGCGGCGCGATGCGGTCGAAGGCTGCGGCGGCGCGCCGGTCACGCAGAAGATCGGCGGCGAGAGCATCGCGAAAGTGCAGCGGAGCCGAGAGGGCGTAGTCGATATGGCCGAGGCGCGAAAGCGCGGTGTCGCGCAGGCTTCCACGCATTGAATCACCGATCAGCAAGGACCCCGTGATGACCGCTGTCGCTACGACGAGGCCGAAGGCGGCGGCGATCCCCGTTCGCCGGTAGAACAGCAGGCTGCGGAGGATGAGGCGTCCAAGCGCCACGATCACTCACCCCCGGTCGTACCGGCGGCCACCGGAGTGAGGTTGCCGTCGCGCAACTCAAGACAGCGCGAGAAGCGGGCCGCATGTGCAGTGTTGTGGGTGACCATCAGCACCGTCGCGCCGCGGCTGTGGGCGAGGTCGAGCAACAGGTCGATGATGACAGCCCCGGTGTTGCGGTCGAGGTTGCCGGTCGGCTCGTCGCACAGGAGCAACTGCGCGCCGTTAATGAGCGCGCGCGCGATGGCCACCCGCTGGCGCTCGCCGCCGGACATCTGACCGGGGAAGGCGTGCTTGCGCGATGTCAGCCCCACGGCTTCGAGAAGCGCGCTCGCCCGCTCCGGCGCGTCGCGGCGGTTCTTCACGGCAAGGGTGGGCAGAAGGACATTCTCAAGTGCGGAGAGCTGGGGCAGCAGGTGATGATCCTGGAAGACGAAGCCGGTGCGCGTGGCCCGGTACTCGGAAAGCTGCGTGCCCCACAAAGTGGCGACGTTGATGTCGCCCACTCGCACGGTGCCGGAGGTAGGGACATCGAGCGCCCCGATAAGATTGAGCAGCGTGCTCTTGCCGCTGCCGGAGGGTCCGACGATGGCGACCGTCTCGCCCGGCTCAATATCGCACGAAACGTCGGACAGCACCGTGCGCCGGGTGCCGTCGGGGTTGAGGAAGGTCTTGGTCAGTTCTTCGAGAGCTATGGTATCCATGATTGAAGGCGGTAACGGCAAACCTCACCCCCGGCGAACGGCAACCTCACCCCCTCGGCCGCCTACGGCGGCCACGTCCTCTCCACTCGTGGAGAGGGGCGAACGGCGGCGCGGTTCAACTCGTCGCCGGGGCGTACAAGGGTCTTTCTCGCAGGACGATTGCCCCGGTCGGGCACGCGGTTGCACATTCCGCGGCGACTTCGCGTAGGCCTTCTGCGAAACTCTCGCCGAATGGGACGGCGATGCGGACTGCGAACCCCCGGCCGACGAAGGCGAGACCCAAAGCTTCGCGGGAACGCTCGGCGATCTGCACGCACAGCCCGCAGTTGATGCACTTGCCCGGCTCGTACACCACGTCGGGGTGCGTCGTCTCGGCCTGGTATCTGCGCCGACGGTCCTTGTAGTGAGCGGGGCTGGCGTCGTAGGCGATGGCCCAGTCGCGCAGGCGGCACTTTTCAACCCCGGCGCAGTCACAGCGCAGACAGCGGTCGCCCTCGCGCCGTGCCTCGGCGGTGTCGAAGCCTGTTGCTTCCCCGCCAGCAGGCGACAGCCGACCATGACGCGGATAGCCTTTCGCGAAGTTTGCCAGTTCTTCCTCGTCGAGTCGCCCCATCGTGACCGTATAGGGGCGGTGATCGGCGAGCGGCCTCTCCCCCGCCAAGTACAGACTGATGGCCTTCGCCGCCGCGTGCCCGCTACCCACGGCGCGAACGGCGTGCCGGGAGGGCGATACGGCCCCGCCGGCCACGAAGACGCCGGGGATCGCGGTCATCTGGGTGTGGCGGTCGGCTTCGATGCCCGCCCCCTTGACCTTCAGGTCAGGGATCGCCGCCGGACTGAGCTGCATGTCCCCTGTCGCGATGAGCACGGCGTCATAGCCGTCGCGAAGCTCCTGCAAAGAGACGTCTCGGCCCACCGTGGTGTTCGGACGCAATTCGATACCCACCGCAAGCAGACGATCCAGTTCGGCGTCGAGGACCTCGCGCGGGAGGGCGCTTTCCGGCACGCCGGCGTAGCGGAGTCTCCCACCAGGCTCGCCGAAGGAGTCGAAGACCGTGCAGGCATGCCCCTGCAGGGCCAGGTAATAGGCGGCGGACAAGCCGGCGGGGCCGGCCCCGACGACGGCGACCGTCTTGCCCGACGGCGGCACGCACTCCCGGCCGAAAGAAGCAGGGCGAGAGAGGGCGTAGTCGCCGACGAAGCGCTTCAGGAGCCGGATCGCGATAGGGCTGTCGAGGCTCCCGCGCCGACAGCCTTTCTCGCAAAGCTCGGGGCATATCCGGCCCAGGATGGCGGGGATCGGGATGCTCGCGGTGACGGTCTCGACCGCGGCGTCCATCTGCCCGGCGACGATCTGGCGGATCATCTTCGGGATGTCCAAATGCGCGGGACAGATCGTGCGGCACGGCCCGACGCAGTCGCCGAGATGATCGCCCAGGAGCAGTTCGAGGGCCATCGTCCGCGCTGCGCGGATTTCGTCGGTCTCGCTTTCGACGGCCATGCCCTCGCCAGCGACGGTCGCGCACGAGGGCACCAGCTTCTGCGAGCCGCCGATGCGCACGACACAGACCATGCACGAGGTCTCCGGCCGGCAGCCCTCGCGGTGGCACAGCGTCGGTATCTGGATGCCGAGACGGCGCGCGGCCTCGAGGATCGTGGTCCCCGGGGCGACATCGACCGGCTGATCGTCGATGGTTAGAGTTGGCATGTCAGCGACGGTACGCCCTTCATCCCCCCGATCCGGGCGCTTTCACGCCCAGTGTAGCAAGCCGTAGGCCCAGAGCATCGCCACGCTTGCCGACACGGTCAGCAGCGTCGTAGGGACGCCGACGCGCAGGAAGGACCAAAAGGACAGCGGGCACTCATCTTTCGCGCCCTGCGCCACGATGAGATTGGCCACGCTACCCACCAGGGTCAGATTCCCCGCGAAAGTGCTCGCGGCGGCAAGCGTCAGCCACAGCAGCGGCGCGTGCGGCAGTTGCGTAATCCAGTTGCGCAGGAGCATCACAAACGGCACGTTGCTGAAGAGATTGCAGCCCGCGACCGATGCGAATGAGAACCCGGACAGCTCGCCCAGGCTGCCGGTGTGATGCGTCAGCGCGGGAATGGCTTGGGCAAGCCAGACCCCCTCCGTCTTCGTCACGCCTTGCACCACCACAAACAGCCCCGCGAAAAACAACAGCAGCGACCAGTCCACAGCCGCAAACGTCTCTGCGGGCGGGCGGTTGGCAAGGATGAGTATCGCCACCGCCGCCGTCAGGGCTGAAACATCCATCGGCGCGCCACACAGGAAAGCGATCAGCAACCCGGCGAGCACGACCAGCGTCTTGCCGGCCAGTCTGCGATCCAGCGGAGGCATCCGCTTCTCGTCCTGCGTCTCAGCACCGAAGGCCGATTCGCGCAGCACTCGCCCGTAAATGCGGCTGACGACGAACCAGTTGATGACCAGGCCCACCAGCCCTATCGGGACCATCCGCAGGGCGAATGCGCTCCACGCCCACGACGATGACTGCCCGATCAGCATGTTCTGCGGGTTGCCCGTGATCGTCATCACCGAGCCGACGTTGGCGCTGGTCGCCAGAGCCAACAGGTAGGGCTCAGCCGGCAGCCTGGCGCGCCGCACGACCGACAGGATCAGGGGCGTCATCAACAGGCAGATGGTGTCGTTGACGAACAGTGCCGACAGAATGCCCGCCGCCATGCAGACCGTCCACAGCAGATGGTGCGCGCTCCGGCTCCGGTGCACCACGCCATACGCGGTGCGGTCCAGCAGCCCGGACGTCGCGACGTGATGGACGACCGTCATAAAGCCGAACAACAGCGCCAGCGTCGAGAAGTCAACAGCGGCGACGGCTTCGGCGCGGCTGAGCACGCCGCACAGCACCATCAACACCGCGCCCGCCAGCCCGGCGGCAGGCCGGTCGAGCTTGCGCGGCGAGTTCTCTCCGGCCAGGATGATAAGATAGACCAGGGCGAAGACCGCGATGGCCATAACGGAACTGCTGCTCATACCGTTCTCCCGCGGCCTCGCGCCCCCTCGCGCCCCCTCGCCAGCACGCGCCCAACAATGCCCCTCGTCCGGGCTACATCACTCGACGACCACCGCGTCCACCGGGCAGACTTGCCTGCAAGTGCCGCAGCGAATGCAGAGGTCGTCGTTGATTTCATGCTTCTGATGCGCGACCAGCGGGATCGCGAACACGGGGCACTTCTGCGCGCATTTGGTGCAGCCGATGCACGCGTCGGTGATGCGGTAATGGATCATCGCGCGGCACTTGCCTGCCGGGCAGCGGCCCTTCAGGTGAGCCTCATACTCCTCGCGGAAATAGCGGATGGTAGAAAGCACCGGGTTCGGCGCGGTCTGACCCAGGCCGCAGAGGCTGGCGCGCTTGACCATCACGGCCAGCTCCTCCAGCTTCTCGATATCGCCCTGTTTGCCCTGGCCGGTGCAGATGCCCTCCAGAAGGTCGAGCATCTTCCGCGTGCCGATGCGGCAGAAGGTGCACTTGCCGCACGACTCGTTCTGGGTCGCCTCCAGGAAATAGCGGGCGACATCGACCATGCAGTCGGTGTCATCCATGACCACCAGCCCGCCGGAGCCCATGATCGCTCCCGCGCCGGTGAGGGCCTCGTAGTCGACCGGCGTGTCGGCAAGGCTTGCCGGGATACAGCCGCCGGAGGGGCCGCCGATCTGCACCGCCTTGAACTGCCGCCCATTGGCGACCCCGCCGCCGATCTCCTCGACGATCTGGCGGATCGTCACCCCCATCGGGACCTCGATCAGGCCGCCGCGCTTGATCTTGCCCGTGAGCGAGAAGACCTTCGTGCCGGCGCTGTGCTGCGTGCCCAGGGCCGCAAACGCTTCCGCGCCGTTGCGGACGATCCACGGGATGAGGGCGAGAGTTTCGACATTGTTGACACAGGTCGGCTTGCCCCACAGGCCCTTCTCGGCGGGGAAATGTGGCCGGAGACGCGGCATCCCGCGACGGCCCTCCAGCGAGGCGATGAGAGCGGTCTCCTCGCCGCAGACGAATGCGCCCGCGCCCTGCATGATCCGCAGATGAAGGCCAAAGCCGGTCCCGTTGATGTCATCGCCGAGCAGCCCGCGCTCCTCGAGGCGGTGGATGGCCTCCTGGGTGCGCTGGACGGCGAGGGGGTACTCGTTGCGGATATACAGGATGCCCTCACCGGCCCCGACGGCGTAAGCGGCGATGGCGAGGCCCTCCAACACGCGGAACGGATACGATTCCAGGAGCATTCGGTCCATGAACGCGCCAGGGTCGCCCTCGTCGCCGTTGCAGACCACGTACTTCGTGTCAGATTCTGCCTTGCGCACCAGCCCCCACTTGCGCCCGGTGGGGAAGCCGGCTCCCCCGCGCCCGCGCAGACCCGAGTGCTGGACCTCGGCGATCACGGCCTCCGGGGGCACGCCAGCGAGGCACTTCCTGAGAGCGCTGAAGCCGCCGTTGGCGATGTAATCCTCGAGATCGAGCGGGTCGATCACGCCGTACAGCTCCGTGGCGAGATGCTGCTGGGGGCCGAGGAAGGCGCAGACCGGCGCATCCCGGGTGTCGATGGCATAGCGCGTCACCGGCTCCCAGGCCTCATCGGTGAGCAGCTTGTCGACGGCGTGGCTGACGGCGAGGCGGGCCTTGCGGATGAGGCCTTTCGGCTCGAAGTGTCGGCGGATGATGGCGGCGGCATCGGCGGGCTGAACCCGCGCGTAGATGGCGGGCGGCTCGCCGGGGACGTGGACCTCGACGAGAGGGGTCTGGTGGCACATCCCGACGCAACCGACGGGCTTCACGACGGCATCGGCGCAGACCTCGCGGATGGCGTCCTCGAGCGCCTCGCGCACCTCCATGCTCCCGCCGGCGATGCAGCATGAGCCGACGCCGATGCGAACCTCGGCCAGTTGGCCGGGTTGCAAGCCCGGAGAGACAGCTTGCCTGCCCTGCCCGGCACGCCTGTCGCGGCGGAGGAAATCCTCGATGACCTGCGCGACGGAATCGGTGGTCAGGTGGCCGTAGGTGACGCCGTCGATCTGGACCGCCGGGGCGAGGGTGCAGCAGCCCAGGCAGTCGACGCGCTGGAGCGTGAACAGGCCGTCCTCGGTGGTGTCGCGGCCATCGCCCAGGCCGAGCTTGCGCCCGAAAGCCTCGGAGATGAGCTTCGCGCCCTTGACATGACAGGCGGTGCCGTGGCACACGCTGATGAGATGCTGGCCGACGGGCCGATGACGGAAGCGAGTGTAGAAGGTCGAGACGCCGGTGACCGCGGCAGGGGTGATGTCCGATATCTCGCACAGGTGACGGAGAGCGTCCTGCGGGAGATACCGATACTCGCGCTGCATCCCCTGCAGGATCGGGATGAGCGACGAGGGGCTGCGGCCATGCTCGCGCACGAGGCGATCCACCACGCGCAGATCGACGGACGACCGTGCGAGGCGGCGCGGCAGCGGGCGCGGGGCGCACGCGCAGGCGCCGCCGGGGGGCGTGTCCGCTACGGTGGGCGGTTCCAGGATTGCGGTCGATTCTTCGGACATGATTTCGTGTGTCATTAAGGCTGAGTACTGGCTTTGTGGCAATCCCAACGGGACAACGACAACGGGTAGATTCGCCGGTTGTAGGCAAGACCGCTCACGGACGGACGGCGAACGGCTGGAAACAGGATGGGCAGGATTAATGGGATTACGGCATGGCGAGACGCCCCAGGGCCGTCAAGGGCCGCTGCATCCTGGTACTATCGTCGTCAGGCGCACACCTGCCATCACCGCGCGCCTGCCAACAATCCGGAAACGCCCCTCCACGACAACGGCTTTCGCGGGCGAGACGCCCGCGCCACGCGCTTACGCACCCGCACTGCCATTTCCTATCAGGCGTGGCCGTTCGCCGTCATCCGGTCTTTCTCGCCGTTCGCCTCTGCCGTCATCCCATTAATCCTGCCCATCCTGTTTCCCGCCGTTCGCCGTTACTTCGCCGTTGCCGCCGCCCCGATGCAATACAGGTTCTTCTCACCCCGAATGTAGATGCGACCGTCGACGAAGGCCGGGGTTGCGCGGACAGGCTCGCCCACATTCCCGGCTCCTGCCGGGGCGGTCTGTCGCGCGGCTTGTAGGACCGTAGTCACGCCGGTGGTATCGGTGACATACACCAGGTTGCCGACGATCACCGGCGAGGCGTTCACCGGGTTGTTGACCTCATGCTCCCACAGTTTCTTGCCGTCTTTCACGTCATAGCAGGTCACTGTGCCGGAGCCGGTGGCGAGGATCACGAACTGGTCGTTCGAGGCCGGGCTGGCGGTGTCGGGCAGGCCGTCCTCGGCGGTCCAGACCACGTCGGGCTTGTTACCCTTGCCGGGGGCAGGCGGGCGGATCGCAAAGAGCTTCGCGCCCGAATTCGTCACAAAGGCGAGACCGGCGCTGAAGCTCGGCGAGGGCGCGACATCGCCGCTGAGGCAATCGAGACGCCAAAGCTCGGCCCCGGTGGCGGCGTCATAGCCGATGGCGAGCGGGTTCCCGGCGGTGATGATCTGTGCGGTGTTGCCGACGACCGCGACGATCGGGCTGCTCCAGGCGGCTTGCACGGGCCGGGGGGTGCGCCACAGAGACTTGCCGGTGGCGGTATCGAGCGCGATCAAGGCGGACTTCCCCCCCGCCGGGTCGTCGCCCTGGTCCCACTGGATGATGAGCGAATTCTTGTAGACGGCCAGCGAGGACGCGTACCCGTAGATGCTGTCGGGCGCCAACAGTGCTTTCGACCAGGCGGGCTTGCCGTCGAAGTCGAAGGCCGCCACGTCGCCGTTCGCGAAGATCGCGAAGAACCGCTGGCCGTCGCAGGCCATCGTCGGAGCGGCGTAGCCGGTATCCGAACTGATCTTGGGAGGCTCTTCCTTCGCCGAGACCTCGATCACGACCGGCTGCTGCCATAGGAGCTTGCCCGTGGCCGCATCGAAGCAATACACCGCGCGCTGCTTCTCGGTCGCGCCGGAGAGCACGACTTTGCCGCCCCAGACGATGGGCGAGCTATGCCCCGGAAGCGGGACAGCGGCTTTCCACAGTACGCCGGCGCCTTTGGCGGCGTCCCAGGCCGTCGGGAAAGTGTCGGTGGTGGCACGCCCGGCGACGGGACCGCGGAACATCGGCCAGTTCTTCAGCGCGTCACCCAGGTCGATCGGCGCGGGCGGCTGTCCGGCACCGCCATTTGCCGTCGCAGCGGGTGTGCCGGAAGGGCCGGGCGGCCCCGGAGGTCCCGGCACGCCTTTGGGGCCGGCCGGCCCGGGCGATCCGGGAGGGCCCGGCGAGCCTGCAGGCCCGGCAGGTCCTGCTGGTCCGGCAGGTCCTGCTGGTCCGGCGGGACCTGGCGCACCGACAGGCGCAGCGGCTGGAGGAGGCGGCACAGCGCCCGCCGGCGCATCCGGCTGGGCGGGGGGAGCAGGCTGATCGACGCCCTGGCCGGCCCCTAGAGTGGCGCCCGGCTCGCCCGAGGCGTCCTGGGAGGCTTCAACCGACTTCACATACTCGGTGGCCGGGTCGTGTCGCCCGACGACCGCGGCAGTTACCAGGAGGCCGGCGAGGATTAGGCCGAAAGCGGCGACCGATCTGCGGCCAAGCGCGGTGTCGATGAAAACCCGCGCCGGGGCTGCCGGGTCCGGCGGCGGGAGCTTCGCGCGCAGATCGGCCACGACGTGCAGGGAGACCAGAAGCACGGCCACTCCGGCAAACAGGAGCACGACCCCGATGACGGCGCGGGTCCGGGTCTGGAAGTAAGCCTGGCGGATGTCCACATCCATACCCCGTATCTGGTTGCGGATCTCCTCATTCTGCGGCTCGCGCGCCAGATCGGCCCGCAGCACGTCGATCTGCTCGGGCGTAGAGGGCGCGGCGCGCTTGGCCTCAACCCAGTTGACGATGAGGAGGCCGAGCATCACCAGGCAGAAGACGAACGCGACGGCAGCCGTCCCCAACGCGGCGCGGTATCGAACCTGCGTGCGGTCAACCTGCGGCGGCACGATAGGGAATTCCTGGGTCATCGTCATCGCGCCCCCTCCGCTATCTCGAAGCCTTCGGGCAGCCCGCCCGCGTGATGCACGGGGCACGACTGGTAGCAGCGACCGCAGGCGACACAGGAACCCGTGTCGATCTGATACTCCGTTCGTTTCCGTCGGATTGAAAGGCCAATCATGCGCAGTCCAAACACCAACCCGATCCAGGCGCCCAGGAACCAGGCGCCTTTCTCATATTGCGCTCTGATCGCCGCGGCATCCCGGTACAGGTCAGAGCTTTCGAGACCCAGTGTGGCAAAAGCGGCGCTTTCGTCGGTCGTGCCGGTAACTTGATGGTGCTCCTCCAGCCAGATGCGGTCGGCCAGCCGCACGGTGCGGTGGACATGCGACAGCATCGGGGCGGCAAGGCGGGTGAGGCCCGCGCCTCCCAGCATGAAGACCGGCAGCAGCGCGAGCAGGAGCACCAGGCGGCGCTTGCCCTCGGTGCGCGCCACAGGCTGCCCCTCCGGCGAAGGCGGCAAGATCGCGCCGTATGGGCACGCCTTGGCGCAGAGATGACAATTGACGCACTCTTTCGGCGAGATGCGCGCCTGCCAGCGGGCGAAGTGCGACATCCACCGCAAGACCAGGCCGTAGGGGCAAAGATACCGGCAATACGGCCGGCCGATGACCGTGCTCAGAAGCAGGATTGCAACGCCCAAGGCGAGCATCAACACGCTGCCGCCGAGGCGGAAGAAGAGCACGAACGGATCGTACTCGCAGACGAGAAAAGCGCTGCTCGTCGCGGCGAACAGGACCGCGAAACCCAGGTACACATAAGGAATCGTGCCCAGAGCGTCATCCAGCCAGCGGGGCGTGCGCTTGGGCCTCAACAACACCAGTTCCTGCGCTGCGCCGAGAGGACACACTCCGGCGCAGAAGACGCGCCCGAAGAACAGCGCAAACAAAATCGGTAGCAGGAAGAACGCCCCCGCCGTCGCCGGAAGCACGTAGTCCTTGCGCCACAGCGCCAGCACGACGTTCTGCAAGGCCCCCACCGAGCAGATACACCCGCGGCGGTAGAAGCCGAAGTACAGCAGTGAGAAAAGCACCAGTGCGACGAGGTGCTGTCGCGACCGCGCCTTCACGACGAGGTACGCGGCGACGGACAGGGCTACCAGAAGCACCGCCACATCCAGCCACGAGAGCCAGACGTCTCGCGGGCCGGGCACGGACGTGGCCGGGAACCGATACCCCTGAGTGAATTCGGGCGGCGGGAAGTTCTCCACCGCCAGAAGCGCTGCAGGCAGACACAGAAGCAGCGCAATCGAAAAGACAATCTTGCGCATGAGGCTCACTTCTGGTCCGCCTTCGCAGGCTGTGTGTCCGGCTGCGCAGCGCTGGCCTGCATCCGCAGCAGGTACGGCTTGCTCGCCGGCACCCGCACGAAAGCGTTCGACGGACAGGCGCGGGCGATCGAGCAGTCGTTGCAGTTCAGACAGCGGTCATGCCTCACCTGCATGCAAAGCGACCCGTTGCCGAACATGTGGCAGCCCTTGACACACAGCGCGCAGCCGATGCACTTATCCTCATCGATGGCGTACTGGTAATAAGGATCTTCCACATAATTGCGGTGAATCGCGTTGGTCGGGCAGCGCTGATTCTCCGCCGCGGTGGTGTTGTCTGTGCGTTTGTCCACGAAATACCCGAAGCAAAGCTGGCAATAGCCGCACATCGCGTGCTCGTGCACGCATTTGGCCGCTGAGGGCGCGAGCACGCATTCGGTCGCGCACTTGCCACACTGGGTGCACTTGGCCGGGTCGATCTGCCAGACGTAGCCTTCCGCATCATGCCGGGCCACGAGCGAGCCGATGACGCCGCTGCAGGCGAGAAGGCCCGCCCCGCGAGCCAATTGCGCCACGACTTCGCGCCGGGTGATCTTCTTCGGTTCGTCAGCCACAGGCCTCACCCCCGCCGGCTTCCTGCCTCGCGGCGATGGCTCTGGGCAGAGGACAGCCGGTGAACTCGACACAAGCCCGGCACGACTGCGGGCGCAGGCACTCGCTGCCGTGGCGGGCAAGAAGAAGCGCCGTGCCGCCGCCCAGCAGGCCGAAGAGCGCCCACCTTGCAGCGGCGATCAGGAACTCGCGGCGGTTTCCGAGACGGTCCTCGAGACGGTCATTGCTCTCGTTGTTCACGATGCGTCTACCTTCCGTACACTTTCACGACTTTCGCCACCGGATCGAGCACCCAGAGGCGGCCCTTCGCGTCAGCGGCCAAGTCGATGCCGACGGCCGCCGAGGAGATGCCTGGCGGCTCGGCCACCAGGCTCTCGAGCGCGCCGGCGGGGGTATAGACTTTCACCCGGGGGAGGCCCTTCTCGCTGGTCGCGATCTTGCCGTCGGGCAGTACGGCGATATCAGTGGGGTTGCAGCAGCCGCAGAAGCCGTCGAGGTCGTTGGATGCGCGGCCCCACGATCCTTTTAACTCCCCCTGCGCCGTGTAAGTTTCCACGACGTGTCGCCCGGGGTTCGTGACCACGATCAGGCCGCCGGACGCGATCGCCACATCGAGATGCGGGCTGGGGGTCAACAGGCCGGGAATCTTGCGCGCATCGTCGCGCTTGCCGATGCTGCCGACGAATCGGCCGGTGCGGTCGTAGTGATCGACGAGGCGGCGGCCGGCATCGGCGACCCAAACCGCATCCGGCGCGAGGGCGATCGAGGTGACGAAGCTGCCCTTTCCGGGAGCAGGCCACTCGGCTTGCAGGCGGCTGTCGGGGGCGAAGACCTCGACGTGATCGCCGACACCGACGTAGACGACGCCGGAGGCGTCCACAGCCAGGCAGCGGGGCTTGCCCTGCACCGCGAACTCCGACTTCTTCGTTCCGTCGGAGCCAAAGACGCGAACAAGCTGATCCCCGGCGATATAGAGGTCGCCCGTCGGGCCGAGGGCAATCCCCCGAGGGTCTTGCATGTCGGTCTTGATCTGCCCGACGAGGCGCCACGTGGGCACCTGTGGGAGGGGCTGCCCGGTGGCAGGGACCTCTCTCGGCGCATCTTTCGCCGTAGCGGCGTTGTACACGGCGTCGTTCACGGCGCGGTTGTAGAGCACGTAGCCGGCGAGGACGGCGATGAGCAGGAGTAGGGCGACAACAGAGAAGGCGGCCGCGGTGCGGCCCGAACGGCCCGACCCCACCCCGCTGCGCAGGGCACCCCTCCCGCATGGCCGCCTGCGGCGGATGAGGGAGGACGAACGGCGAACGGCCTTTAGCGGGCGAGACGCCCGCTCCACGCGATCCTCTATATGACGATGAAGCACATAGTAGTTACGCATCTCACTGTCTCGCAATGTCCAGGCAGACCATCGTGGTTACGTCGCGGGCCAGAAGCCGCCCGCCGGCGATTGCGATCGGGGCCCAGGCGTCGGACCCGGTGAGTATCTTTGCGTCAGCCATGAGTTTGAAGCCCGACGGCGTTGCCTGCGCCAGTGACAGTTCGCCTCGGTCGCTGAGCACATAGAGCATCCCGCCGGCAAGGACATAAGGTCCCAAGCCGAAGCGTTTCGTGCCGCTGTTCCACACCTGTCTGCCGCTGAGGTCCAGGCAGGCGAGCATCCCGCCGGGGATGACGCCGTAGATATAACCATTATAGTAGATCGGAGTCTGTTGATCGGAGCCGAAGACGGCGGGCTGCAGGCGGTATAGGGATTTCGGCACGATTTTCCCGCCGGAATTCTGAAGCTGCAGCATCATCGCGCCGGAATTGTACCCGCCGCACAGGAAGATGCGGCCGTCGCCGATCGGCACCGGGCTCGGGACCGTCGCAGTGCTCACGACCCACTCGGTGGTATCCCACAGAAGCTGGCCGTTGTCGGCGGAGATGCCTGCGACCCCGCCGCTGCCGCAGTACACGTACATGCGCTTGCCGTCGAAAACGGTCGGGACAAGCGACGAGTGCGTCATCCGCCAGCCACGGGGGTTTGGGGTCTGCCAGAGGACCTTGCCGGAGGCGATGTCCACCGCGATAGCCAGCGCCTTGCCCGCCGGGGCGAGGATCACACGGTTCCCGTCGATGAGGGGGCATTGCCCGGCGTACCACTCCGGGACCGTAGCGCCCCACTGGGATACGAGGTCGATCCGCCAGGCGACGCGGCCGGTGGTGGCGTCGCAGCACATGACATGGCACTTCGGCCCCAAAGTGACGACATATTGCGAGGTGACTGCGGGGACGGTGCGGGACATGCCGTGATTGCGCTTCACCTCGACCGGGTACGATTGCGACCACTGTTCGCGTCCGTCGGCGAGGGAGAAACAGCGCAGCTTGTCGGCGCGGGCGGCCTGGTCGTAGTCGAGCACGTAGACGCGGCCATTGAGCACCGCCGCCCCGGCATGGCCCTCCCCCAGGGCGATTTGCCACAGCTTCCGGGGTCCGGAAGGCCCCCAACCGGAGGCCAAAGCGGTGCCTTCGGTGCTTATGTTATCGTGGTTGGCCCCCCGGAAGCCTGTCCATGCGCCGGGGAGGTTCGGCACAG
>CAYWBK010000031.1:20734-24523 GCA_964455745.1 uncultured Armatimonadia bacterium
GTCGCCACGCGCGGTTCGATATCCGCCACCTGTGGCCGAGTGTGCAGCCAAAGCCACACACCGGCCACGGCAAGAGCCGCGAACAAACCGGGGATACCGTATGCGATGAGTTTCTGGGCCCGAGCGCCGGAATGCTCGGGAGTTGAGGACGGTCTGGCCATCGTGCACCTGGCAATCAACACGCCCAAGCACGGGTGCCGGGCGTTTATTGCGGCGGCAGTTTACTACATTCGGCAGCCCTTGACCACGCGTATTCCGGGCCTCTATACTCGGCCTGTGATCGGCAAAGACGGCGGAACGGCCCTACCCCGCCCGCTGCGCGGGCACCCCTCCCGTACCGGGAGGGGAACGACTGACAGCGTCTCACCCCCGTGGCCGCCTGCGGGGGCTACGTTCCTCTCCACGAATGGAGGGGAAACGGCACCTCACCCCCCTGCCCCCTCTCCACGAGTGGAGAGGGGGAGACGACGGACGACAACGACGAACGGCATTGGCGGGCGAGACGCCCGCTCCACGCGTCCTACGCGCGCCTCACACGTCCTGCGCCGCACCGCGCACTACTTCGCGGGCAATGACGGGGTCGCATGACGGAAGCGATGAACATGATTAGCAAATCACCGAAGACGACTGCGACGCCTGAACGCCCCTGCGTTCTGATCGAACGCGCATCGGACCGCGACGGGCACGGTATCGACGAGGATCAACTCGCCGCCTCCGTCGCTGCGCGGGGGTTCGATGTGCTTCTCTGCCCCCCGTTATACCATCTGCCGGAGGACGACCCCGTATGGGCCGCTCTCGGGATGCTGCGATCACTGGCCGCGGTGTTCGGACGACTGCACCCTCGGCCGATGAGCCGGCTGCTGAGCCGTCACGGAATTGATGGCGGCCTGCCCACGCTTGACCTCCGCGAGTTCTCCACAGTCGATAACGCTTTACAGGCGCTGATTGGCTCCCTGCCAGAAGAGATTGTGACCGGCGCGCCCGGCGCGGTGACGGAGGTCGGGTCGGCGGCGGTGGCCTCTGAGGAGCGCTGGTACCCGGTGGTGGACGAAGAGCGATGCGTCAACTGCCAGCACTGCCTGCAGTTCTGCCTCTTCGGGGTCTATGAACTCGACGCGGAGGGGCGCGTGCGGGTGACGCAGCCGGACAACTGCAAGCATGGCTGCCCCGCCTGCGCGCGGATCTGTCCGCAGTCGGCGATCATGTTCCCGCTATACGACAAGGACCGGGCGATCTCGGGCGCGCCGGGCGAATTTGTAGAGTTAGACGCCGCCGCGAAGAGGATGTTCTATGCCCGGACGGAACAGCAGTGCCCGGTCTGCGGCCAGGACGGTCCCGTCAAGCGCGACGGGAGCGCCGGGGGCGGGAAGTGCCCGGAATGCGGGCGGCCCTTGGCCGTGGCCGCTGGCGCGGAAGAGCCGCGCAGCGCGGCACTGGATGAGATCGACGCGCTGATCGACCAACTCGACCGGATGACACAGGGAGACTAGGCTTTGGCCTTGCATGACGGCTTTTCTATTGTCCTGACCGCCGACCGCACCCTGATGGCGGCTTACCAGGTGCTGCTCGACGGCATGATGGCTGCGAGCCAGACCACCAAGACGCCACGGATCATCCGGGAGCGCCTGCTGGCCCCGAGGGCTGCGCATCCGGGGGGGAGGGCGCTCGTCGCGCCGCTGGGGCTGCGGCGCATCGAGGCAGCGCTGCTGGCAGGCGGGTTCGCCGCCTCGGATGTCGCGGTCGTCGATGACGCGCATCTCGCTGAAGTGATCGGCCCGGCGACGAAGGTCATCGGGGTGAGTTCGGGCGAGCCGACAGGCCTGGGCATGAGCAGTTCGACGATGGTCGGGGTAGTCGGCGGCGACATCTACCCTTTGGCGGCGTTCCGCGAGCTGATGGCGAAGGTTCGGGCGCTGCGGGCGGCACAAGCCCCGCAGGCCCGCGTGATCGTGGGCGGGCCGGGAGCGTGGCAGCTCGACCAGGACTCCACGGCGCGCGGTGACTGCGGGATCGACCATGTGGTCATCGGCTACGCCGAGGGCAACGCGGCGGCGGTGTTCACCGACCTGGCCGCAGGCAGCGAGGTCTCCGGCACGATCCAGGGAGCGCCTGTCGCCGGGGAGGCCATCCCGGCGATTCGCGGGGCCAGCACCATGAGCGTGGTTGAGACCAGCCGGGGCTGCGGATTGGGGTGTCAGTTCTGCACCATCGCCACAGTTCCGATGGTCCATCTGCCCATCGAGACGATCCTCGCGGACTGCACGACGAACATCGCCGCAGGCAACACGAGCGTGGCGCTGCTCAGCGAGGACATTCTGCGCTACGGCTCGCGGGGCATCCGCTGTGAGCCGGCGAGGGTACTGGACCTGCTGCGGCAGGTCAGGGGCCTCGCGGACCTGCGCATTATCCAGGTCGATCATACAAATATCTCAAGCGTCGCGCAGTTCAGCGATGACGAGCTCTCGCAAGCGCGCGGCTACCTCGTCGGGAACGGGAAGCGTCATCCGTGGGTGAACCTGGGGGTGGAGACGGCTTCCGGGGAGCTTCTACAGGCGAATGGCGGCGGGGCGAAACTGGGCGGAGTGCGGCCTGAGGACTGGGGCGATCACAGCGCGGAGCAGGTGCGCCGGCTGTGCCGGGCCGGGTTCGAGCCGATGCTCAGCCTCGTGGTCGGCCTCCCCGGCGAGAGCGATGCCGATGTGCGCCGGTGCCTGGAGTGGGTGCGGGCGCTGCGGGACCAGCCGGTGACGGTTTTCCCGGTGCTCTATGCGCCGATCCACGGGCAATTCCCGCCGGACGGCATGAAGCTGCGGCGGATCCACTGGCAGCTCATCCGCGAGGCTTACGAGTTCAACTTCCCCGGCGTGGCGCGCATCTTCTGGGGCGATCAGACCGAGGCCGGGGTGCCGCTGGGCAAGCGCGTCTTGCTGCAGATGCTCGGCAAGGGCCAGGTCGCGCAGTGGCGGTGGCTGTTTGGCCGGCATTACCGGAAGGCGGGAGGGTGAGGGCGACGAACCAAACGTGGCCCCGACAATCTTGTCGACGGCCGTTGAGACGGCCGCGACAGGATTGTCGCGGCCACTGCTGGAGGGGAGACGGCAAACGGCTTCCTATCCCCCCTCCCCCCTTCCCTCGGAGGGAAGGGGGGAACGGCAAGCCCCCCCGGCCCTCACCCGCGACAGGATTGTCGCGGCCACTGCTTGGGAGGCCACTACTTGGGAGGCCACTGCTTGGGAGGCGACAACTTGTGAGGCGGAAGGATGATTGATCGCGAGCGGCTTCGCTCGGCTCTGGCGACGGCGCGGGAGCATCTACTTTCCCGGCGGAACTCGGACGGGTACTGGGAAGGCCGGCTCTCATCCTCGGCGCTGGCGACGGCTACGGCCATCAGCGCGCTGGCGCTGGCCGGATGTATGGACGACCGCGAGTTGATCGAGGCGGGGATCCGGTGGCTGGAAGAGGATCAGAACCCCGACGGGGGATGGGGCGACACGCCCGATAGTCGAAGCAATCTTGCTACGTCGCTGCTTAGCTTATCGGCCCTGCGAATCGCGGCAACGTCTCCGGCGGGCGGTAGTCCCGTTCCGGGACGTGCGCCCGCCCCACGCGCAGAAGCGGGCGTCATCGACCGGGCGGAGCAATACATCACTACGCTGGCGGGCAGCGCGCCGGCGGACCGTGTGACGGCGATCAAGGCGATCTACGGCGCGGACCGCACCTTCGCGGTGCCGATCCTGGCGAATTGCGCCCTTGCCGGCCTGGTCGCCTGGGAGGACATCCCCGGGCTGC
>CAYWBK010000032.1:0-23798 GCA_964455745.1 uncultured Armatimonadia bacterium
GACCCCACTACCGGCCCTGAACCGGACGCTGAAGCATCCGGCTGAGGGGCGCTTCTCGCCAAGCGTCCTGGCGGACGCGACAACAACGGATTCGTCTACGCCCTGATATAGGACCCCGGCCAAGACCAGTTCATGGCATCTACCCACACACATTGAGGAAGAGCCCTGCAGGGCCGGCAGTGCAGACGCCGCAGTGTCGTTGTGTCGAGGGGGTGACGCTATACTGCGGGTGTCAGGGGCGTGCCGCACGCTCTCACGTGGCGTGTATCCATAATAGTAACTGCATCGTGGAGCGACGCAGATGAATGACGTAGAACTACTGGGAGGGAATGAGGAGCCGGGGACGGAGCGCGCCCCCAGAACCCACACGGCAGCCTCCCCGGCTCTACTGCTCTGTCAGCGTTCAGCCTTTGGGTAGGGTTGTAGGCATCCAAGCATACCAACGCCCTCACTTCCCGGGGGATCGCAGGAAGATCGTTACGCGATGCCAATCCCAGCCCCCCCGCATCCCCAAAGGCCTTTGATGTTAGCGATTGCGGGGGTTTGGGGGATGCAATCCCCCAAGGTGTCAAGGCCGTTTAGCCATCCTGCCATTCTGGTCAAGGACTCTCAATCAGCAACGCCTGGATCAGCCCTACCGCCCGCGCCCGATGGCGTAGTAGGCGAAGCCTTCCCGCGCCATCATCTTCGGGTCGTACAGGTTGCGCCCGTCGAACACCACCGGCGCTTCGAGGGCCGCTCTGATCGCGGCGAAATCCGGGCTGCGAAAGACGTTCCATTCGGTAATGACCGCCAGCGCGTCAGCCCCCGCGAGGGCAGCCATCGGGGTATCGCAGAGGATGAGGTCGTCGCGCTGCCCGTACACCCGTCTGGCCTCCGGCATAGCCTCCGGATCGTAGACTTGGACCCTCGCCCCTGCCTCCCACAGCGCCTCCATGAGGTCGCGGCTGGGGGCCTCGCGCATGTCATCGGTGTTCGGCTTGAAGGACAGGCCCCACACGGCGAACGTGCGGCCCGCAATATCGCCGCCGAAGTGGCGCATGATCTTGCGGAAGATCACCTGACGTTGGCGCGAGTTGATGGCGTCCACAGTGCGGAGGAGTTTCGCCGCATAGCCGGCTTCGCCGGCGGTGAACTCCAAGGCGCGAACGTCCTTCGGGAAGCAGGAGCCGCCGTACCCGCAGCCGGGGTAGATATAGTGGTAGCCGATCCGTGGATCTGCGCCGATGCCGACACGGACCCGCTCGATGTCCGCCCCCAGATGCTCCGCGATGTTCGCCATCTCGTTCATGAAGCTGATCTTGGTTGCGAGGAGCGCGTTGGCCGCGTACTTGCAGAGTTCAGCGGAGCGCACGTCCATCAGAACGAGGTGGTCGTGGTTGCGGTTGAAGGGCGCGTACAGAGTGGTCAGAAGCTCCAGCGCTCTCGCACTGTCGGTCCCGATGACGATGCGATCCGGCTTCATGAAATCGGCGACCGCCGCGCCCTCTTTCAGGAACTCCGGGTTCGACACCACATCGAAGTCCGCCGTCACGCCGCGCTCGGCAAGCGTCGCCTGCACGACACCGCGCACCCTGTCGCCTGTGCCCACCGGCACGGTGGACTTGTCGACGATCACGTGGTAGTCGGTCATGTGCTCGCCGATGGTGCGCGCGACCGCCAGCACGTAGCTGAGGTCGGCCGAGCCGTCTTCATCCGGCGGCGTGCCCACGCAGATGAACTGGAACTGCCCGTGCGCGACACCCGCGGCGGCGTCGGTGGTGAACTTCAGCCTGCCGCCCTGCTCGTTGCGCCGCAGGATGTCGGCGAGGCCCGGCTCGTAAAGGGGCACCTCGCCGCGAATGAGCCGCTCGATGCGCTCGGCGTTCACGTCCACGCACACGACGTCATTGCCAACCTCGGCGAGACAGCCGCCGGTGACAAGCCCCACGTAACCTGAACCGAAAATCGTAACTCTCATGGCAACCTTTCTGCCGCGCGGGAGAGACGCGCGGCGGTGCGGCGTGTCGCATCGCTTGATGCGCCCCCATTATAGCGGGATTCGCGCAGTCTCGGAAGGTCGCGCGCCCCGGAACATCGAACAACCTGCCAGTGAGGTGCGCCATCATGGCAGATAAGCCTTTTCCACAAGTGCTGAGCATTCGAGAGCGAGCCGGTCTCGCACGCCAAGTGCTGGAGAAGCGGCTGAATACGATTCTGCCGGTCGCCATGCGCGAGGCGAACCTGGATATGTGGATCATCCTCTGCCAGGAGGACGACCTCGATCCCGTCTTCAAGACGCTCATCCCGTTCGACACCTGGTGCCCGATCCTGCAATGCCTCGTGTTTTCCGACCACGGCGAGGCCGGAATCGAGCGCATCAACCTGTCTATGACGAACACGAAGGGCCTGTATGACAAGCCCTGGAGCGGGCAGCGGTTTGAGGAGCAGTGGGCGCTTCTGCGGCAAGTCGTTGAGGAGCGCAAGCCCCGGCACATCGGCATCAACACCGGCGCGGTGCAGTGGGCGGCGGGCGGACTGACGCACAACCTGTACCTGCAGCTTGTCGCGGCCCTCGGCGAGGAGTATGCGGCGCGCCTGCAATCCGCCGAAGCGGCGGCGACGCGCTGGCTGGCGACGCTCAGCGACGACGAGGCGCAGCTCTACGAGCATGTCGCGAGTGTGGCCCATGCGCTCCTGGCCGAATGCTTCAGTTGCAGGGCGATCATCCCCGGCTTGACTACGACCGACGACCTCGAGTGGCACTACTGGGAACGGGCGTCGGGGCTGGGGCTGGAGATGGCCTTCAAGCCCTTCTTCGACATCGTACGCAGCGACGCGGTGCGCGAGTGGTTCGGTCCCGACGACCGCGTCATCCGCCCCGGCGACATGATCCACTCGGATGTGGGCATCCGGCATCTCGGCCTGAACAGCGACCACCAGCAGATGGCCTACGTGCTTCTGCCGGGTGAGACGGGCGCGCCGGAGGGCCTCAGGGCGCTTCTGCGCAAGGCCAACCGCCTGCAGGAGGTCTTCATGGGAGAGTTTCGCCAGGGGCTGACCGGCAACGAACTTCTGGCGAACATCCTCGGCCAAGCGCGAGCGGAGGGCCTCCCCGAGCCGCGCATCTACTCGCACTCGCTGGGGCACTTCCTGCACGAGCCGGGCCCATTGATCGGGCTGCCGTGGGAGCAGGAGAACTGCGCCGGACGGGGCGATGTGAAGCTGGAGCACGGCTACTCGTTCACGATGGAGCTTTGCGTGCGCGACACAGTGCCGGAATGGGGCGGCCAGAAGGTCACCATGCCGATTGAAGAAGACGTGATCTTCACCACCGAGGGTTGCCGGCCCATCGACGGCCGTCAGACGGAGTTCTACCTGATATGACACGCGCCGCCGGAGGCATCATCATGGCGTTCGTCGCTCTTGCCGCCGCAGCAACCGTTCATGCCGCGCCACAGGCGGGCGACCGGCCGCCGCGCGCCGGCCGTGAGCTTCCGGCGGAAGTCGATCTGCGCCCTCGGTTCGCCGACTTCGGCCTCACGCCGAAGAACCAAAGCCCGCGCGGCACCTGCTCGGTGTTCGCCATGACCGGACTCATGGAGTTCGAGCTTGCCGTGGACAGTGGCAAGACGGTGCTGTTGTCCGAGGAGTTTCTCAACTGGGCCTCGCACCAGACAAATGGCCGCGAGTCCGACGGCACGTTCTTCTCAGACGCTCTGAACAGCATCGCCGCATACGGGGTATGCGAGGCGAAGCTTTGGCCGTACCAGAAGGCTTTCGATCCGAAGGCGTCACCATCAGATAGGGCGAAGACGAATGCCTTGACACGGCGGAACGTCACAGGGAGATGGATCAAGCGCTGGAATGTGAAAACCGGCATGTCAGACGCGATGCTCTGGCGCATCCGCAAGAGCCTCGCTTCGGGCCACCCGGTCGTGATCGGGATGCGTTGGCCGAATCAGGAGAAGTACCTGCCGGGCAACATCCTGGCGATGCCGCCGGAGGGACAGGTGTTCGACGGCCACAGCATCATCCTGGTCGGGTATAAGGACGACGCCTCGCAGCCCGGCGGCGGAACGGTCATCTTCCGCAACCACGCCGGAACCGGCTGGGGTGACAAAGGCTACGCACGGATGCCGTACGCGTATGTGCAAGCCTACGGGAATGACGCGCTGGGGATGAGAATCGGCCACGGAGTCTCGCCCGAGGGCGGCGTCAGGGGACTGGGTTCCGAGAGGATGTAACCACGAAGACACGAAATCACTAAGAACGGCAGGGGCGTCGAAACGACGCATTGCCTGCCGTTTTTCGTGACTTCGTGTTTTCGTGGTCAGAGTTGTTGATCCGTCCCGCAGTTCTGTGTGTATTGAAGGCACATCGAGTAATGGGGGGCTACCCCGCCTGCCTCCCATAGATCGTCACCCGCGGGATCATGATGCCGTTGTTGACCGTCCCCAGCCACACGTAACCACCCTCCAGCGGCGTCGGGTCCACATATTCGAGGATCGTGCGGCCCCACCACTTCAGGGAGAGCTTGTTGCCCTCCTTCGCCGCACTGAAGTGCGTCCAGTCGTTGTGGATCGCTATCTGCGTGAGGGCGAAGCGGTCGGCCTGGGCAACGACAGCCCCGTCTTTGGTCAGGTACGTGCCCCCCGCGCTGGACTGGATCGTGAATCGGTACCCCTTGGCCGGATCTTCGCTGCCGCACAGGCCGACGATGATGTCGCGCATCGCCTCCCAGTATCCCCCGTTCGCCGTCGGCATCATCTTCGCTCCGGCATAGAACTGCACGTTCTGGTCGCCCGCATACTTCGCCTTGGTGCGAATCAGCGCGTCGCCGGTCGAAACGCCCGAGAACCAGGTCCAACCCGGCGTGCACGACCAGCGGCTGGCGATGTCCCACGTCCCGCTGTTGATGAACCAGTCGGTCGGCGCGGAATCGAACGTGTAGTTGCGCAGGTCCGGGGAGCTGACGCGCGTGTCGTTCGGGTGGACCAGACCGCCGCCGAGGATCTGGAAGCCGAGGCTCGTCGCGCTCAATGGCGCAGGGTCCTGGAAAGCAAACACATCTCGGTCATCGACGCTCGCGGTGTAAAGCCCGCCCTCCCGGCGCAGCGAGACACAATAGCGATCCGCTCCCGATGCCAGGCTGACCGGGCAGGAAGCGACCGTCTTGCCCTCGCGGGCCAATTCCACGCGGATCGCCGACTGCGACCAATCGTGGGTCGTGGTGAGCAGGTAGCCGGTGCCCACGGCGCGCCCGGACGACAACATCACCTTCGCCGAGGTCGTGGGCGCGGAGTTCCGATACACGCCCAGGCGAAAGTCCACATCGTGCGGGAAGTAACCCATGTGCCAGAAGGTGTCGAGGTTCGCGGGGTCTGCGTGCCACGCGCCGGCCCGTCCGGCCCAGGAGTTCTTGTCAATGATCCCGGCATAGGGGGGGGTAGGCGTGTCGTTCACATCTTCCCCCGAGGGGCCGGGTACGAACGACCAGTCGCGGAACGCGCCGCTCCCGCGAACCTGGAGGCCCACCGCCCCGCGCTCGGCGACAGGAGCCTCGGCGGACAGGCAGGGCTTGCCGTCGACCTGCAGGGCGAGCGTGTGGCCCACCGTCTCGACCACCAGGCGGTGCCAATCGCTTGCGTCACCCGACACCGCCGCCGACCCGAGCGCCTGGTCGCGGCCATTCATCCGCGCGCGCAGAAGCGCGAACAACTTGCCGGACTTGTCGCGGGCGAGGCTCGCCAGGACGAAATCCTCGTGCCCCTGGTATCGCACAAACAACCCGGTCTCAGAGTGGGCAGCAGGCTTGATATCCGCCGCGAAGGTCCCGTCCTCATAGGCGTTATACGGACTAAGCGCCCGTGCGCCATCGGAGGCCGAAGCGGTGACAGCGCCGCTCGTGCCGGCCTTCGGGCTGAAGCCCCAACGCCCAGCGGCTGAACCGCTGCCTTCCACCGCCCACTCCCACGGCCCGCAGCCGGAGGCCGGACAGGGCGTGCCCCGCCATGAGCTCACCACGACATCGTCGAATTGCGCTTTCCCGCCCTCGACGTACATGCCGACCGAGCCGTTGCCGAGCTGCGAGTCGGGCGCCGATACGACGACTTTCCGGTCGAGCAGGGCCTCGATCGTGCCGGAGGTGACTCGCAGGCCAAGCTTGTACCAACGCTGCCGCTCACAGACAACTGGGGCGGAAGCGAGTTCGACGTCGCCTGTCTTGGTCCTGCGGATGATCGACAACTTGCCCTTGCCGTCGGCGGGGGACGAAAGACGGATCAGGATGAAATGGTCCTGGTCCTGGTAATGCGCAATTGCGCCGCAAGCGGCCCCCTCCGGGAACACCGACATCTCCATGGAGTAGTCGTCCCAGAACCACTGCCCCGTAGTGGTGATGCCGGCAGTATCGGCCACTCCCTCGTATCTGAAGGGGTTGGCTCCCATCGAGGGCTGGCCTTCCGTCTGCACCAGATGCCAGGCGCCTGTCACAGTCTCCCACGGGTTGGCTTCCTTCGCGGTGCGCATGAAGTCGTCGGCGAAGTACACTTTGCCCACAGGCTGATAGCCCGCGTCTGTAATACCTGCGTCCGCCACAACTCCAAGCAGCGGCGCGCCGTCGCAAGCCGAAACCAACGGGACACCGTCCACATAGACGGCCACGGCCCCCCACCGGCGCTTGATAACGATGTCGCGAGGCGCCTTCGCCGCAGGAAGGGCCGCACTACGCAAAACGGTGTCCCTGCCGTCATTGACGTTGACAATGGACACCGCATTCTTGGCGAAACGCACGGCCCGGTTCCACTTCGCATTGAAATAGGCAACGTACGCGGTGGCCTCGACGCCGGGCGCGAGCTTGCCGTACAGGTCGAACTCATCGACGCTGTCTGCGTTCCCCTCCAGGACCTCGGCCTTCGCGGGCATCGCCGCCGTGCCCTTCGGCACACGCCGCTGCAGGTTCACTCGGTACGGGCGCGGCTCCGTGATGAGATTGTCCACCCCCTCCATCTGTGTGGTGAAGCGCGGCGTGACTTGCCCATCGGACAGCTCGCTTAGCAGTTTGACGATGAACGGCTCAACATACTGTCGCCCGTACAGCGCCGCCCACGTGCTGATGCTGAAACCGGACCAAACGACTTTGCCCTTCCCGTAGTCGGCCATGATGATCGCGGGCGAGCCCTGACTGCCGTCGACGAACCTGCCCTGTACATCCGCGCGCGCGCCATTGTCGGTGAATCGCGCCAGGACCTTGACGTTGGGGTCGCTTGGGATGATGCTCGTCGCGTATTGCTGCTGAGTAGGCAGCACCAAGCTCGTGAGGCCCGATGTGACCGGGGTGTCGCTGGTATAGACCGTGTTGGGGCCCTTCTGGGCGGGGATGCGCCGGCCCGGAATCATGGCGACCGAGGGCGTGCAGGGGGTCTCGTAGATGGCGATCCCCCCGTTGCGCACATACTCTTCGACCGCCGAGTTCATCTGCGCGATACCGCAAGTCGGGTAGGACAGGAGCACCATATCGAACTTCTGCAAGTCAGATGGCGAGCCCATCTCGCGGTCGAGAATATGCTCATTCGGGAGGCCGTACAGGGCGAGAACACCGGTGAACCCTGTCGCCCATCCACCGCCGACGCCGATGCGCCACGAACGCGACTGCGCGGCGAAGGCAGATGGGGTTGCGAGCCAGACAACCAGGAGGAAACTACACAATGCAAGGCGGAGACCGAGACGTGATGTCATCTTGAACACTGTTAGCACCATGAGCCCAAATGAGTTGACGATATGCGGAAAGACGTTCAGGTTATCTCTCCGGTTCACGCCGTTGTAAGATTCGCGGAGAACCCGGTGTGAGTTGCCGAATCGTATGACAGAGTAACTCGCCTCAGGTTCCGCCACAAGCCGAAACAAGCTTCGTCACGCGGCATGGCCAACTGAGCCGCGTGGCGCAGGCCGGATACCGTGTGACGCAGGCCGGATACCGCGTGGCGCGGGCGTCTCGCCCGCGAGCCATCGCCGTGTCGTTGTCGTTTCGCCTCCCTCCGGGGGGAAGAAAGAAATGGTCGCTGCAGGCGGCCGAGGCGTAGGAAGTCGTCCGGCACATTATCTGAAAAGACAACCTCGTCTCTACAAGGGATTCGCCCCCTGGCCCCGAACTTCCGTGCCGGGAATGTCGTCCCTTAACCGCAACTCCCTACAAGCCAACCGGCCGTCGCCATGAACTGAGGTGGTATTGATGAGTTCGCGTTACATTGGGCATTTGGTTTCGCTGCTGGTCATCTTCGCCTTGCTCGCATGTACTGTCTGCACAGCCCTCGCCGACGGGCCTCTGACCGCAAAGCTCCTGCCTCAGGGCGGCATCCAGATCATGTCGGATGGAAAGACCATTGCGACACTCGAACTCAACGCGCACGGCCCCAAGTGGACGCACGCGGGGCAGGAGACCGCGACAGCCACGATCACGAAGCCCGGCTCTGCGCGGCGGTGCGAGGGCTTGCTGCCCGTTCCGAACACCGACGGCGGAGCGGTGCGGTTCGTCGAGGTCATCAGGCCGAAACCGAAGGAGTTCCGCGTCACTTACGAGCTTGGGTTCACGAAGACGATGACGCTCGACGGCCTGCAGGTGTCGTTGCTACTGCCAACGGAGGCCTACGCGGGCCATGCTGTCCTTGTCGGGAGGCCCTCCGCCGAAACGGCAGACCTTCGGCGGATTCTGCTGCCGCCGCAGCTCAACGAACAAGGATGGCAGCTTGCCACCCTCCCGGCGGAGACGCTGCAAATCGCACCGGGCGCGGATGGGGCGATGACGCTCACTGCCAGGGTATCTACGGGGAAGAGAAGCGAAGCGTCGCCCGCGCCGAACTGGGCCATCCAGGACCTGCGACAGTGGAAGCAAGACGCGTTCGAGGCGCGCCTGTTCCTCATCATGAGCGATCAGGGGAAGCAAGTGACCGCCGACGACAAGATGACCGTGCAATTGGATGTGGCCTTCCCCAGTGAGGTCCAGTGGGAGTAAGGCCTGAGAAGCCGGTCTGCGCCGCGCGGAGGGAGGAACTGATAGCGATTCTGACCACGAAGACACGAAAGTACGAAACGGCAGTGAGTGTGCTCTGGCCGTTTAGTGCCCTTGTGTCCTTGTGGTCAAGCCCTCCCTATAGCGCCGAGAAATTGATGCCCGTCAGGTCCGGCGGGGGCGGGGCGGGCTGGTAAGGCACGAACTGGAAAGCGTACAGGTCGGCGTCGCGGAGGACGAATCGCACCCGCACCGGGCGGCCGGCCAGCGGCCTCAAGTCGCCGCCCCTAAGCCGCCAGCGGACCACGTGGCACAGGCTGTCGCAAAGAATCGGCGGACAGTCAGCCAAAGCGTAGCCCTCAATCGGCTGCCCGTTGGCGTCCTGTATCTCCACCTGCACGTCGCCCGCGGCGGAAGTCTCGACGTTCAGGACAAGATTGCCGCCGTCGAAGATCAGTGGCCGAGTGACGACCTCTCCCCCGCTAAGCGGCGCATTGGCCGACACGAAGCCGTCCAGCCGCAACGAGTAGCGGCGCACGCTGTTGTAAGTGCTCTCCCAGTAGCCGTCGCTCGCGTAGAGCGATAGCTCGTTCGGCGCATCCTCAATCGCAGACGGCGTCTCAATCATCCCCCAGAACATGTAGTTATCGCCGTACACCCAGCTCTCGCGAAGCCTTGGGCCGGGGCGGATGAACGCCTCGGGCCAGCGCTTGAAGCTCAGGCCGTCGCGGCTGGTCATGAACACCGCATCGGTGATCGCGCCGCCGTACCGCGGGTGAACCTGCGCCCGCGCGAGGCGCTCGTCGAGGCCCGGCAGGGCATACAGCGGCTCCGACCACTCGCGCTCCACATACCGCGCCGGGAACCCCATGAGGATGTGCGGCGCGCGATAGTATGGCTGGATCTGGTTGGTATAAAGCTGCTCGATGGGCGCGTCAGGGTACTGCAGCCACTGGGGCGCGGGGAAATGCAGCGGGTCCGGCGAAACGGCGGTCATGATGTCGCGGAGGCCCTCGTTGAAGCCCCGGTGGTACTCACGATACTCCCGGCGCACCGGGTCCCAGAACAGAAGATTTTGCGAGTCGAATGCGCCTTCGGTGATGATCGGCTCGGCGCTGGCCAGCGAGAAGTGGATGCCGTCCGCCGACTGCATGAGGAATAGCGCCGGCGGAGTCCACGAGGCGATCACGATCTTGTACCGGGCCTCGGGAGGGCAATTGGGGTTCTCGTCTCGCAGGACCGCCGTGTGCGCCGGATCGCCGGCGATCTCGGCGACGGCCTCCGCCAGTAGCACGATGTTGTTGGCCTTCGAGCCGCCGAACTCGAACAGCCCCACCTGGGGGCGGCGCCAGTGCAGGCCGTCCTCACTCTCGATGACGCACAGATTGAAGGGATGGTCCTCCAGAGCCTGCGCCGGCGGACCGCTGTGCCGATAGTGGCCGCCGTGGTAGTAGATGCGCCAGCCGCCCTCGTAGGGCACGATGGACGGATACGCGCACGCGTTGCCCTCCCACGGCGCGTCGGTGTTGAAGACTATCTCCCGGCGCACGGGCTGGTGCAGGCGCAATTGTGCGCCGGCGGTCATCGACTCGATCAGGTAATCGTCCACCAGCAGTTCCCGACGGGAACCGATATTCACAGCATCGCGCGCGACTGGCTCGATCGACATGGGCAGGGCCGCCTTCCGGGTGGAGTCCGCAGACAGCGCGGGTATTCCCGTACAGCCCGGCACGCACCTGCCCGCACCCCCGCCCGAAGCTACCGCGTCACCGCGAAGTCGTAAACGCGGCACACGCCCTCGCAGCCCTCAACGCCGAAGTACAGCTCATTCGCGAGCGCTGGGACCAATACGCCCATCCGTTGACCGGCGATCGACATCTCCAGCGTCTTCGCCTTCCTTGTCACCTGCAGCTTATAAGCCGTATCCGCCTTCAGAGAGAAATTGCAGTAGGCCGTCAGTTCGTAGAGGGGCTTGCCGTCTTTGGTGAAGTGGTGCCAGAGGTTGACGCCCTTCTCGTAGATGACCACCTCGTAGAACTCGCCGTACTGCGGCTGTCCCTCGGCGTCGGGCGCCCAGTCCTGGGCGATGACGATCCCCGGCGCGGCTCCGGCTCCGATCTCGAAGGTAGCGGCGGCGGTGCAGTCGCCCGCGAAGCGCTTGCCGTAGACCATCGTGGTGAGGGTCGCGTCGAGCGCCGACTTCCTCGCGGGGTCAGTCGGGGTCTCGTTCTCGATGCACTTCTCCCGCTGCACCCATTTCCCAAGATGCGGGACACCGGGGTTCTTCGCGATGACCCAGGTCCCTGGGTCCCAGCCCTTCTGGTCGAAAGTTACCGAGACGAGCGTCTCCGCCGATGCGGCAAGAGTGACGGCGAAAGCGAGCAGCACCAAACAGCAAGCCAACCTGGCCGAGCATCGTCGCATGTTGTGCCTCCGATCGGTTATTGCAGGGGGAACGGCCAACGGCCATCCGCGACAGGATTGTCGCGGCCACTGCCATACCAGCCCATCCCAAGCCGCGAGGTGTCTGTGGCGCGCAAAGCGCGACGACAGACGGGGACGCCGCAGCCTACGCCGGCAAGCGCGTGAACCCGTGCGAGTAGCCGAGGAACTTCGCGCCCAGCGGAGCCATCGCCGCCCTGATCTCCTCGCTCACGTTGCCAAAAACCTCAAAGCGCGTGACATGCGACACCGCGCCCATCTCGACGAGGATCGGCCCGACGCACTCCATGTGGCCGGGGATCAAGTCGGCGCTCTTGTACCACTCCAACACGTAGCACTGGGTCTGATCCTCGCTGAAATACCAGCGGTAGGCAATGGTGCCAGGCTCCTGCGCCTCGACAGTGTCGGCGGCAGCCTTCGCAAGCTCTTTGAACTTCTCCAACCCGCCCTCGGCAATGGTGATCTGCACCACAAACTGAACCTGGTCTGACATTCACGGCCTCCTTTGATGATTGCCAGTCTGTATCTGGCGCGTGGGGCAGGCGTCTCGCCTGCCGGATCGCGGCTGACGGGACAGCCGGATCGCGGGCGAGACGCCCGCGCCACGCGAGACAGTCGTTGCCGTTGTCTTTGCCGTTCTCCCCTCTCCTGGGCGCGCCGTATGCGCTCAGGAGAGGGGCCGGGGGTGAGGCCGCGTCGTCGCTCCTCACCCTGCCGGGCCGCCGAGACACTCGCGCTGGGCCGCTGCGATGGCGGCTTCCATGTTGCGCTCCGGCGTGCCGCGTCCGGGGTAGAGCTGCACATAGCCGGCGCCGCTCTGGGCGAACTCGCCAATCCGGTCCGCGATCTGTGCCGGCGACATCTCCAGCATCTCCTGCGGGGTGAGTTGGGCCCAGAATCGGTGCCCCATGATATCGTGCATTTCCTGCAGGGTCACGTTCTTACAGCCCGCTCCGTGGAACTCCGTGATGCCTACCTCATCGCGGGCGATCCGCAGATGCTCGGCGCGCAGCAACTCACTGTGCATGAACCGGGTCTGCTGACCATTGTACAAGCGCAGGTAGCACGGCACCGCGAACTCTCGGTACATCGCAGGCGACAACAGGCCCGAGAAGTCGTCTCCGGTATACGCGAAGCCCTCGTACTTGCCCCCCGTGAGCGAGGCATCGAACGCCGCAAGCGCCTCCTCGGCCTCGACCACGATTTCGAGTAGCCGCCGCGCGTTCACGGGGTCCTCCACCATCCCCGCGAGCACGCTGTTGCCGCTGATCTCGCAGGCGGTGCCAATGATCTCGCCGCCGTAGCCCCCGAACCCGACCTTGTACCCCTGCGCCGTGTAATACTGCCAGGCCTCCCAGCGTTTCGCCATCATTCCATCGGTCTTCGGGTCGCCGAGGCGAACCCGGTCGGCGTCTGCGACATTGGTGATCACCGGCCGAGTGCTGTCCAGATAGGCGATCTCATCTTCCTCGGGTATCACCACCGACATGCCGAAAAGCGACGCAAAGGCGCAGGCCGGAGTATCCACGAAGGGGCTGATGAACCGCCCCACGCCGAAGCGTCGCTCGGCGTACTCCTTCGCCGCAAGCTGCGTCTCTAACATGACCGCCGGCGAACCGTAGTAGTCCCGGTACGAGACCCCGGCATACTCGGTGTAGGTGACGTTGCAAAACGCGATGTGCCACTTGGGTTGCATGACTGCTCCAATTACGCGGGAAACGCGCTGTGGTCCGATGCCATTCACCCAAGCTGTGGGGTGTCTGAGACGCCCGCAGGGCGACTGCAGACGGGGACCCCACAACCCCGGCAGGGCACGCGTGAACGCCATTGCTTAAGACCCGACATCAGCGGGCTCCGGGACGACCGAAGAAGCCCTCGGCATTCCCCGGGTCCACCACTACGCCCATGAACAGGATGGCCCCCGTCCCATTGTCGCGGATTGCGAAAAGGAACGGGTGGTCAACGATCATAGCGAACTGGTCTCGGTGCGGCATGATCATACTCCCGTAGATCATCATCTGGGTGATCGCGGCTGCCTCGGTTCCCCTCTCATGGACGTACAGATAGGTGCGCTGTCGAACGTCGTCGATCCAGACGCCCCCTCCGCACATGGGGCCGAAATCGGCGCGGCCCTCAGCGAAGGCGTCCGTCATGCCCAAGTGCTTGAGTGCCGTGCCGAGGTGCAGGTCGTCTTGCACCCTGAAGTGAGGCAGGTTCAAAGTGCCCTCCCGGGGAGCGAACTGCGACATCCACCCCTGCCAGCTCTCTGGCGTCACCGACTTACACAGGCTTTCCACGCCATCCGTGGCCTTCGGGAGGAAGACGTAGAAGCTCAGACGGCCCGACTCGTACGGCAGGTTGACGGCCTGAAACTCAAGCGTCTCCAGATACAGGTACTCTCCGAGTTGCGCCATCATCGGCACTTCGCGCTCCTGCCCCTTCAGCAGCCTGAACTTGCGCGGCTGGGTCACGAACTTCTCAAACGGATTCGTCCACTTGCCGCCGAAGTAGGCCGCGTCCAACAGCAGCGCGGCGACCGGTTGCCCGGACAGCTCCTGCTGGCTGACGATCTCCGATATCTTCCCCTTGGTCCGCTTGCTTCCCCAGGCATTGATAGTCCCTGCCGCGTCCGGACTCTGGAAGTCGATGCCGGACGCCTGGGCATCGTAGAACTTGCGCCCCAATGTGAGAAACTCCGGCAGGAAGTGGCAGTCGCGTCCGACCCACATCGAATTCGCGATGTCTACTTCAACGCGCCGATCCGCGTGCCGGACAGCATCGCTGAGCGCCTTGTACTCCTGGTTCACCTGCTCGATGGCCAGACCGTTCACCTGCAGTGTCTTGCCGATCGCCGTCCTGGTGGTGCTGCCAGCCCCGTTGTACGTCATCGCAAGCGCCAGCCCAAGGCTCAGCGGCGAGATGATGGTGTTCTGATCCGGCCGCTCCTGTCGTAGGTCATGCAGAAGATTCAGTCCGAAGTGGGTGTTGGCGTTGACGATCTGCTCGCGAGGATTCGTGGCTGGGGGACGCCAACCGGCGAGGTGGGCGGAGTGGTCCTTTGTGCCCGACCGGCAGCCGCAAAGGCACGTCAGAGCGAGAAGTGTCAACGAAACGCGCGGCATCCGGCGCATGTAAAACTCCTCCCGGCAGCCTTTCGATCGGACGCGGTGTCGTTGCGCCTGAGTTCGCTGCCAGGCTTGCGTCATCCTCCCACGCCCTCGGCTCTTCCTCGGCGCACCTATGGCATCCACAACACCAGTACCGACTCAGCAATCGAGGCAGCCCACGTGATGTAGGCTGCCTCGTGACCCGCCGTTTGTCTCTCTCGTCCCGGCGGCTCGGCAACCGCCTCAATCGGCGACGGTACTGCCGGATGTAGGATGTGGCGCCCCCGGCCCGAATCGAACGGGCGGCCTTCAACTTAGGAGGTTGCCGCTCTATCCCCTGAGCTACGGGGGCGCCTCGGGAGCCCGGCTGTCTGACTGCCGGGACCGCAAAACGAAAACCGGAGGCAGGGACTGAAAGCTCGAAGCGACCTGCGCTTCGCTGTTTCCAGCCCGCCGCCTCCAGCTTGGATTTCTGGCGCGCTCGGGGCGATTTGAACGCCCGACTTCCGGCTCCGCAGGCCGGCGCTCTATCCCCTGAGCTACGAGCGCGCGTTGGACGACAGTTTAGGCGGCTCCGGCATTGCGGCGCCGAGCCGGATGACGCAGCGGGTGATGAACGAACTGCCCGAGGGAGTGTGTTGGTACGCCCGGGGCGACTTGAACGCCCGACACCCGGCTCCGGAGGCCGGTGCTCTATCCGCTGAGCTACGGGCGCACCCTCGTCAGCACGCGGCGCGCGTCTCGTCAGCGCGCACGGACAGTATGGCGGAGTGGCCGGGATTCGAACCCGGGACAGAGAATTACCCCTGTAATCGCTTAGCAGGCGATCGCCTTCGGCCGCTCGGCCACCACTCCACGTGCGCGATAGGATAGCATATCGGTACGGGGAATGCAATAGTTCGGAAATGCGGGGCTCTTCCTCAATGTGTGTGGGTAGATGCTATGAACTGGTCCTGGCGAGGGCGGTAGTCGACTGCTCTGAGTAAGCCGTTGCCGTTGCGTCCACAAGGACGCCCGGCGCGAAGCGCCCCTCAGCCGGGCGCTTTAGCGCTCGGTTCTGGGTCGGCAATCAGGGCCGTTTCCGTCCGCAGGACGGGTGGCGGCGCAGCCGCCCACGTCGTCGGGACGCCAGCAAGCTGGGCCTTTTGTCGGGCGCTTCGCGCCGCCCGTCCTGGCGGACGGGGAGGTTTTTATGCGGCGGGAATCCCGGACGCTGAAGCATCCGGCTGAGGGACCCCGCCTGCGGCGGGGCCGGGCGTCCTGCGGACGCGACGGCACGGATAACGACCACGTGCCGAGGTGGTCTGTTCAGACACTGTCAGGTTGCCCACATATATTGAGGAAGAGCCCAAATGCTGAACGCAGAACACGGAATCAGCGGCAATGACGGCAGACGGCAGACACGGCTAACGGCGAAGGGAGGTGAGCAGCGGCAGGCTTGCCGCTCCCGCTTTCGCGCCTTGCACTCGCATTGGCCTGGACCAGACGCTGCCCCCTATTCCCCCGCAATCGCCTTCGCCTGGAGCGAGTCCGGCGCGATTTGCATCAGTTCGATGCGGTTGCCGTCCGGGTCGGCGAGCCAGTATTGCGTGTTGCCATCCTTGCCTGACGTCGGGCTGCCCTCGATAGGCAGCCCCCGAGCGGCGATCTCCTGCAGCGTGGCATCCATGTCATCCACCGCGAGGCACAGGTGCGAGTAGCTGCCGGTCGCCTTCGCCGGCTGGCCGGGGAATAGCTCCACAAAGCCACCGTCGCCGACAAGGATGTACACGATCCAAAGCTCGCCGGCGTCATTGTACAGCCGGAAGGCCTCTTTGAGGCCGAGCTTGCCACAGTAGAAGTCGAGCGCGGCGTCGATGTCCGATACGATGTATGCGGTGTGTCCGATGTGGGTAATCATCCAGGCTGCTCCAGTTTGTGCGAATCGGGACGGCGACGGCTTCCTACCCCCCTCCCTCGCAGGGAGAGGGAAACGGCGTACGGCACCTCACCCCCGCCTCCTCTCCACGGGGTGGAGAGACGAGAACTGCGACGACGGCGGGCGGTGGGCTGTACCTACTTCTCGACCATCAACATACGGTAGCCCAGGCGCGGAACATCCAGGGCCACGCTTCCGTCCTTCGTCTCGACCGGCTTCGCGCTCGGCCAGTCTACGACCCTCTTCGCCGACAGGCCCAGGCGTTTCGCGTTGATGCGGACCGTGCCGGAGCGATCCTCCTTGCCGAGGTTCGCCACAATCAGCAGTGTTGCGCCGTCGGCGCGTTTGTACGCACTGACGTAGGTATCCTTCATATCGGTGCTGGCCGGCGGCTGTGGGTCGAAGTAGGGGATGAAGCTTGCGTTCACGTATCCGAACTTGTCCAGCGCATCCCAGGCTTCATCGAGCACTTTCACATTGCACCAGATCGCCCACGGGCTGACGTCATGGATCATGAGCAAGGCCATCATCCCGCGCGTGGGCTCCACCTGCTGGTCGTACGGCGCTCTGAGTTCCGGGATGAAGAAGGGCATGATGCCCCACTGGCGACCCATGAACTCGGCGCGGAAGGTGTCCAGGCCGATCAGGTCGAGGTAGCTGTCCTTCATCCGCCCGCTGAAATGCTCTCCATCCAGGTAGGAGTCGTCGTAGCCGAGGATCGGGATCGTGACCTTGCCCGACATGTGCGCCATCGTGAAGGTAGGCTTGTTCTCAGACTTCATGACCGCATACATCCGCCGATATAGGCTGCGGAAGCCGAGGATGGGGAAGGTTTGGCGCACCTGGCCGTCGCGCATGTACCCGCAGCCCGCGTCCATGTTCGTGGACGGGTATGGGTGGCTGTTGTCGTGGTACAGGCCGTCGATCTTGTACGTGTCGATGAACTGCTTGTTCTTCCACACGATGAAATCGGCGTAGCCCTTGCCCACCGGAGACGCCATCGCGAACATGGCCCCGTAGGCGGCCACGTCCGACGACCCGCTGTCGCCCCCGCCCATCCCCCACACTTTGCTGAAATACGGCCACTCGGGGCAGGCCGCCGAGATGAAGCTCAAGCACAGGTACGGGACGGCGAGGGTCTTCTGCGCGTGCAGCTTATCCACTTCGCCGGCGAACAGCTTCGGATCGGTCGCCTCGGGGTAGCCGTAGTAGCGCAGGGAGTTGGGCGCGGGCGTCGGCCACATGATGGCCACGTTCGCTCGGGTCGCGGGCTGCAGCCGCCACTTGCGCCAGTCCCTGGGGATCGGCTTTACCGGCGTGGCCTGCAGGCCGAAGGCGAACTTCCAGTTCGGCGCAAGTTTCTGGCCCTTCGCGAGCAGGTTTAGCCGCAGGACGGTCTCATCGCCTGAACGCACGACCTCGATCGCGTTCGGGCTGTCCCCGTTCGGCCAGAACTCATCCGACTCGCAAAACCAGAAAAGCCCGCGGTCATTGTCGCCCAGCCAGTAGTAGGGGATGAACTTGTCCTTATCGACGACGCCATTGCCCTCAGGCAAGTTGCCGGTCAAGCCCTCCCACGTGGGGGCCCAACGGTGCCGGTAGATGGCGTGCGCGGACTTCACCGGGATATCGACGCTCAGGGTGTCGAGGGGCAGCTTGTCCGGGTTGTCGGCGCTCATCTCCACCAGCACGACGCCATCGTACTCGGCGGTGATCTTCGTCCGCAATGTCACCGGCGCGCCGCCTGCCTTGCCGGTGATCTCGCCGGTGAGTTCGGCTCGTGTGTCGGAGTGGCGACCGGGACGAACTGTCTGACGCCATGCCACCGGCCCGCCCGCGGAGGCGGTGACTGAGATCGGGCGAGAGAGGAGCGGGGAGCCGGCCGAGGTGATCTGCGTCGGCAGGGCAGCTTGGCCGAAGGCGTAGTCACGCCCCCAGCAACTCAGGGTGGTCCCGGCGGCGCGCAGTGGCGTCCACGGGGGGAGAACCTTGTCCTCCAGCCCGAGCTTGTTCCCTATCCACGCCATCGAGGGGATGACAAAATCCCGGCGTAACTCGAATGCTGGCTTGTCGTCCTGCGAGACAGCGGCGACGACCTCGTAATCGCCCGCCTTGCGTGACAACATCGGCAGGGCGACCGTCGCCGTGCCGCCGGTGAACCCGGCCCGCGCCGCATCGGCAGGCAGCGGCTGGCCCTTGGCGACTAGGGCCAGCCGGGCGCTCAGACGCGCGTCCTCGACATCCGCACCGCCGGTCAGGACGCTCGCCTGCAGCGTGTTGGCGAGCGGGTCCAGTTCGTACTTCAGCACCGCGATGTCGCGGCTGAGCGGAGCCACGAAGCCGTAGTCGCCCTTGAAATGCGCGGCGATGTGAGCCGAGCTGAGTGCCCGGTCGTAGATGCGCACCTCATCCACCAAAGATGACGACTTGCGCTTGATGTGCCACGGATCGTCGCCGATGCGGAAGAACTTGCCGAGGCTTTTGGGCAGGGGAGCCGCCAGCGGCGCGGCCATCGCAGGCTTCCCGTCCACATAGGCCATGATGCCGCTGGCCGACCACGTTCCTGCGATGTGGTGCCACTCACCAGGCTTCCAGGCGGCGATGTTGTCCACGCAGGAGGTGTACGGCCCGTTCACGTTGTCGCACGACAGCATCAGCAGGTTCGTGCCCTGGTAATACTTGTACAAATACAGCGCCCCCTCGCCGCGCGCGTCAAAGAACACGTGGAACTCCTCGTCCGCAGCGATCCAGTCCAACGGGCAGACCCACATCTCGACGGTGCCGCCGGCGGGGTTGAGGATGCCGGCGGTCGGATAGTCCACGAAGCCGGTCTCCGGCCCGGATTTCAGCGCCCGACCGAATTTGCCCGGCGCGAGCTCCGGCTTGCCGACCGGCGTCCCGACAACAGGTCCGTTCGGGCCGACGGCGTCGAAGCCGTCATCGAAGCTGATCTTGAGGGTGGGCTGCGTCTGCGCCATTGCGGTGAGTCCAGACGCCATGAGCAGCAGCGCGATCAGGGCTGGCTTTAACATGCTCGGCTCACTTCCCTTGTGGAGGCGACGGATGAGTGCCTCCCGCTCGGTTCACCCTCGGGTGTCGCGTACTTGCGTCAGTTACCCTCAACGTGCGCTCGCACTGGTCACCCCATCATCGCCGACCATGAGATGACTCTGAGCGGCAGGTCGGGGGCGGGAAAGGCAGGGCCGTCCCGGCAAGCGGGGACAGGCATGTCCCCCTACTGCAACTTCTCGATGAGCCGCGCAATGACGGCGCGCTCGGCTTCCATTTCCTCCCCGGTGCGGTCGAAGTTCGTCAAGTTCTTCGATACCTGGGGCCGCACGGCTAGCACCTCGCGAGCGAGGTCCAGCGTGGCCGCATCGGCTTTGGGGTTCTTCGCGACAAGCGAGTTGAGCAGGTACAGCATCTCGTAGTCCTCGATCCCGTCGCGGATCGTCTCCAGTCGAAGCGAACTGAGCGGCTTGTCCGGCGCTTTGCCGGGGTAGATGAAGTACCCGTCGCCCATGTAGTTGGACCCGGTCGTGGCAGACGACCACGGCCCGTTCGGGAAGCGGCGCTTTTCGGGGGGCGTCGGACCGTCCATGGAGTTCCAGTAGTTCAGCCCCCAGTACAGCACCCCGGTGCAGTGATACTGCCAGGTCTGCCAGAACAGCGACCGCATCTCCGCCACCTTCCAGTTGGTGAACAGGTTCGCATAGGGCGCTTGCGGGCCGCAGCACACATACCACCACAGGGTGTCGCCGCGTTGGCGCATCGCGTCGTAGGCGCCGCCTTCGGCCCCAGGCGATAGCGGACACCACAGGTTGACCACGTCCCTCATCTTCCCATCTAGCGCGTTCGGGCCGATGGCATCCATGAGACGCGGCACATCCGGCACGCGCTCCTTGATGCCCTGCAGAATGTCGTGCGACTTCTGGAGGCCCTCGCCGTTCGGCTCGTCCCACGGCTGGACATAGCACTTGCCGAACTCGCCACGCTGCTTGAGATGGTCGCCGCAGGCGCGCAAGTAGTCACCGAGGGCATCGAGGTGCTCTTTGCTTCCGAAAGTGTATCCGAGCGACACCGCCTGGCCGGTCTGGCGGTCGATCACGTCCTTCCCGGTGCAGAAGAAGTTGCCGATCCAGTGTGTTGCGGCGAGGTGGATCGTGTTCGCCCCGCCCAGCTTCATCCGGTCGAGGTACTTGTCCCACTCCGTGAAGTCATAGCTAAGCTTGCCGTCGGCCTCGCGGTAGACCTTCACCAGCGGCTGACAGGGGCCTTCAAGCACGTCAATCGGCGAGAGGCGGTGCGAGGTGGCAAGATCGATGTAGGGGTAGTACATCTCCATCGGGGTCTCGCCTTTGAGGTCGAAGTACAGCTTGATCTGCCCCCGGAACAGCCAAAAACTTGTCTGCAGGTGGGTCTGCTGCGGGAGCGTGAAATCCCACACGCGGATCGCGAAGTCCTGCGCGATCGGTCGACCGTCATCCGCGCTCATGGACAACGTGCCACGATAGATGCCGGGACGCACGCCCTCGGGGATGTGGATCGTGACCCAGAAGACGACCGGCCCGTGGGCGGACGGGGTGAACGGCTGGTCCTCGAAAAGCGGGTCCGGGAGCCAGTGCCCGTTGAAGGGCACATATTCCAACATGCGCACCTGGCAAGCCGAGGCGGGGATCGTCGCGCCGCCGCCAGCCAGCGCCGACACCGAGGCGGACACCTTCTGCGGCTGTCCGGGCGGAGCGAAGAGCGCCTGGACCGTGACATACTCGTTGCGCGCGCCGGAGGTCACGACATCGCGCTTGCGCTGCGCGGCCCGGCTCAGCGCCCAGTCGAGCCACTGTTCGTCCGTGTAGTTCGCCCAACCGTCGCAGACGCGCACCCCGGCCTGGCCCTCGGGAACTGCGAGCGCCCGGCGCAGGAGATCGTTGCGATTCGCAGCCTTGATGGCGGCGAACCTGGTGACCGAATCGGGCAGCGGGCGGGTCGTCCAGGGCAGGTCGAGGCCGGCATCGGAGCCGGGCAAAGGCAGCGCCTCGAAGCTTGCCAATGACGACGACACCGGCTGGTCAACCTTCACGCCGACGAGGAGAATGCGCTCGGAGCCCGATGATTCGTTGCGGGCTGCAAAGACGGTCTTCGCCGGGCCGATGCCGGCTGCCGAGAAAATGACGCGCTTCGACTGCAGCTCGGGATTCGCGGGGTTGAGGGCGACTTGCTCGCGTTTGGTCTGCCCGCCGGTGGCGATGGTGGTGGCGTCGATCCGGCAATTGCCCAGGGGCTGAACCCCTGCGGCCGTGCCGACGGCCCAGGCAACCTCGACCGCCGGTCGCCCGACGAACTGCCAGGAGGCGTTTCCGCCGTCGGCCACCAGCGCCCACAGGTAGCCGGGATTGTCGGCGGCAAGCTTCAGGAGAGGCGCAACGCGCTGCTGCCCCTCCTTCACCAGCGCCTCGGCGTCCCGGATGGCGATGTCATCATACCAGCACACGCCCTTCTGTCCCTGGCACCGAAGCTGCAGCTCCAGCCGATCCGCACCGGGCTTGGTCGTGAACACGAAGCTGAACGGCTGCCAATCCGCGGCAGGCGGGAGGGTCAGCTCCCACGCGCCCAGGAAGCCATTGTCCTTGCCGCGAGAGTAGACCGTCGGGTGGCAGACACCCTCATCCGCCTTGTACCAGCCGCTGATAAGGTAGCGGTGCTCGGGTAGGGCGGTGCCCGGGCCATACGACTGCCGGGCCATCCAGTAATCGCCTGATTCGAGCATCTCGATGCGCACGCAGCGCTTCCCGGAGTGCGGATCGTCTGTGACCCAGGTGGCCGATCCGGCTCCCCGGCCCTCCATGCCGAGGTCCCAATCCGACGGGGTATTGGTCCCGTCTTCAAAGCCAGGGTTGCGGACGAGGTTTGCGGACTGGCAGAAAGCGGATAGAGGGATGAGCAGAGCGATGACGGCAACGACCGTGACCAGACGCATGGTATCACCCAATGAGGAAGGATAATGGCGGGATGGGGAATTCGCCCAAAGGACGAACGGAACCTGCAAAAACGGCTTTGAACCACTAAAGCACCAAAGCACGAAACGACATACGGCAGCCGTTGGCCGTGTAGTGTTTTGGTGTCCTCGTGGTTCCTCCGCCGTTCCTCTCTTCCCCTACGGGATCACCACAGCCCGAAGCATATCACCGGGGGCGGCCGCTGTCGCTTCGATGGCTTCGACGGCCTGCTCAAGCGCAAAATGGCGCGTCGGGACCGCGCCGAGGTTGACGCGGCCACTTGCCACAAGCTCCACGGCCTCGTTCAGCGTGTCCAGCGACCGGCGCGAGAAAAGCATGTCGAGCTGCTTGCGGCGCGGCACGGCGAAGTCGATGGTGACGTGCTCGGGGCGGGGGATGCCAACGACCACGAACTGCCCTGCCGGGCGCGTGAGACCGATGCCCTCCATGACCGCGTCCGGGCTGCCCGAGCACTCGAACACGACCTCCCCCTCGACGCCGGCTTCGTGCAGGCCCTGCGCGGATGCCGCGACCCGGCTCGCCCCCAGACGCGAGGCCAGCGCGCGCCGTCCGTCGACCGGCTCGACTACGGCGATGTCGCTACGCCCCTGGCCGAGGAGTACCAGTTCAGTGCAGATGCCGATCATCCCGGCCCCCTGGATCACGACCCGGCTGTCCGGCTTCAGGTTGGCGATGCGCGTGGCATGAAGCGCCACCCCCAGCGGCTCGGTGAGCGCGCCGGAGGTGTATCCGACATGGCTGGGGATGGGGCAGACCGCATGAACGGGACAGGCGATGTACTCGGCCAACGCGCCGTCACGCTGAGGGAAGCTGGGGAAGATGACGTTGCGGCAGAGATTGTGGAGACCCTGCAGGCAAAGGTCGCAATGTCCGCAATGCCAGCTCGGCTCCACGGCGACCCGCGTGCCGACCGGCGGCCCTGTCACGCTCTCGCCCAATTCGACGATGTCGCCCGAAAACTCGTGCCCCTGGATCATCGGGTGATCGGGCACGACGCCCCCGGCGTGGCCGTCGAGATACAGGCGCACATCCGACGCGCAAATGGCACAAGCGCGCACGCGGATGAGCACTTCACCCGGCCCGGGAAGCGGCTGTGGCACGTCCTCGATATGAACCTCACGCGGACCGTACAGGCGGGCGGCTTTCATGGGCTGTAACCTCGGCAACGGATCATCGCACCGCACCCATTGTAGCCGCAAACCGCCCTGCACGAAAGGCCCGAATACCCCGGCAGCGGAGAGGTCGCGTGGAGCGGGCGTCTCGCCCGCTGGCCGTTCGTCGTTGTCGTTGTCGTTGTCGTTGTCGTTGTCGTTGTCGTTGTCGTT
>CAYWBK010000033.1:0-23736 GCA_964455745.1 uncultured Armatimonadia bacterium
TCGCGGTCTGGAGACCGCTCCTACAGACGACGCAGCGACTTTTGCAATTACCTCGCTTGCCGCCGACTTCATCGCCATCCAGCATCATGTAGCCGCGCCTTCATGGCGCGGCACGCGCGGTGAACCGCGCGTCCACTAAAACAGCAGGAAGAGTCGCCCGCCCCACGCTGAGTTTTCGAAGCGGCCATCGTGCCGAGTTCCGACACTTGAAGGTGAACTGTGGACTATGGACTATGGATCGAGCAGCCGCTGAAGGGTATCCCGAGGAGAGTCCAGAGGTACGCGCCATGCAGGACAACCTCTCCCCTCCCGCGAACTGTCCTCCTCGTGCGTCTAGCCATTCTCTGCCTGCTTGCCGCCATGCCCTGCGCCGTCCTCCAGGCCGACCCTCCCACCGGCATCCAGCGCGTTGTCGCCTACACATCGCCCGTCGATGGCTCGCAGCAGGAGTATGGCATCTACCTGCCGATTTCGCCGCCGCCGTCGCCCGCCGGGTATCCGGCGATCCTGCACGCGCACGGGTACGGGTGGTCGGTGGACGGCAACTTTTCCCCCTGGCAGAAAGCCTGGGCCGACGGGCACGGGTTCATCCTGGTGAACGCCAATGTGCGCGGCCCCGTGTTCGGCGACGGCGTCGGTGACATCGCGACGCAGGAACTCGTCGCCGACATCATCGCTCGCTTCGGCGTCGACCGCGCCCGCGTATGCTACACCGGCGGCTCGATGGGCGGCACGACAGCTCTGCGGCATGGCGTGCGCCATCCGGAGCTTTTCGCCGCAGTGTACGGGGTGGACGGCTGGACGGACTTCCGCGAATGGCACTGGCACTGGTACGCCCGCGCGGACATGCGTGACAGCATCGAGGAGTTCCGCCGCCCGCTTCTGGAGGCCGCTTCCCCCTTCTACTCGGCGAGCCGCGCCATGTGGGGCGCAACCGGCGCCATCGTCGACGGGCGAGACAACGTCGTCTTCCCGGATAACGGGTTGCGCCTGGAGGGCGCGCTGACGCTCCTCGCCGGCAGCGGCCCGCCGGTGTACGACCATGCGCTGACTCTGGTGAGGGACAAAGGCCACTGCGGCGGCTACGACCTGAACATCATCTACAACTACTTCGCATCCCGCGTCGCCTACCCACAGCCCGGCAGCTTCCGCATCGAGACCACCCTCCTCGCCCACGGGACCCTGTACTGGGGCGAGATGCAGGCCCTGCACCACCCCGGCGAAAGGTCGGTCCTCGACTGCGCCTCCGGCGACGATGCAGTCTGGGTGACAACGACGAACCTCGACGCCTTCACCCTCCACTTGGCCGCCCGCCCCGTCTCCCGCGCCCTGTCAGGGAAGGGGGATGGAGGCGAGGCTGCAAACGAGGCGGACGCCACAGCCGTGCATGCCGTCTCCCCCTCCCTACCAGGGAGGGGGGAGGGGGGTAGGGCCGTTCCGGGAGGGCAGGAGGGGGGTAGGGCCGTTGTTGTCATCGACGGCTACCCTCTCTCCGTCGCCTCAGACGCTTCGGCCACCTTCGAGGCAATCCGCAACGATGCGGACGCCATCGTCGGCTGGCGGATCGCCGAACTCCCCGCTTTCCACAAGACTCCTCGGCTGGAAGGCCCTATCGGCCAGGTCGTGACGCAGCCGTTCATGGTCGTCTACGGCACGGCGGGCGATCCTGCCGCCGCCGACCGTCACCGTGCCGAGGCCCAGGCTTTCGCGGATGGCTGGAACAACTTCTATGTGCATGGGCCGGGCGTCAAGGCGATCCCCGAGGACCAAGCCTCGCCAGCGGACCTGGCGGAGAAGAACCTGATCCTCTACGGATCGCTTGAGACCAGCACCCTGCTCCGCCGCGCTCAGGAGCAGCAGCCCTTGCCGGTCGAAGTGCATGAAGGCCGCATCGTCGTGCGTGACAGCATGACCGGAGACCGCTCGTACGACGGCCCGCAGTTCGGCTGCTTCTCCGCGTATCCGAATCCGCTGACCAACGGGCGAACGTACCTGCTGGTATGCACGGGCCGCTGGGCCACCACACCGGACGGCGGCGCGCGCCAGGGCCTCGAGTACGACATCGAGACGATTCCCTGGGCCTACTCTGACTACGTCATCTTCAATACCGACCAGGAGCAATTGCCGCATGTGCTGAACGTGAACAACAAGCCCCCGGTCACGTGCTATGAGGCCGCGTATTTCGTGGAGAGTGGCTACTTCGATAACGCCTGGCAGCCCGCACGCTTGCTTGAAATCGAGCGCGTCGCACGCACGGCCCCGGCGAATGTCAAGCTCATCCATGTGTCCGGCTGTGTAGTGACCACCGACGCATCCGCCGTCCCGCCCCGACTCAGCGCCTGGGTCTGCGTTACCGATGCCGGCGGCAATCCCGTGGCGAAGGTGCGGGTCACCGGCCGGTTCGCGGGACCGACACCGCTGGCGGTATCCGGGGTGACCGACGACGACGGCTTCTGTACACTGGACTCTCCGCCGGGCGCCACGAGCTTCCGAGTGTTGAACCTGGCGGCCACCGCCGCCACCTATGACTTCCGCGCCGACACGCTGGCCGGCTCCAGCTTCGCCGACAATGCCGCCGGGCTGGCGATCCGCCCGACCTGTCTCCGCCCGACGGTCACGCGGGAGGACGCACTGAGCGTCGAGGCCGACGTCTGCAACGTCACCTCAACCCCGGTCATCGCACAGTGCGCCCTCAGCGTGCCGGACGGCGACGCCTCCGTCACGCCTGCCCGGCAGGCCGCCTCGCTCGGCCCCGGCGAGACCCGCCGCATCGCCTTCCGCTGGCGAACAGGCGATGCCCCGCTCGGCGAGGTCCGTCTCGTCTTGCAGGCGCAGGTATCCGGCCTCCCCGCGGCGCAGTGCACCGTCCAGGCACAGGTATTGCCGCGGCCACGGGCCCGCGTGCTCGACTGCTCGGTGGTGGACGGCTCCGGCGGGGACGGCCCGAAGATCACCGCGACGCTGTTTTCCGAGACCGGATCGCCGGAGGATGTGACTGTGGTCGTGGCGATCCCTGAAGCGCAGGTTGTGCTGCCCCCCAGGGATGTCACGATCTCCGCAAGCGGTGGCGTCACGGCCACCTTTGAACTAGGCAAGGGGATGAAGGCGCTGCCACGCGGCGCATACCATGCAGTGGCGTCGATGCCCGACTGCCCCGGAGCAGGCACTTCCGGCGAGTTCGCGGTAAGGTGACGATTCGTCTATTATGGGTGCGGGCTATTGATGGAGGTAATTGCAAAAGTCGCTGCGTCGTCTGTAGGAGCGGTCTCCAGACCGCGATTGCCGTTAATACGCCGCGATAGCGACACGTTTTCGTCTCTATAGACGCTATTTTGGCACACTATGGGGTCCGGTCGCACTCTGGAGAGTGCTCCTACAGACTTTTGCAATTGCCTCGATGGTTTATTTCTAGCCTGCGTGGCCAGAACCGAGAGAGATTGACCACTAAGAGACAAGGGCACCAAACGGCCAAGGCACTCCTGTAAAGCTTGCCGTTTCGTGTTTTCGGGTCTTCGTGGTCGAAGTCGTTGGTCCGTCCCATGATCGTGTGCGCATTGAACGCGGAGCGGCCATTAGGCACTGTATGAAGACACTCCGAAAGTGGGTGGTTCTATTATGAGAATCAGTCTGTACGCGGGGCTTCTCCTGGTCGTAGCGGGGGCTTGCCAGGCCGCCGACACCATCGTTCCCTCGCGCCTGGGCGCACCAGGAAAGACCCAGGTGACCGCGTATGTGAGCGACGAGCGGGCTGTAGTGCGCGAGAGCCGGCAGGTCTACCTCGATGCCGGCGCGGGGCAGGTCGTCTTCTCGTGGACCGAAGCCGACATCGACCCCGCTTTCCTGCGGCTGCAGGGCCCCGAGGGGCTGACCATCGGCAACATGAACCGCGTGGTGGGCGATGACCGGGCGATGTCGTGGGATGTCCAGGCGGCGACGGCAGGCATCTACGACCTGACGTTCTCCTACACGATGAAGGGCATGAAGTGGAAGCCCTTCTACACGGTAACATTCGACCCCGCCACGGGCAAAGCGGAGCTGCGCGGCAGCGTGCAGATCAACAACGACACCCACACCAACATCAGCGATCTGAAAGTGTGGTTCACGACCGGACGCACGGGAGCGCTGGATGCCGCCCCGGTATCGAGCGCCATGCCGGTGCCCATCTCGGGGGCTCAGCGGCTCGATCAGGGCTGGTCGGGCGCGGCGACCTTTATCAGCGCGAAGGACATCCCCGCGGAGATGATCTACCGCCTCGACCGCGACAAGTACGGCGACGGCTTGCAGCAGATTCTGGTATTGCACGTGGAGAAGTCGTCGCTGCCGAAGGACCTGGCGCTTCCCGCCGGAAAGGCCGACGTGCGGCTGCTCGTTGAGGACGACCTGCCCACAGTCCTGCGCTTCGCGGACATCTCAAGCAAGGCCGGAGAGGCCCTCGAGATACCTCTCGGCAAGGAGGATGACCTGGTCGTGGAGCGCAAGATGGTATCGACTGGGAAGGCGAACCTGGAGTTCGACCGCTACGGCCGGGTCAGCGGCTTCGACACGAACGAGGACTACCGCCTGACGGTGCGCAACTGCCTGCCAACGCCGGCGCACTGCGAGCTGATCGAGCCGGTGCTGGCGGTATGGGACCTGACTGCGAAACCCGCGCCGAAGAAGGTCGAGAACAACCTCGCCACCTTCGACCTGTCCCTGCAGCCGGGCACCAGCCAGACGCTGGAGTTTCGGCTGGCGAAGCGCTCCGGCACGCGGACGGATCGAAAGTGACCCGGGCTCCACAAAGGCAATGCTCAGCCCTCAGCGAGATGGCAAATGCCGGGGGCGCGCTACGGTGCGTCCTTATCCGTCCCCGGCTGCTCCTCCTCGACCTGGTTGTGCAGCGCGTTGTCGAGTGTCTCGTGGCCGTTTTGGCTGACGATGCTCGATAGCGTCCCCGGCTCAAGTCCCATCTGCCTTAGGCCGCGCACGATTAGCGGGATGGCCTCCACGCTCACCGGCTCGCCCTGGTGCATCAGGATGATCCCGCCGGGGCCGATGTTCCGCAGGGCGTTGCGGACGATGGTCTGCACGGGGGGCTTGCGCCAGTCGCCCGTGTTATTTGTCCACAGGCCCAGCGAGTAGCCCGCGGCGCGGATGACGCGCAGCGCCTGCTCGTCATAGCCCCCGCCCGGCGGGCGCAGGAACTTCATGCGCACCCCGGTGAGCCGATAGACGACCTCGTCGCAGGCCCTGATCTCGGCCCATATCTGCGTGGGCGCAAGGGTCTTCAGACGCGTGTGGGAATACGTGTGATTGCCAAGCTCGTGTCCCTCGGCGACGATGCGACGGAGCAATTCCGGGTACTCCTCCGCCATCTTCCCTATGACAAAGAACGTCGCCTTGACGCCCGCCTGCTTGAGAGCTTCGAGTATCATCGGAGTGATGAGCGGGTGGGGGCCGTCGTCGATCGTGATGGCCACGCGCGCGAGGTCGGTTCGTCCATTGCGGACGACCCGGACGTCGTTGCCCGGCTTCGCCGCCGCCTGGGGCAACTCGATCCTAGCCCGCTCCAGCATCTCGCTCCAATGGTCGGTCATCAGGGGATCGACGAACGCAGTGGCCGGGAAATTGGCGCGTTCGGGAGCGTCGACGGCATAGCGCAGGAGACCGGGGGCATAGCGTGTGACGCCGAGGCCCGCGACGATCGCCGACGGCGCGCTCGCTTGCGAGGCCTTCTCCCACGTCTCGCGGTCGGCGGAGGTGAAGAAGACCGGGAGATGAAAGTCGTTGTCCGAGTTGTGTGTCCCGGCGACGACGGCGGCGAAGTCCACGTGCGCGAGATCGAGGTCGGGGTCGAAGGCGGCTCGCATCGCATTGACGGCGTCCTCCTCGACCGCGCGAAGCTCGAACCTGCCGGTGCGAGGGCTGCCCGCCTGGACCTTAATCATCCCCATTTTCACTTTGCCGACGCGGGAAATGGCAACCTTTAGCAAGCGCTCGTTCAGCCCGATCTGGGCGAGACTTCGGACGAGCTTCTCCTCATCGACCGGGCTGAAACCCTTAAGCAGCGTGCCGTTCTCAATGGGAAGCGGCGTGTAAGGGAGCGACGCGATGAGGGTCTCAACGGCACGGGACGTCACGACAGAGGCGGCCGGCGCAGGCGGCGGCGTATCGCCGCCCGGCAGGTGCACCCCAAGGTGCGACAGCCCGGCAGGGAAGTCGGGGAGAGCGGCCTCGTCCGCTGCCTTTGTGGCAGGCCCGCTGAGAGCGGATAGAGAGAGTGCGAGTAGTGCGATGAGTGTAATGCGAAGTGACAGCAAAGCGTCCACCTGTGGTTGTGCGGAAACTTGATGTGTGCAGGGGAATTATAGGGCGAAACGGGTGGCGAAGTCGAGAGGGAAGGACGGCTTCCTACCCCTGCCCGGCTGCGCCGGGCTGTCCCCTCCCTCGTAGGGAGGGGACACGGAAACAACAACGGCCCTACCCCGCCCCGCTGCGCGGGGCGCCCCTCCCACGGCTTCCTACCCCTGCCCGGCTACGCCGGGCTGTCCCCTCCCTCGTAGGGAGGGGACACGGAAACAACAACGGCCCTAACCCGCCACGCTGCGTGGGGCGCCCATCCCACGGCTTCCTACCCCTGCCCGGCTGCGCCGGGCTGTCCCCTCCCTCGTAGGGAGGGGACACGGAAACAACAACGGCCCTACCCCGCCCCGCTGCGCGGGGCGCCCCTCCCACGGCTTCCTACCCCTGCCCGGCTACGCCGGGCTGTCCCCTCCCTCGTAGGGAGGGGACACGGAAACGGCAAAGGCCCTCACCAAGACAGCCTGCGAGTGGTGAATCGCGCAAACTGGAGGCATCATGGTGAGCAGCGTGGTATCTGGAATGCAGGGGGTAGAAAAGCAGGGAACGGCACGGGGTTAGATGTGCCGTTCAGCGCTGCGCTTCCAACAGGGGCACGACAGTTGCTACTTCTTCTTGGCGGGGGCCTTCTTGGCGGTGGTCGTCTTCTTGGCTGGCGCAGCTTTCTTCGTGGCCACGGTCGTACCCCCTTCCCTTTTGCGGCATTGTCGCACTCGCGAGTTGAGAAACGCGATGCGCCTGAGCGCGGGGCTCAATGCGACGGACAATAACATAGCGCCCTGGCGAAGTCAATAACATCCGTCACACGGCTTCCTACCCCTGCCGCTCTACGCGTGGCCGCCTCCTCCCTCGTAAGGAAGGGACACGGAAACGGCGACTCACCCCGACTCTTTTGCCGAGGCGCAAGGGCGCATGACGGCGACCACGCGCACCGTTTCGATAACCAACCACTCCCAGAAATCACCGGCGCGCTTGCCGATCGGCGCGGATGAACGCTGCTGCGTCTCCGTGGTACAGCATGGCGACCTTGAGCATGAGGCAGCGCTTCAGCAATCGCCCTTTCCATAGCCCCATCAGGGACCGCCCCGGCGGTTCGCGGAGGGTCCAGATGTAGTAATTGAGCGCCTCCCGCTCAACCCGGTTTCTCCACCAGCGCACATACGCCTCCGGGAAACGGTCCCGGAACTTCTCGGAGCGCATCAGCCGGGCTCCGGTGGCCGCGATCTGGAGCGTCGCTTCGGGGTCCGTGCCCTGGGAGCGCGAGAACCCGTCTTCCATCACCCGCCAGGTCGACCAGCGCTCCGGCACGTAGCACGCGCCCTGCTTGAGAGCAATCGCGTGGATGGCGAAGTTATCGGCCCAATGGCCCATTTCGGGCAGGAAGCGGCCCACTTCCTCCAAAGCGTCGCGGCGGTAGATCGTCGCCGAAGCGAGAGAGTGTGTCACATGCTCGCGGTACAGGTAGTCTCGCAGGTAAACGGCAGGCGTCACACAGATAGGCTGCGGCCATGCGCGCACCTGGTTGACGGTGATCTCGGCGCCGTCCGGGCGCTCGGCAACCATCTTCCCGCTGATGACACCGGCGGAGGGGTGTTCCTCGGCCATGGCCATCGCTTGCTCGAAGAAGCCAGGGAGGATGAAATCATCGGCTGCGCCGGAGTACAGGTAGTCGCCGGTGGCTGCATCGGCGAGTTTGGACAGCGAGACTACGACGCCGAGGTTGCGCTCGTTGCGCAGCAGACGAATGAAGGGGTAGCGGGCGGCGTAGGACTCGATGATCTCGACGCTGTTGTCCGTCGAAGCGTCGTCGAGGATCAGCAGCTCGTCAGGAGGCCGCGACTGCCCGGCAATCGCCTCGATGGCCTGGGGCAGGTATCGGCTGTGGTTGTAATTGGGGAGGACGACGGTGAGAGTTGGATGAGTCAAGACAGCTCCTTCAGTCAGCAGGAGCATCGTTTTTATACAGGGGGGACATAGACGCGGAAGTAGGGCTGATTGCCGTTTGAGGAGGGGCCGGACTACGAGAGCGCCAGTCGTATCGGCGGTCGTAGTATCCGGCCCCAGCCGTCCGGCAGGGCCGGATACTTGTATCGCTGGCACAGCCAGCGATCTCGTAGTCCGGCCCCTCCTCAAACGACCCGTACCTCGACCCTTTGAAGGTCCCTCACTAAAAACGATGCTCCTGCTTCAGTCAGTGTCGCACGATCAGCTTCTTTACCGCCTGCCGAATTGGTTCCGGAATCCTTAGGCGACGCGCGGTTAGGGCCAGGCGATCTATCGGGCTATAGCGCCGGCCGCGGAGGCTCTCCGCCAGCATCCGCCCCAGGAAATCGTAGTCAACACCCTTGATCTTCGGCTCGGTGGGGTAGCGTGTATAGCCCTCATGGGAGCGTATCAGCGACAGGTCGTGCTCCTGACAGTATGCGAACAGGTCACTGCCAGGGTGGGGGCTATAATAGGCCGGTGAGTAGAACTCGGGCCGGATCTCTCGGATCATGGCGACCGTCTGCCGCACTTCGTCCTGCGTCTCGGTCGGGATGCCGAGCATGTAGTTGGCCCAGATGCGAATGCCGAGAGCGTGGCAGATGCGGGCAGCCTCCAGGTTCAGCTCCACCGTGACGCCCTTGCGCAGGAACTTCAGCACCCGATCGCTGCCGCTCTCGAAGCCGATCATCAGGGTATCCAGCCCGGCTTCGCGCATGTCGGCGATGAGGTCCTGGTGCCGGACGATGATGTCGGCGCGGCTCTGGCAGATGAACGGAGCCCGGAATCCCTCGGCCCGATAGCGGCGGACGAACTCGGCGACCCACTCCGCGTCCTCGGTCAGGCAGTCGTCATGGATCATGAGGCTTTGGAAACCCAACTGCTCGCGCAGGGATCGCAGTTCGGACATCACATTCTCAACGCTGCGCCGCCTGACCTGCTGACCGAACATCATCCTCTCGGCTGGCTGGCAGAACGAGCAGTTGTAGCGACACCCACGGCCGGCGATGATCGTCACGAACGGCAGCGGATAGCGCAGGTCCCTGTCGAGTATCTCCGGCGAGGGGAACAGGTCTCGGGCCGCGAACGGGATGAGGTCGAGGTCCGGCGGCTCGCCGCGCACTCGCCGGGGCAGCGTCTCTCCGCGCTCGAGTTGAGCGAGCAACCGGGGGAACGTGATTTCCCCCTCACCCTCGAAGATCACGTCCACCTCGGCATGCGGCTCCAGGTCTTCGGGCACGATCGAGGGGTGAGGCCCGCCAACGATGACGACCGCGTCGGGATGAACCTCCTTGACGAGCCGCGCGGCCTGCATGACAGCGTCGAAATGGCAACTGAGCATGGTGAAGCCGACGACATCCGGCTGCAAATCGGCGATCCGCTGCCGGAACTGGTCCCAACCGGCGCAGGCACGCAGGTCGGTGAGCGAGACGTCATGACCGGCCTCGCGGGCGACGGCGCCGAGAATGGCCAGGCCGTGGTTGATGAGACTGGATTCACCGGGCTGACCGGCGGTTCCGAAACCGCCGCCGCAGAGGCCGGCGAAGACGAGGTGTACCTTCAGGGCCATACGATCTCAACTCGGTTCAGGCGCGATGGTCGCGTGGGCCGGTCGCGCCGGGAAGCGCGCTCCCATGTCTGGTAACGTTGCACGCACCACCACTGCCTCCGATCTGGATGCGACAGGGACGAATTCAAGCGAAGTCGCCCACGCACGAGTGCGAGTCCAGACTGAAGCGCCAGTGTACGAGCATCCACGGCAGCGTCTATCAGGCGAGCATGGAATCGACCGTCTCCCACGGGCTTGGAGCCTCGAGGCCCAGTCCGGCAAGCCTGGAGCAGTCCAAGGCAGTGTAACAGGGAACAGACTCGAGGTGCAAACCAGCGTCGGTCGCTGCGACGGGCTGCACGAGCGCCGGGGCGGCGCCTATGCGGTCGGCGATATACGTCGCCATCTGCTCGTAGGTGATGTCCTCCGACGCCGAGACCTGGGTGATGCCGCAGAGGCGGGCAGTGGCGACGCGGAGGAGCGCCTCTACCGTAAAATCGAGCGGTACGGGCGCGAGGACCATGTCGGAGAAGGGCCGGATGGCCTGTCCTCGCCGAAGCGCGTTGACCCACCCCCGGATGAGGGGATTGTCGGGAGCGAAGACCTTCGTCAGGCGGACAACCGCGACTGACGCTCCAAGTGTGAGCAACTCGCGCTCGGCCTTGGCTTTCTGCCGGCCATATTCGGTCTGCGGATTGACGGCATCTTCGGCCCTTGCGAAAGGAATTCGGCCATCGAAGACCAGGTTCGTGGATAGGAAGACCACGAAAGCTCCGCTGTCCACGAGACTGCGCGCAAGGGCGACCGTGCTATGAACGTTGATGGTGGAGGCAATGGCCGGGTCGCGGCGACACTCGTCGAGCGATGTGATTGCCGCACACAGGAAGGCGGTCGAGACAGGGGCCGGTGGCTGCCAGTCGGCGGGCAGGTGCATGAGGTCCAGCGGGATGCGCGTGTCCGAGAGCGTCTCGGCCCGGCGAGTGGTCGCGATCACCGGGACGCCCTCGTGCACAAGGCGCTCGGCCAGGGCGCGCCCGATCAGCCCGTCGCCACCGACGATCAGAGTAGCGCCGACCGAACTCACGACTCCCTCCGCGAGCAGCCGATGCCCAGAAGATACTGCGCCATCGGGGCGAAGCCGGTGTGGACGACCTCATCGTTCATCGAAAACAGGAAAACCGTGTGAAAGCGCCGCTCCATCAACTCGCGGAAGGCCGGCTGGCTCTTGCAGTTGACGTGCCCCTCGCGGCTGGGTTCGGAGGCATACGCCTGCGATTCCAGAGACGGCGTGCCGAGGATGAGCACCCCGTGGGGGGTGAGCGACTGCACGATATGGCGCATGAACCGGCCCTCGTCCTCGGGCTGGATATGCTCGAGCACGTCGAGAGCGTAGGCTGCATCGAAGGGGCCCTCGACCGGGCCGTCGAGGATGTCGTGCGCCAGGCAGGCGAACGGCCAGTGTTCGTCCATGCGCGACCGGACATCGGCCACGAACACGGGGTCGAAGTCGATGGCGGTGAGGCTGTCTACCTCCTGTTGGACGATGCGCGTGCCGAAAGCATCGGCGCACCCGACCTCGAGGACGCTTTGCCGCCCGGAGAGCATCTTCGCGACGAACTTGTAGCGCGACAGCGTGAACGCCAGACGCCTCGGGTCGTCGTGCCAGCCCTGATTGGTCATCAGGCCAAGGCGCGCTTGCCCCTCCGTGTCGCGCAGTTCGATGCACCGCTGATACTGCGGCTCTCGGGTCCAATCTGACATGGCGTTCTCCGCTACTCGAACGTGATGAACGAGTGGTCGCCGGTGTAGCCGCACCGGGCGTAGACCCACTCCCACTCCTGTGGGGTGTGGAAGGCGCGACAGGTAAGCTGCCAGTACATCAGGTTCACTTTCTCGCGCTCGTTGCGGTAGGTCTCGACGCAGATGTACTTCGCGCCCCGGCCCACGCGCTCGATCTCCTGAACTGCGCTCCACAGGTCGTAAATGTAGAGATTGTGGAGCGTGTTGATCGAGATCACGAGGTCGAAGGAGTTGCCATCGAAGGGCAGGCTGCTTGCGTTCCCGACCTGCAGGAAGGGTCGCGCCTCTTCCTTGGCGTTATCGATCGCGTACTGCGAGATGTCCAGTCCGGCAATCTGCGCCTGCGGCAGGACCTGTGTGAACTCGTACAGCAGGTGGGCTTTGCCGCAGCCGACATCGAGAATGCGCGCGTCAGGCTGCAGATCGTAGTGCGCCACGATGTCCTCGGCCACCGCCCGCCAGCGGCCATCGTAGCGGTAGCCGCCGTAGCCATGCTTGCGGTCGCCGTCCCAGTACTCTTCGCCCCACTGGATCGCGATCTCGGCGCACTCGGCCTTGTCCGCTTCGTTTACGCGGCCGAGGTAGTCACGTTTCGTGGACTTGTGAACGCGGTTGATGAAGTCAATGTATGCCATTGTCCGATGTCCGCCTTATGCCTTGTGCTGGTACTCCAGGGGCTGGACGACGATCTGCTCCCAATTGTCTTCGGTCCACGCAACGACCTCCGCGAGGCCCTCGTCGATACCGATTTGCGGCGACCAACCGAGTTCGTGCCGGGCGCGCGAGGAGTCGATCACGTATGCCGCGTCCTGCCCGGGGCGCTCATCGACGACCTGTGTGGCCTGTGCCGCATCCTTGCCCAGGAGGACGCAGATACGCTGCACGACGTCGCGGACGGCAACACCGGCGTCCGGTGAGAGGTGGTAGGCGCCGCCGATCTCCCCGCGTTCGAGGATCGCCAACTCCCCACGGGAGACATCGCGGATATGGATATAAGACTTGACGGCCCGCCCGCCGCCATGCAGCGGAATGACCCTCCCGAGCTTGAGATAGATCACAGAGCGCGGGATGATCTTGAAAAGTTGCTGGCGAGCGCCGTAGACATTCGTGGCGCGTACCGTGACCAGTGGGAAGCTGAATTGCCTCTGGTAGGTGCGCAGGAGAAGGTCCGCTGCGGCTTTCGAGGCCGCGTAGGGGGTGCTCGGGTTCAGGGGGGCGTCCTCCAACACCGTGCCGACGCAAGTGCCATAGACCTCCGGGGAGGATACATGCAGATAGCGGCACAGGTAGTCTTGCCGACGCAGGTGATTCACCAGCCGGCAGAGGGCGACGCAATTGGTCTGGAACCAGTGTTCGGGGTGTTCCCAACTTGGCGCGACCTCACTTTGGGCGGCGAAATTGACGATGTGCGAGGGGCGCTCGGCATCCAGCAGAGACAGCAACTCGTCCATGTCGCGGTTGAGGTCGAGTGCGAAGTAGCGGTAACGCGAGAGATCGGCGCGCAGGCGATAGCGCAGGAACAACGAGGAACGCTCCGGCGAGCGGCTAATCCCGATGACGCAATTGCGCGGATCGTCGAGTAACAGGTCGACGAAGTCTTGCCCGGAGAACGAATTTGCGCCGAGGACGACGATGGTCCTGTCAGGCTTCATACCGGTGTGGACTCCTGTTGGCGGATGTGATGCCCAGAAGGTCTGAAAGGGCGGCGCGCGCCTTCGCCAACTGCAGAGCTTTCCGCTCCGGGGCCGGTGTGGCATCCTGCCCGGCGAAGCTGCGGCGCGCCTGCCCGGATGGGAGGAAATCGTTGAGAAGGATGCAGGCCCACTTGATGCGGTAAGCCGGAAGCAGCAGCGTGGCCCGCTGGAAGGAGCTTCCCGATGGGCAGATCGCATCCGAAACCCCTGCCACAAACCCTGGCCAGCAATCCCGTGGCATCGGCACCGCAGGCTGGCAATAGAAGTCGCACACCAGCTTCGCCGGATCGTCCCAGCCGGCGTACTCAAAATCAATGAACCGCAAGTCGCCGTCCTGCGCGATGAGCGCGTTGTGAAAGCCGAAGTCCGACGGCGATATGCAGCGTTCGTCCGGGTTCAGAATCGCTTCGATGTCCACCTCACGGCGTTGAGCGGATCGCAGGATGGCGTCCCTGGCCGAGCCCCAGAGCGAGGCGAGATCGCTACGAATGAACGCTCGCGCCTCGCCGTCGATGCCCTCGGAACCACACTCAGCCGAGAGGCGCTCCACGCGTCGATCGACGCACGCCACGTGTTCGGCGATGCTGAAGCAGGCTTCGGAGGCAAGCGGCAGGTGTTGCGCCTCCGGCTCGTCGCGATGCCGGTTCAGCTCGACGAAGAAGCGCAGCGCCTGAACGATGAAGTTCTCGCCGACCTCGCCGCGCCTCACGGGGCGTCCGTCGATGAACTCGTACAGCCCCAGGCTCGCCGACGGATGGCTGGCCACGGGCGCAGGGATGCACCGAATGCCGTTGCGCCAGGCGAAAGCGCTGAACATGAACTCCGCGCTGCGGCGGTCGCGAGGATCTTCCGAGTGCCGGAAGTAGACCTTCAGCAGGAAGCGCGACTGCCCGATGTCAAGGCGGAATGCGCGGTTATTCGCGCCGCCGGCGAGGGGCGTAAGCCGTGGATCGCCCGAAAGACCGATGCTCGACAGCATATCGCGAAGGGCAGCCTGCTGTTCCTGCGTCAGCGTCGCTCCGGAATGCGCGTTCACAGGCCGACGATCCCCCTGACTTCCTGCCACGACGCCACCCGCCGGAACCGCGTCTCCAACACATGGTGACCGGCAGGATCGAACAGGATGCGCTCGACTGCCGTCGGGAAGGCCGGCTCCAGGAGGAATTCGGGCAGATCGTCGATGAAGTGCGTACAGCCGATCTCGGAGATTCGCTCGAGCTTCTCCAGCTTGGTCAGTTCCAGGCACACGTGGTCGCCGGGCATCCCGATCCGCGATGGGGCGTGGATGCCGTGATCCTCGATCCATTGCAGCGCCGATGCGTGGAGGTCATACTGCGGCCCGCGGAAGGGGTGGCGAGTCCGGTGGCTGATGATCCAGACGGCAACCCCTGACCGGGCGCATTCCTCCAGGAACTCCAGCGCTCCTGGGAAGGGTCGAGCATCGCGCATCTTCGGCCCGTAGACATACCCCTGCAGCTCGGTCCAGTCGTGCTCGCGCCCGCAACTGCGCAGACAGTCGCGTACGCTGTCTTTGCTGACCGGCAAGCCCTCGGGGATCAGCCCAAGCGCCAATGCCGCCGCATGGAAGACCTCGTCATAGCAGACGATGGTGTTGTCGAAGTCCACGCCGATGCGCATGGTGTGCGGCTACTCCAGCGACATGTCGATGGTGGGACGCACCACGCGCGCAGCCTCGAGGTCATCGAGGGCCCGGTTGATGTCCTGCAGTCGGTATGCGGGCGACAACATCGGCTCGAGGCTCAGTCGCCCCGAAGCGATGAGGCTGCAGTACCGGGGATAGTCGCGCTCGGGCCGGCTGTCCCCGCCCCAGGTGCCGAGGAGCCTCTTGCCGAGATTGAGCTGCCTCGGATCGAGGGCGACGCTCTCACCGTAGCGCGCATTACCGACGATGACGGCCGCTCCGCCCTGGTTGCGGACGCTCGAAAGCGCCTGCAGCATCACATCGGGGCGTCCCGTGGCCTCGATGGCGAAGTCGACGCCGCCGGCACAAATGCGCGCGATCTCCGCCACGGGGTCGCCCGCGCCGGCGTTCACGCAATGGGTGGCTCCGGCCTTCGCGGCCGAATTCAGCTTATTGGGGACCACATCCACAGCGATCACCGGAACGTTGCCGGCGATGGCCGCCGCAGCCACCGCGCAGAGGCCCACACCGCCGATGCCGAACACGGCCAGGCTCTGGCCGGGACGCGACTGTGCGGCGTTGAAGACGGCGCCTGCGCCTGTTGCGACGGCGCAGCCGATGAACGCTGCATCGCACATCGAGATACCCGCGGGGATGACCGTCAGCCGGTTTTCGCTGATGACCGAGTGAGTGGCGAAGGTGGTTATCGCGCCGGCATTTACGCTGCGCTCGCCCCAGCGGTAGACGCTGCCCGGCACGTCCATCCCCGGCCCCTTGATCCAGGAGAGAATGACGCGGTCGCCGGGCTGCGTCCGGGTCACGCCCTCCCCCACCTCGCGAACGATGCCGCTGCCCTCGTGCCCGAGGCAATGCGGCAGGTAGCGGTCCTCGCCACGATACCCGCGACACTCCAGCACCTGTGTATGGCAGACGCTGCTGTAAGCCACTTCGACGAGCGCCTGGCCGGGCTTAAGCGGCGGGATATCGATCTGCGCGATCTCCAGCGGACGTCCGAGTTCAACCAGAATCGCCGCCGTAGTCTTCATGGCTTCAGCTCCCGCCTGATGGATGCGAACAGCGCCTGGACAGCCTCGGCAATGGCCGGAGCTGTTAATCCGAAGCGCTCGCGGGCGTAGTCTTGGCCCCCCGCCTCATGCAGGAAGTAGTCCCCGGTCCCGAAGCGCTGTAGCCGGCCTCTCTGCGGCGCCCGGTCGGCGAGCCACTCGGCCACGCTGCCACCGAGGCCGCCAATACGGCTATGCTCCTCGACCGTCGCGACCAGTGCGAACCGGCTGAAGACACCGGCGAGCGTCGGCTCGTCCAGCGGCTTGACGGTGTGGTAACTGACCACCTGCGCCGCGATGCCCGCCTCCGCAAGAACGTCGGCGGCGGACAGCACGACGGGCAGGATCGTGCCGGTGGCGAGGAGGCACACATCAGACCCCGGACGGATAACAATCGCCTTACCGATAGCGAAGTCCGGCGGCTCGGGATGCACGGACGGCTCGCCTTTCTTGCCGAGGCGCAGATAGACCGGGCCGTCATGGTGCATCGCGGCTCGCAGCGCCAGCCGCACTTCACAGGGATCGGCTGGGCAAATGACCGTCATGTTCGGCAGAGCGCGCAGGAGGGCGATGTCCTCGCAAGACTGGTGCGTCGGGCCGTTCGCGGCGTAGCCGAGGCCCGCGCCCACGCCGGCGATGATGACGGGCAGGTTGTGGTAGCACACATCGACGCGGATCTGCTCCAGGCACCGCGTCGTGGTGAAGGGCGCAATCGTGTAAGTGATCGGGCGCAGGCCGCAGAAGGCCATCCCCGCCGCGACACTCATCATGTTCGCCTCGGCCACGCCGCAGTTGTAGAATTGCCCGGAAAAGCGCGACTTGTACTCGTCGAAGAGACGGTTGCCGATGTCTCCCGACAGCAGCACCACCGGCTCACCCTCGGAGGCCAGCGCGACCAGTTCGGCGACGAAGGCGTTCCTCATGCCAGCCCCAGCTCCGCAAGGGCGCGGTGCGTTTCGTCCGCCGTCGGGATGCGGTAATGCCAGTTGTTGTCATCTTCCATGAAAGAGACGCCCTTGCCCTTGACCGTGTGGGCGACAATCGCGACCGGCCTGCCTAAAGCATCCGGCACACGGCCAAGCGCCTCGACCAAGGCCGCGATGTCGTGACCGTCCACCTCGACGGCGCTCCAGCCGAAGGCTTCCCACTTATCGCGCAGAGGGGCGAGAGCCATGACCTCATTGCTGCGGCCGGTCGCCTGCCACTTGTTGTAGTCGATGATCGCGCAGAGATTGCCGACCTTCTGCGCGGGGGCCATCAGGGCGGCTTCCCAGACCGAGCCCTCGTTGCACTCGCCGTCGCTCATCACCACGAACACCCGGTAGTCGCGGCCCTGGATGCGGCTGGCGGGGACCGCCTTCCGGGCCAACGCCATCCCCAGGCCCAAAGACAGCCCGTGGCCGAGCGAGCCGCTGGCGATCTCGACGCCGGGGACGCAGGAGGAACTGGGGTGCTCGGGCAGGCAGGAGCCAGCTTGGGCGTAGCGGTCGAGCAACTCCAGCGGGCAGAAGCCGCGATAGGCCAGCGTGGCATACAGCGCCGCCGCCGCGTGGCCTTTGCTGAAAAGCAGCCGGTCGCGCCCGGGATCGTCGGGCCTGGCGGGGTCGATCTCCAGCGTCTCCCAGTAAGCGGCCACCAGGATGTCCACACACGAGAGCGAGGAGGCCAAGTGCGCGGCTCCCGAGGAGTTCGACATCTGGACCACCTTGCCGCGGATGCGGCTCGCGATGGCGGTCAGTTCGGCGAGATCGTGCTTCATCGCATCTTCAGCGCTTGCATCGTCTTGATGTTGTAGTAGCGAGCGTCGTCCATCGGGTTCGGGATTTTCCCGGCGTCGAAGGCGGCGACGAGATCGCGCACCGCATCCTCGATGGTGTGTCGCGGCACGAAGCCGAGGTCGCGCTCGATCTTCGCCGAGGAAATGTGGTAGGAGCGCAGGTCATCTGTCGGCTCGGTGACGATCTGCACCTCGTCGCCGACCACGCTGCGGACGATCTCGGCGATCTCGCGCACCCGGTGGTTCTCGTAGCCCGCGTTCCAAACCTCCCCGGCGACCTCGGCCTCAGGGCGGCTCAGCAAGTCCACATACAGATCGGTGATGTCCTCGATGTGGATGTTAGGCCGGCGCTGCTCGCCGCCAAAGACGCGGATCTTGCCGCGATTAACGGCGTGATTCGTCAGGATGTTGACGGTGAGGTCAAGCCGCAATCGGGGCGAGTACCCACAAACGGTAGCCGGGCGAACGGTGACCGTCGTGAAGTCGGGTGACTGGTAACGTTGCAGGATGTCCTCGCAGAGAGCCTTGTACTTCGAATAGTCGGTCAGAGGCTCCAGGGGCAAGTCCTCGGTGACATTCTCCTCTTGCTTGACCCCGTAGACGCTGGAGGAGGAGGCGTAGATGAACCTGCGGACGCCGGCGTCGCGCGACACCTCGACCAGCGGCTCGAAGGCATCGTAGTTGATCGACTTGCCAAGCTCGGGGTCGAGTTCGAAGCTCGGGTCGTTCGAGATGCAGGCGAGATGGATGACCGCATCGCAGCCGGGGATTGCGCGGGCGAGCAGGGCCCGGTCGCGCAAGTCGCCGTTGTGCAACTCCAGGTTCGGGTGGTCCTTCACAGCGGCGAGGACGTCTTCGCCATAGATGAACCGATCGAGCACGCGGACGCGATGCCCGGCCTGCAGCAGCTTGGGCACGAGCACTGCGCCGACGTATCCGGCGCCGCCGGTGACGAGGACGGTCTTTGTTGAGGACATGGTAGTGTGATTCACGGCTCCTGGAAGGCGACCTCACCCCCTGGCCGGGCAACGGCAACCTCACCCACCGGCCCCATACGCGCTAAGTTAGGGCTGGACGCCGTCCAAGGAGGGGCCGGACTACGAGAGCGCCAGCCGTTAGGCGCTCTGGGCGGCCGTAGGCCGCCAACTGTATCCGGCCCCAGCCGTCCGCGCAGGGGGTGAACGGCCGGGCCGGATACTTCGCTGCGCTCGTAGTCCGGCCCCTCCTCGAACAGCCCGCGTCGCCTAACTCAGCGCCTATGCCCCCCGGCCCCCTCTCCGCAAGCGGAGAGGGGGAGAACGGCAACGGCAAACGGCGCCGTCACCCTATCTCAGCAACGACTCCACATGCCTGCGCAACGAGAGCGGTTCGAGACGTTTGCGGCTACCGATGACGGCGACGACTTGCGCGGCGGCGACATTGCCAAGAAACGATGATACCTCGAGCGGCGCCCCCAGGAACGCGCAAAGAGCCGAGATGGCGAAGTAAGCCGCCCCCCCGCCGGTGCGGTCGGCGACGTGGACGGCCAGCGAGGGGGCTTCCTGCGGTCCCGTCTCGGCGCTCCAGGCAACCGATCCGTGCTTGCCTCGAGTGACGGCGACCTGCCGGGCTTGGAGGCGATGCGCCAGGTCCTCGGCGAGCGCGCCGGCGTCGCTGCCGCGATCGCGGAACTCAAGGCGGATTTCGTGCTCCGCGAGGCAGGCGTAATCGGCGCGGGGGTACTTGGTGATCGTGTGATAGCCAAAGTTGCCTGCGTCAATCTGCGCGCTGACGGCGAGGAACGGCGCGACAGACTGCAGCAAATCGACCGCGCTCGGCGACAGCATCGCGTGTCCCTGGTCCGCGACGAGGACCGCGTCATACCGGGGGATCAGGTCTTCGAGCATACCGGCGAGCGAGGCGTCGTCAGCCTCGGTCAGCGGGGTATCGTTCATCTCATAGACTTCGAAAACCGGCAAAGCAAAGTAGGACTCGAGATAGCGACGCGTGACAATGGTCGGCGAATCGGTTTTGTAGACAAACGCGGGCTTCACGCCGCGCTGCAATTCCTCCCGCACCCACTGATCCTGCGAGTTCGTCGCCCCCAGCATCGACAGCAGGCCGACCTCCGCGCAGAACCCGGACAGGTGGTTGGCGATGGCGGCCGCCCCGCCGAGGAAGCGCTCGTGAGTCTGATACTGCATCGCCAGGACGGGCGCCCGCAGCGAACGCTGGAGCATCTGGCAATAATGATACTCCTCGATGATCGTCTCGCCGACCACGAGGACCCTCAGCCCCCGGCAGCGCTCCAGGAACCCGAGAATGCCCTCCGCGCCGTACGTCTCGCCGATATGAATCAGGTACTGGTCCACCTCGGCGGGGAAGGGTGACAGGTGCCGGTTGATGAGTTGCGAGGAGCTGGAAGTGATGTCTTCGATGAAGGCGAGGTCGACGCCGATGGCCTGGGCCGCGGTCTCTTCGCGGACGATCTCGGGGGTCCGGTTCTCGCGAAACTCCGCCCCCTTGGCGTAGATGTGCGGGCGGAGGAGCGCGAGGGTCTCGACGGCGGTCGGCCACTCGTTGATCGCCACGAAATCGACGCAATCGAGCGCCGCTAGGGCCTCGGCGCGGAACGCCTCGGCGAACGCCGGACGGTGCGGCCCCTTATTGACGAAACGGTCGGGCGTGAGGGTCACCACCAGGACATCGCCGAGCGCGGCGGCTTTCTCCAGGTACCGGATATGCCCGATATGGAGCAGATCGAAGCACCCGTGGCACAAGACGATGCGCTTGCCCTCGTCCCGAAGGGCGGCGAGGACCTCGGCCAGCTCGGAGATGGACTTGATCTTGTCCTGTCGCGGCAAAATGTACAGCCCCCTCTGAGGCGGCAACCGACAACACTCGCTCAGACGCCGCGCCTCATCTGCGGCGGAACCGATGCGAGGCAGAAGCGCGCAAACCGGCGGCGATGGTATCCGAGCCGCCAAGCGGCGTCGCGCCGGGCGGCTTCGCTGCGCGCTGTCAAGCGGCTTACGAGGGCCTTGCCCACCCGCAGCGCGAAGACCGCGGATGTCGCCAACCGCCCCTCATTGAGCCGGAGGTAAGTATACTCGCTGTCAAAGAGCTGCTCGGCTAGCTGTTGGCTCTCGATTTTCCCGCCCGACCGGCGCCCGTGGTGCATCGCGACCGCATCCGACACGAAAACCCGAGTGTACCCGGCCCGCTGCAGCTTCCGGCACCAGTCGATGTCGTCATACCACATGCGGTAGCGCTCGTCCAACGGCCCGACGCGCTCCAGCACATCGCGGCGGCACAAGAGCGCCGCTCCGGCGAGCCAGTCGACCGGGGCGATGGAGTTGCCCGTCTCCTGCATCCGCCGCTCGACGCGTCCGCAGTAAGCGCGCTCGAAGCGCGAGGGGAAGAAGCGGTGCAGGACGCGGGGGAACGGCCCGAACGACTCCTGGTCGGTACCGTCGCTGTTGAGCAAACGCGGCCCGACTGCGCCGATCCCCCTGTCGTTCTCCGCCACCTCGACCAGTCTCTCAATGCACCCCTCGCGCACCTCGGCGTCGCTGTTCAGCATGAACCGATACTCGCCCGTCGCGGCCTCAAGCCCCTGGTTGTTGGCCCGGACGAACCCGACGTTCTCGGAATTGCGGATCAGCATCGCCTGCGGGAACTCCGCGGCAACCATCTCGGGGCTGCCGTCCGACGAGCCGTTGTCCACAACCACGGCCTCGATGCGCAGGCTGCCTGTGTTCGATGGCAGCGATGAAAGACAGGCGCGCAGCAGGTCTCGGGTATTCCAGTTGACGACCACAACAGAGACCACAGGCGTCTGCCCCCGACCAGCCGTCTCCTGCGACGCGTGCTTGTTCACCGCCGGACCGTCATCCTTCCGCGCCGGGGATCATCGGCCTCACATTGCCCCATAGCCCGGCGTAGCCGGAACAGACAAGGATTGACCACAAAGACCTATACGGCCCAACCACTCATGTCGGAACTCGCACTGTCGTTTCGTGTCTTCGAGTCATCGTGGTCGAAGTCGTTGGTCCGTCCCATGATCCTGTCGTAGCGAATGCAAGTAGGCTTCCAAGATAGTAACCCACACCGGGCTTTAGCCAGTTCCCGATTCTGGTTCGGCGAGGCCCGGGACGGCAATACAATAGGGTTCGGGGCGCTAATGCCCGTGCACGAGTACCGCTACGAGGACAACGGCGGCCAGTACCAGGCGGTAGATCACGAACGGGTAGAATGTGTGTTTGCGCAGGAAAGACAGGAGGAAATGGACACAGGCCAGGCCGACGATCGCCGAGGTAAGAATGCCCAGGATGTTCGGAAGCGGATCGCCGAAGCCGGCGCCGTGGATCAGCTTGCGGCCTTCCCAAAGCGCCGCGCCGGCGATGATGGGCGTGGAAAGCAGGAACGAGAACCTCGCCGCTGCCTCGCGGGTGAGGCCCGCGAAAAGCCCCGCCGTAATGGTGATGCCCGATCTGGACACGCCGGGCACCACGGCGAGCGCCTGGGCGACCCCGATCAGGACCGCGTCCCCCCAGGTCATCTGCGTCATCTCGCGATTTCGCCTGCTGCGCCACTCGGCAGCGGCCAGCACGAAGGCCATCGCGCCCAGCATGATTGCGATGAGCAGAGGGTCTTCGTGGAAGCTGTCCTCGACTTTCTTCTCGAGCAACGCCCCTACGATGGCGCCCGGAACGCACGCAATAAGGACAAACCACAACACCTTATCGCGACGCTTGAACATATCGACCCAGTCTCGCGCGAAATATGCCACGATAGCGATAAGCGTGCCGAAGTGAAGGGCGACGTCGAAGACCAGATCCGCTTCACCGGTGACATGCCAGCCGGTGATCCAGTGGGCGAGCGCGAGGTGTGCGGAACTGCTGACGGGCAGGAACTCAGTGGCCCCCTGGATGATGCCGAGGACGATTGCCTGTAGTGCGGACAAGAGTGGGCTCCAGTCTGCCAGAGCCGCGAAGAAGCGGCTATGACCCGAAGTTCAGCGCGACGATGTTGGGCAGGCCCAGGAAGTCGCGGTCGTTAGTGACGACGCCGGTGATCTCCAGCCATTGCATCACCGCAACGTGGAAAGCGTCTGCCGGCTCCAGCGTGTGCGCGGCGGCGGTGAGCTGCGCGAGTGCAGTCGGGATGTCGTCTAGAATCACCTCTGTAACCGAGATGACGGGGCAATTGACAAGCGATTCCGTTATCGAACGGAGTTCAGGCCCGAAGCGGCGGAACGCTCGCTTGCGTCCCGACTTGTCCAGCGCTCCCCAGCTACCCCGGCCATTGGCATCATCCCACAGCAATGCGGCCAGCCGCCACCAGACCTCGTCGATGACGCGGGGGGTCACGAAGATCGCCACTGCGCCAGTCGCGGCGGCCTGCAGCAATCCCGACAGCATCTGAACAGCCGGTTGGTGGTTGCGGTCACCCGGGGCGCACGCCGAGATGAGGAAATTGCTGTCGAGCAGTACCCTGTCGGGAACTTCAACAGTCCGGAGGCCGACGCTAATCCTCGCACTCATACCGGGCCTGCAGATCATCGAAGTAGGTGGCGGCATCGAACGGCATCGTCGCGCGCACAGTGCCCGTGAAGCGAGTCAGCCAAGCCTGTAATTCCGGAGAGAGTTCCTTCGTGACGGCCTGCTCCGCCGCCTGCGGATTAGGCGGTGAGAGGGCTTTGCCTGCGACGCTGCCGGAGCGACGGCGTGTCCCGTGCAAGGCTTTCACGGCAGACCCCTTACCCATGATTGGACGCCTCCCGACAACAGATCGCCAGCACTGCCTCGCTGACATTATACCCCTGTGATAACGCCGCGTCCATTTCTGACAAGAGCCTCTTGCGATAGCCGCCGGTTTCGGTGCTTGGGGCAACGGTGTCCACGGGT
>CAYWBK010000034.1:0-23405 GCA_964455745.1 uncultured Armatimonadia bacterium
CCCGACGGGACCAACTCAAACGAAACATCAACTGTCAATGTGCGGAAAATGAGTTGGTGTCTTCGTGGTCAAAGTCGCTGGTCAGTCCCCTAATCGTGACGCGTCGGGTGCACAATCAGATTCGTCTTAGTCACCCTATAGCATACGTCTGTCTTCCCTGCCCGCATTGTAGTCTTTCGCCTACCTGTCAACAACCGTCCCCTACCCTCCCGCCGCTACCCTCAGCACCCGATGCCCTTTGGCATCCGAGACGAAGACATATCCGGCGGCGTAAGCGACCCCGCGCGGCTCGAAGTCGTCTACCTGCCCCACCGGGATGAGCGTGCGTCCCGACTTCCCGTCTGCCGGATCGAGCGCAAGCACCTTCGGCGCTGTGCCCCGGTCGGCCACGATGACCTGATTCGGGGCGGCGCAAATGCCGGCGATGTCCTCAAAGCGCTCGGGTGACTGCCAGGCAGCCTTCCAGCCGCCGCCGTCACGGTCGAAAGCGATGATCTGCGTCTTCGTCGCGAAATACAGGCGGTCATCTCCCGCAGCGCAGAGGGCGACGATGGCCTTTGCGTCGATGTCAGCGGGCAAAGCCGCAGTCTTCGGCGCTGCGTTCCAGTCCCCCGGCCCGAACTCCAGCAGGCTCGCGCCATCCAGCACCCAACTACAAGCATCACCGACGGCCAACCCGCGCGGGTCTGCGAAAGCCTTTTCCTTGCCAATCCGCGTCCACGGGGTCTCGGCGAAAGCCGTGTGGTCGGGATCGAAGCGCCAGAGAGCCTTGCTGCCGCCCGCGTCGAGGGTCACATACCCCTTGCCGTCCCAGGCGCAGCCCACCGCGCGGCCGCCCCAGCCGTTCGCGACCCGCCACGGCTCGTTGGCATTGCTGGCGAAAGCGTCGCCGGGGGTGTCGTCAGCCGACATGCGCACGAAGCGCTGGCTGTTCTCCACCAGTACGAGCACCGTCCCGTCCGGGCCGGCGGCGACGATGCCCGGATCGCCCAGGCCGCCGATCCGCTTGCCCGTCGGTCGGCCCTTGCGGTTCAGGCTTACAAGCCCCTGGGCACATGCGATCCACATCTGCGCTCCGGTCGCGACCGTGACGCCCGTGGGGTACCCGGTCCAGCTTGTCCCCTCGACCGCGGACGGTATTCCACGCGCGACGGGCTGCAATGCCCGCCCGTCCCCGCCGGGGGTCAGCCCCCAGGGGGCCCCTGCGGCCATGTAGATCCCGTCGCACTGGAGTTCCTTCGGCCAGTCCTCAGTCACCGGCTTCCCCTTGGTCGTGAACCGGTACACCTTGCTGTCCGGCCAATAGCTGCCCACCAGCAGGTCGCCGCTGACCGGCTCGATCCCCAGCGCGCAATACCACCAGTCGGCTTTCTCCGGCTTTGTGACTGTGAAGAGCACCCCGGCGGGTGTGCCGTCATCGCCCCAGGCTTTGATCGTGCCATCCTGGCCGAGCGCGAACACACCGTCTCGGCAGACGGCGAAGTCGCGCGGTGGCTTACCGTCGGCGAACTGGGTCTTCGCAAGCAGTCGCGCCTTGCGTGTGCGCAGGTCGAGGTCCCAGATGCCGCCCTCGTAATCCAGGCAGACCAGCCGCCCCTCGAAACCCTTCATCGCATGCATGCCTACGGGCAGCGGCACGATGCCGTCATCATCGATCCGCCATGTCTTCCCCGGCACGGCCTTGAAACAGTACGCTCGGTCACCGGAAACCGTCCACAGCCGGCCCTGCTCGTCCGTGTATGCCCCCGCGCACCCGGTCCACGGAATCGCAGAAGCTCCGGACATCGACTGTCCCATGACCGCCGGCGCCACCGGCTCTTCAGGCGCGCCATGCACTGCGGCACACAGCAGCACGAATGCGCAGATCGCCGCCGTCTTGGCCGTCGCCTTGGCCGTCGCTGCCGTTACTCCTGCCGTCGCCGTTGCCGTTCCGCTCATCATTCATCACTCATCATTCATCGTTGCCTTACTAACAGCAGCGTTCCGAACTGCGACGGGTCTTTCGTTCCGGCGATGCCTCCGAACAGGCACAGCGCCTTGGGGTCATGCTCGGTTTGCGGGTCGTCAATGTCGTTGACCGCGGCGGCGACGCCGATCACATCCCCGGCGTTCGGGCGGGCGACAGCGATCTCGGCCCAGGGGATCGCAGCCTCGTAGATGACCTTGCCCGGCAGCTTGCGGATCGTGAGTTGCAGGCGCTCTGGAGGGATCGCCGCGACCGGCAGCTTGGCCTGATCGAAGGTCATCGTCCGGTAGGCCTCCGGGCCATTCTTGGTGAGGGCGAGGTCGATCTCCGTGTTGCGTTTGCGGTTCCCGGCATCGGCGAGCAGATTGCCGGTCGATACCAGCGCCCTGCCCGGATCGGGATCGAAGGCGAGCTGTACACAGTCGCCGTTCCAGGTGTCGAAGCCTGTATGCTCCTGGACGAACACGTCATCGGTCACGTCCGCGCGGAAGTACAAGGCCCTATCATCCCAGGCATACCAGAGCGTTGCCGACAGGTCCTTGACGCCGTGATACTGCTGCGGCTGACGCTGGATCCACTCGCGCCCCTGAAGCACAATCGGCTGGGTGAAGCGCCAGGCGTCCGGGTCAAGCCCGAACTTCGGCGGGGTCGCGGCGCGGCTTGCGAACGGGAACGTGACGCGCTGGGTCGTGGACACCGACGCCCCCAGACTGTCGGAGATCGTCACCACGGCTTGATACACACGCGCCGGATCGGGGAAGACTGCGGACGCCTCCCCGCAGGGCAAGTTCACTTTGGCTGTGCCCGATGGCGAGAGGTTCAGGGGAGCCTCGGTCAGCGTCCCCGGCACGCCTTTCACTCGCACGCGCACTTTCCCCGTGACCGCCGCGGCGCGCATGTTGCGGATGCTGACGGCGACGCCCGGGCTGCCCGTCGCGGATCGCGTGGGGAGCACACTCTCCACCGCGAACGGCTCCTTTACCCGCAGTACCGCAGTGGCGAAGCCCACGAGATCACCCGCAGCCTCGACGGAGGCCTTCACCGAGTACGTCCCCGGCGCTGCGTCGACCGGGACGACGAAGCCGGCGGGCACCGTCTTCTCCGCATCGGGCCGCACAGACACCGACTCGGTCGGCATGTCGGCTTCGAGCTGGTCGGGCACTTCGATCTTCAACAGCCCCTCCAGCTTGCGGTCGGCCACCCCCGCCGCCTTCACCTGGAACTGCACACGGTCGCCCGGATACGCAGTCAGTGTCGCCGGAGACAGCGCCAGTGGCCGCTTCGCCCCGGTGCCCCACAATGCGGGCGACACGCCACGAACGTAGGTCGGCGCACCCGAGAGTGTGAGCTGCACGCTGCCCCGCGTCGTTGCCACCTTGTGCCCGTTGCCCATCCAGTCGATCACTTCGACCTGGTCTTCCCCCGCCGGGACCGTCACGGCGTGCGGCGCCGCGCCGAAGTCCCACAGCGCCAGGGTCACCGGGTGCGTGCCGTCGGCGGCGGGCGCAATCTGCTCGTAGGCATATCCCATCACTGTCTGGCCGAGCCACTCGATCGGCCCGGCGCTGCGATACCCTTCCAAGACCATCGTCATGGCCGAATACGCCGCAGCGAGGGGCTTGGGGCTGACTGCATCGGTGCCCCACGGGATCTTCGTCATGTTCAGGTTGTGGAACATTCCGTACCCCGGCTCGCCCGGGTAATCGGTGAAATAGAACGCCATGTTCGCTTTGAAACCCTCGCCGAGCATGATGAGGTTGCTGCGGGTGATCCACTCGGCCTGCGGGCGTTCCTTGGCCTTGTCTTGCCCGGTCGCCCAGCCCTGCTCGGTGCCATACAGGTCCAGGTCGCGGCCGACGTAGGTGCGGACCATCTCCTTGAGCGTCCGGCAATCCTCGATCAGGCTGTACTTCTCCGGCGGCTGCCCGATATAGGGATGGATCGAGAGGGCGTCGATATAGCGCCCGAGGCCTTTCTTGAAGAGCCTCTCATTCCACGCGAGCTGATCCGCGCTGATCCCGGCGCCGGTCGGGCCGACAACGACGGCCTTCGGGTCGACCTCATGCAGCGCCCGGTGAGCGATCTCATAGATGCGGACCAGGTCCTCGTCGGTGCCCTTGTAGCCCCACGGATAGACCGGCTCCCAGGTGATCTGGTACACGTGCTTCCGCAGCCAGGGGTAGTCTTGCGGGAAAGCCTTCCCCACCTCGCGGCAGTAGTTAGCCCAGGCATCGGGGTTGGTGAGCGTTCCGGTGCAATACTGGAGAGTGGCCGGATCGACCGCCCACTTCGGCGCGAAGTACAGGCAGGGCAGGGGGAGAATGCCCAGCTTGCGGTTGTCCGCGATGTTCTGCGCGAACTTGGGGTCCTGGAGATCCTTCTGGCGCTTCTCGGCCCACTGGCCGGCGTGGTCCGGTTCGTACTCGCGCCAGGTGTAGCCCCCCAGTACCCAGTGGATGCCCATGTAAGGCCGGGCGTCGAAGGCGGTCGTGAACCCGCCTTGCATACCGAAGAACGCGTCCTCGCCGGGCTGGACGCGCTTGCTCGGGTCCACGACCACCATATAAGTCATGTACCCCGCCGGGCGGCTCTCAACGGCGGGCAGGTCCAGCCCCGTGTCGGTCTTCGCGGCGACCTCGTAATAGCCCAGCGCATCGGACGGCGCGGCGGTCGTGCCGCTCCACTTTCCGGTGGCATCGGCCTTCACGGCCATGTCGGCGTGCGCGCGGATGTTGTGATCGACGTCGGTGACATCGACCTTGAGGGTAATGCCTGCCTGGTTCGGCGCCAGGCCCTCGATGGTGAATCTCAGCTCCACCGGCTCGCCGAGGACGAAGACATTCATCTTCGGCTTGGAGGTCTCTCCGTGAAGCGAGGGGGCGGCCTGAGCGGGCGGCGTGGGCGCTGTGAAGGCTGCCGCGATGAGGACGAGGAGTGACAGGCAGAAGGCGACAGTCCGGCACGACGGCAACGGCGACCTCACCCCCGGCCCCTCTCCGCCAGCGGAGAGGGGAGAACGACAGCCGCACCGCGCCGCCTTCCGCTTTGCTGGCACACGGAGAATGAATGGCGCACGATGTGAATCTTCAATACCGAAGGCGTGTCGCATAGGACAGATTACCTCTGGACGTTCGCGATGAAAGCGCATTCCCCCAACGGTTCAATTAAGGACGCTCGCCAGTCAGACAACAGAACGCGGAACAAGTGCGTCCGGCAATGGCAATCGGATGCGCCGAAGCCTGCGACTGCCTCGGCCGCCGCGCCGTGGGCCACCAGCACCCGCCCCAGCCGGCACTCCCACTCGCGCGAACGCTCCCATGTGGCCGCGCCGATCACATCGACCGCCGGGTGCGTGGTAAGGTAGTCGATATGCCACCTGATTCGCTTCTCGCAGGCGAAATGCCTCCTGACCCGCGCCGGCAAGTTACGTTGCGCGCTGCCGACATACAGGTACATGCCGGTCTCCAACCGCACTTCGCCCAGGCGGCCAACCGACACCGTCACAGGCTTGGCCACGCGCAACTCCAGCAAATAAACGCCGCACGCGGGCAAGCCGGTCGTCGCCATCGCGAACGCCTCTCATGCAAAAGGCCGCACGTCTCCGCGCGGCCTTGTCGACACTGTCAGCTTATCCGGGTCATCGCGCCCGCCTCGGCTTGCCCTCGTGGCCGGTGCTGGCGACGATCAGCGCCACGCTACCGTCCTGCATTTCTCGCTGCCGGAGCACCCGCCTTTGCCCCTTGCCCTCCCCCGGCCACGGCGGCCGCGTGACCCCGACACGCACCTCCGCGAAACCCGCCGCCCTCAGCCGCCGCACCGCCTCGTTCTCCTCCAGCGCAAGAACATCGGGCACGAACCGCTCACTTCCGCTCATCCCCTTGGCTCCTGATACCCGCCGTCCTCACACTTCCATGATCTCGGCGATCTTCTGCTCCGTAACCTCGTCGAGCTTCTTGATGTACTCGTCGGTGAGCTTCTGGACTTCCTTCTTCCCGCGCTCGACGTCGTCCTCGGACAGCTCCTTGGCCTTCTCGCGCTTGTCGAGGGTCTCATTGACGTCGCGGCGGACGTTGCGGATGTGAACCCGGCCCTCTTCCGCCCGCTTGTGAACGAGCTTGCCGAGTTCCTTGCGCCGTTCCTCCGTCAGTGAAGGAAGCTCCAGGCGGATGAGGCTGCCGTCGTTGGTGGGGGTGAGGTTCAGGTCGGAGGTGAGAATGGCCCGCTCGATCTTCGGCAGCGCCGCCTTGTCCCACGGGGTGATGACCAGCATCCGGCTTTCCGGCACAGTCACTGTGGCGAGTTGATTGATCGGTAGCTCGCTGCCGTAGTAGTCGACGCGGACGTGATCGAGAAGCGCGGGAGTAGCCCTACCGGTGCGAATCGTGCTATATTCGTGCCTCGTTGCTTCGATCGCCTTCTCCATCTTCTGCTTGGCGTCCAGGGTCAGCGTGTCCATCGCTCTCCCTCCTTAACAGTGGTAAACAAACGGGGCGCGGCTCGGTTGCGGTGCATTCCTTCACGGTGCTTCGCACCGTTCGCCGCCTCCGACCACGCCCCTTTCGATTTACGCTGCTGTCTATCTCAGTCAGTGTACCCATCCGTACAACGGACAGGCCGGTCAGCTTTGTTCCCCCGTGCCGCTCACGATCGTGCCGATTCGCTCCCCTAACAGCGCGCGCACAATGTTGCCGGGGGTCGAGATATTGAACACGATGATCGGCAGTCCACGGTCGCGACTAAGGGCGATGGCCGTTGCATCCATGACCTTAAGGTCATCGGCGAGGACCTGGCCGTATGTGAGCGCCGCATGGAAAACCGCATCGTCGAACTTGTGCGGGTCCTTGTCGTACACCCCGTCGACATTCGTGGCCTTGAAAATGGCCTGCGCCCCGATCTCGGTCGCCCGCAGCACCGCCGCGGTATCAGTCGTGAAGTACGGGTTGCCGGTGCCTGCCGCGCAGATGACCACCAGCCCCTTCTCCAAATGGCGGATCGCCCGTCGCCGGATGAAGGGCTCGGCGACCTCCTGCATGGCGATCGCGGTCATCACCCGCGTCATAACCCCGAGACTCTCAAGGGCTCCTTGCAGAGCGAGAGCGTTGATGACCGTCGCCACCATGCCCGCGTAATCGGCGCTGGCCCGCTCCATGCCCTCCCGTTCGGCTTCCCTCCCGCGCCAGATGTTCCCGCCGCCGATGACGAGGACCACCTCCACGCCCGCCTCACGCACCTGCTTGACCTCATTGGCGAGACGACGAACGACGCCCCAGTCGATGGTCTGGGGGCCGCCGTCGCCGCGGAACGACTCGCCGCTGATCTTCAGCAGGACCCGGCTGTATGGCACCTTGACGGGCACTTCTGTCAATTACAGTTCCTCCCCGACCTGCCAGCGCTCGAAGCGGCGCACGCTGACGCGCTCGCCGCACTTGCCGATCAGATCGTTGAGAAGATCTTGGATGGTCAGGCTGTCGTCGCGGATGTACGGCTGGTTGAGCAAGCAGCCTTCGGCGTAGAACTTCTTCAGGCGGCCTTCGACCATCTTCTCGATGATGCTCTCCGGCTTGCCCTCGTTGCGCGCCTGCTCCATGAGGATCTCGCGCTCTTTGTCGACGAGGTCCGCAGGCACGTCCTCGGGCGCGACCCACCTGGGCTTCTGCGCGGCGATCTGCATCGCGACGTTCCCGCCGAAGTCGCGGAAAGCGTCCGTCCGGGCGACGAAGTCGGTCTCGCAGTTGATCTCGACCATGACGCCGATCTGATTACCGGCGTGGATGTACGAGATGATGAGGCCCTGCGCGGCGACCTTGCCCTCGCGCTTGTTGGCCACGGCAATGCCCTTCTTGCGAAGCTCGGTCACGGCGGCGTCGAAGTCGCCGTTTGTAGCCTCGAGGGCCTGTTTGCAGTCCTTGAACCCTGCGCCTGTCTTCTCGCGCAGTTGTTTCACTTCATCGGCTGTAATGGCCATATAGTGCTCTCCTCCTATAAGACACCCGGGCTCGGCGGCGTGCGATGACCGCGCTCCGCGCGCCCGGCTAAATGTCGATCTGCGGTGCGCTCTGATGCCGGGAAGACGCGCCTACACGACCGGCTCTTCCTCATCGTCGATGACGTCGATGAAATCGTCTTCGGGCGGAGCGGCCCGGAACACGGCGGGTTCACCGCGATCTCCGGCTGCTTCCCGCTTGGCCTCCTCCGCCACTGCGACCGCCTCGGCTGCGCGGGAGATGTACTCCTGCCGCCCCTCGTTGACGGCGTCGGCGATCTTGCCGCTGATCAGGCGGATCGCGCGGATCGCGTCATCGTTACCGGGGATGACATAGTCGACTTGATCCGGGTCGCAGTTGGTGTCAACGATGGAGACCACGGGGATCTTCAGCTTGTTGGCCTCTGCGGCGGCGAGGTGTTCGCGCTTCAGGTCGATGATGAAGACCGCGCCGGGCATCTTGGTCATGGTGCGGATGCCGCCGAGGTTCGTCTCGAGCTTCTCCAGCTCGCGCGAGAGGTTCAGGCCCTCTTTCTTCGACAGACGCGACCACTCGTCATTATCGCGCGCGTCCTTGAGGTTCTCCATGTACTTGATGCGCTCGCGCATCGTGGTGAAGTTCGTCATCATGCCACCGAGCCAGCGCCGATTGACATAGGGGCACTCACACTTGATCGCGGCCTGCGAAATGGCCTCTTCGGCCTGGCGCTTGGTGCCGACGAACAGCACCGTGTTGCCACGAGCGGCGATCTCGCGCACGAACCGGAAGGCATCTTCCAGAAGGCGCAGAGTCTGATGCAAGTCGATGATGTAGATGCCGTTGCGCTCGTGATAGATGTACCGCTTCATCTTCGGGTTCCAGCGACGCGTCTGGTGCCCGAAGTGTACGCCTGACTCCAACAGTTCCTTCATTGTGACCAGGGCCATGAGGCCACCTCCGTTACCGACCCGATCGGGCGAGGGCTTTACTACCACGGGCCGCACACCGGCGCGGGGGGTCGATGGACGACCGGAGCCGCTACCGACGTTCGCGGGCGAGGTCCGCACCGGAGTGCGGGCGTGCCCGCTCGCAGGCGAAAGTCGCCTGCAGCTTGTCGCCGGGTGACATCGACAGCGGACGCGTAACAACGCCCCCGGACACGCTCGGGAACCTGAACCCTTGAAGCCCTCGCTGGGCAGGTGATCGAGCGGGTCCGGCGAGCGCGAGGCTACCTGGCAAGCGCCACGTTGCCTGAAGCGTCACCGAACGGCGGGTTACACAGTAACACAAAGCGCGCAGGGGCGTCAAACTGAAGTGAGAGCAACGCTGAACGCAGAACGCAGAATCAGCGGCAAAAACGGCAAAGAACGGCAGCCGGCAGGTCGGCCTATGACCGCCGGCGCCTGACAAAGGATGGGAGGCGGGCAGTCGCCTCAGATTCCAGTCGGGGGCGTGCCATCGCCCGCAGGCTGCTCGCGCTTGCCGCCCCAGCCGAAACGAGTTTGCATCAGCCATGAATTCGGGCGAATCTCTTGCTTCCCCTGCCCTACATCGAACACCGTGTGCATGAGTTCCACCCGGACGATCCGTCCTAAGACTCCGTTGCCGAGATCGAAGCTCTCCTGCGGGGTGGGGCGGTTCGGATGCTTGCGCAGGTAGTACCAGCCCAGAAGCGACAGAAGCGCATCCTTGCCGTGGGGACTGAGCAGCAGGGCTGCCAGAAGGGCGATCAGCCCCACGACGGCAAGCGTACTCGCTGTGCCCAGTACCACATTGACCAGGTCCACCACTGCCTTCACCAGTGTTGTCGTCCACTGCAGCCCGACGGCTTCGGAAGCGATGGAGAGCGCGACGATCCACACAATGAGCCTCGCCACTCGCAGCCGAAGCCCCCTCACTGCGTGGCGGCCATCCTTCTGGCTTGCATCGGTGACGGGCGGGGCAATCATCCTCTCCACCAGCCCGCTGAACACCACCCCCACGAAAAGAAACAACAATACGAAAATGATGGGCTTGCCAAGCAATTGCCCGATGGACAGTAGAGCTTCGACCTGCGGGCGCTCATCCAGCCACTCACGCGCGGCGCGGGAGAAGTCGGTCGCCATCCAAGGCGGATAATCGGGGAGTGTCGGCGGGTGTGCCTCGGGCGGAGGCGGCGACGGTTGCGGCCCCTTCGGCGGCGCCGGCATCGGCGGCGGAGTCGACATCGCCGGCGCCGTTGGCGCTATCGCCGGCGTCTGAGGCGTCTGAGGGGCCGGCGCTCGTGGCGGGCCGGGAGGCCCCTGGCACCAGCCGCACGTCATGGCAAGCAGGAGCGCCACACAGAGCAGTATCCGTATCCTCATGGGGTCCTCCCTATCCCGTGTCTACGGACGACGCCTGACAACACCGCAAATACCGCGTGATCTCGCCCGCCGCCGGCTCCCGGCCCCGCAGTCTCCGCTACACGCCGATGACCGATTCGACCAGCGTGTGCCACGGGGCGGGCGGTTCGGCGGCGATGGATTGGGCCGCCCAGGTGAAAGGCAGTAGCATCGACACTTCGCAGACCTGGCGCTGGAAGCGGCTCTCGATGAACAGCGAGTAGGCCGGATCGATCATGTCGCACAGGACGGCGATCATCGGCTGCGAGGCCGCCGACAATAGCGCCGCGCCGACATCATCGCCCGCATCATCGCTGAGCACCAGGTCGGCGAGCGTGGAGACCCGCACTCTCTCGTCCCCGAAGGCGAGGTCGCTGTCGCAGAAAGTGACGGTTCCGAGGATCGGGCCATCCGGCGTGGCGCGGGCCGCCAGGATCGTGACCGGGGAATCGGCCGGGCGCTCGATCTTGTGCCAGCGCCAGTAGTCGTCGGTCAGCTCGGGCGCGCCGTCGAAGTGCGGGGCAACGGAGTCGATCAGCGTGCGGATGTCGGGGTAATCGGTCTCCGAGGCGAGAGAGACCTCGATGCCGGGCACCGCATCGGGGCGGGCTCCAGCCAGCAAGTCGATCCACGAGCGGGTCTTATACCCGAGCCGCTGGTAGAAGCCGTAGGGGTGGCCGTCGGGGTTCGTATACAGGACCGACATGTCGATTTCAGCGGCGCGCATCGCCTCGTGCGCGCGATCCATAAGCCCGCGGGCAAGCCCCTGGCGGCGGTACTCAGGCAGCGTCGACACGCTGTCGATGATCCCGCAGCGAAGCGGCGTCCCGCAGAAGCCCAGCGTGTGGACCGCGACGAAGACGTTCGCGGCGGCGCGCTCGCCATCCATCACGACCTGACACAGCGACGGGTCCGTGCCGGGCCGGCGCAGATACCAGCGCATGAAATCGACGCTCATCTCCATGCAGCCCTCGTACTCCCCGAAGGCGATGTTGACGAGATCGGTAAGCGTCGGCACGATGTCGCCGTGCATTGCGGCGGCTTCGGCATGAGTACACACAGTGAGTTCGGCCATGGGGGTTTCACCTTCGGCAGTCGCGATCCGGCTGCGGCGGGGCTGCGGCAAGACACGGCCTCCAGAACATCGCGTGGGGTGAGCGTCTCGCCCGCTGGCTGCTCTCCCTCTCCGCACGTGGAAGTGCGGGCCGGGGGTGAGGCACCGTCAGCCCCTCGCGGCAGCCAAATGGCGCAGTTCGCGGACGCCGCCAGCGGGGCCGGACGGGTGCCTGAACAGGAAACTGGCAGTTACGATCACATCGGTGCCGGCGTTGATGACGAGCGGCGCCGTCCCGGAGTGGATGCCACCGTCGACCGAAATGAGCGTCGGCGCGCCGATCTCGTCGATGCGCCGGCGAAGCTGCGCGATACGCTCCTCGGTGCCGGGGGTGTATTCCTGGCCCGCGTAACCGGGTTCGACGCCCATCACCAGCACGAGTTCACACTGGTCGAGGAAGGGATCGAGGGCCTCCAGCGGCGTCGACGGGTTGATGACTAGGCCGGCCTTCATGCCGCTATCGTGGATGTCGGTGAGGAGCCCCGACGGCTCGGGCACGGCCTCGATCTGGATGGAAACCATGTTCACCCCGGCCTCGGCGAAGAAAGGAATCTGCCGGGCCGGGTCGGTCACCATCAGATGAGCGTCGAAGAACAGGCCGGTTTCGCCCCGCAGCGCCCTGGGCACAAGCGCGCCGAAAGTAATCTGCTCGACGAAGTGCCCGTCCATGATGTCGAAGTGCAACCAGTCGACGCCGGCGGCTTCAAGAGTGCGGGCCTCGTCCAGCAGGTGGCGAAAATCCGCCCCCAGGATCGAGGCGGAGATCTTCAGGTCACTCATCGGGCATGAACTCCCCAGGTAGTCTGTAGTTCGAGATGTGCCGGAGCTTCGTCGCGCGATCGTCGAGCTAAATTCGCGTCCAATGCGCTCATGCTTGCGGGACGGACCAACGGCTTTAACCACGAAGGCACGAAAACACGAAACGACGCTGCAATTTCCAACCGAGCCGTCTTGTCGTTTAGTGCCCTTGTGTCTTCGTGGTCAATCTCTCCCTAACTCCAGCGACGATGCTGCTACGATGATAGCGCTGCGTTCGATCTCGGCTTCGCCCTCCCCGATAGATGCGACGCGATCATGCCGCCGCAGACGACCGTGAAGGCGGCGATCAACAATGGCGCGGGCGTGAAGCCCCACAGGCCCGACTGCCACGCAGACAGCAGGTCGTGGTGATCCGCGTCCCCGACGGATAAGGCGAGGCCGAAGACGAGCGCCGTCGCTGCATGAATCGCCAACATCATGCCGAAAAGCAGCGGGCTGCGCCAGGTGAGACGCCCGAGGGCAAAAGCCACGGCAATATACACAGCCGCGACCCCGGCGAGGACCGCCTGCCCAACTTCGTCGCCGGCGCCTTTCACCGAGGTGCGCAGAGACAGGGCGAGGCCCAGCAGCGCAAATCCGAACAGCGGCAGAATTGCGAAGCGACCGTCGCGCGCAGCCCCCGTGAGCCTCATTCCGGACCAGCCCCCGCGTCCTCCTCGGCAGCAGACGGCGCGAGGGGCTCGGCAAGGGCTTTCAGCGCCCGGCTGAACTGCATGCCGAGCGCACCCGGCTCGATGCGCCCGCGAACGATCAGGGCGACGGTGCAATCCTGGCCCTCGACTGCCGTGCGAGAAATCGCCACTCCGCCGCCGTCGGTCCCGATGACGAGACGGTCGTAGCCGGTGTCTCCGAGACACGTCGCCAGGACGCGCGCGTTCGCGTCAAGTTCGGCAATCTCCGCTGCGGCAAGCGGGCAGTCCGCGCCCGGGGCCGCGAGCATCAGGACCGTGCCTCCATCACCGGCGGCGAAGCTGAGGACTTCCTGGCCACCCGCTTGCGCGATCTCGGCGAGCTTCGCAGCGGCCCAGTCAGCCTCGGCCGGGGCAAGAGGCGTCAACTCCACTCGCCGAACGGCCGGACGACTCGACAGCCCGGTGCAGGACTCAAACGCCGCCAGGGGCCGGCGCAAGGCAAGACTCAGCGGGCCGGGCGAAGCCTCGCCAGTGACCGACATCACCGCAGTGCCGCAAGCCTCGCCTGAGGTCGCAATGCCGGCGATCGACGAGTTGAGCCACGCCAGGGCCATGTTGGGAGGACCGATGCGCAGGGCCTCAGCCAGCGAGGCCAATGTGATGAGAAAGTCATCCAAAGCGGCGATGCACACGCCGACATCGGAGGCTTCAGGGATGCTCAGGCCGACGCAGCGACCCGACGGGCTGAACCCGGAGGCGGAGTGCGCCGTGCCGACGGTCTCCCCGAGTTCGGCGAGGGCCGGGACAGCCGCTGCGGCCTCGGCCGGGAGCGGGAAGAGGCCCGCCGGTGTCGGCAGAGCGAGCGCGATGGCCGGCGCAGGCTCAGTCGGGGCCTCGGCGGCCGGCTCGGCCACCGCGACAGCCGGGGCCTCCGGCTCGGCCATCAATGGCAGTTGCGGCGTAGAAGCGGCGGCCTCGGTTGGCGCCACCGGCGCAGGCTCGACGACCTCGGCGGGCACATCCACAACCGGAGCTTCGACGGAAGCCGCAGGCTCGGCAGTCGCGACCGGCGGGAAGCTGTCCGTGGCGTGAGCCGAGGGCGCTGGCACATCTTCGGCGGCGGGGGCCTGTTGCGGCTCTTCGGAGATCATCTCCAGTGCCGGCCGGTCGATCGCAGGGGGCGGTGCGGCCGCCGGCACGGGTTCCGCGGGCGGCTGGGGGGCTGGGCGCACAGCGGCGGCATCGGCTTCGACGCTCAGTCGCGCTCCCCTGCCTGCCCGGCGCTGCACCGCCTCGGAGCCGTCCATGAGAGACGACAGAAGCTCCTCCTGCCGCGCAGCCCTCTGCTGTGGCGGCTCGGGGCCGCGCGCCGCAGCGGGCCTGCGGACGACGGTGGTCGCGCGCTTCTCGAGGAGGTCGCGCACCAGTGATAGGAAGAACGCGACCACGGCGATCTGCACCAGCGCCCCGATCCAGTATCGGGCGTAGAAATTCACGAAGGACGCCAGGAAGCTGCCGTCTGCCAGCGGGTGACACAGTACCGCGGCAACCACCGCCGCGAAGGCGCGCAGGACCATCGCCGCGACGACGCCGGAGATCGCCCGCCGGGCGGGCACGATGCCCTCGCCGGGGAGCACCATCAGGATGACGACATATAGCGCCGCCTCGAACAGCGGCACGGCGGGCAGGACGCGGGTCGCCGTTGTCTGCGAGCCGACGCCGTATTGCCACAAAGATACTGAGACCGTGACGGCGATGACGAGAGTGGCGATCAGCCACAACGCCACGGAGATCGGCGATGCTTTGGGCGCGGGTTCGGTCACTGGCTGGGCCACTATGGTGTCACTCCTGAGACGGCCGGGCTTTGCGACGGCGCGGCGGGGTCCCCGTCGGCCCTCTCCGCGATCCCAAACGACGCGGGATTGCGAGGAGACCGACACCCCGCCCTAAAGTAAACGCTATTAGCCCTAACTCTTGGCCCTCTGGGCCGCGGTCGCTTTCTTCTCGGCAGCGGCGGCGTCCGGCGATTCCTTGACCACCGATACCTTGGTCATCTTGTCGCCGTTTGAGATCTTGTACACCACGTCCATCCCCTCGAGAACCTTGCCGAAGACGGGGTGCTTGCCGTTCAGGTGCGGCTGCGGCTTGCGCACGATGAAGAACTGCGAGCCCCCGGTGTTCGGACCGGCGTTCGCCATCGACACCGCGCCGGTGTCATTCTTCAGCGAGGTATCGAACTCATCCGGGATGCTGTAGCCTGGACCGCCCATGCCCGTACCCGTCGGGTCGCCGCCCTGGATCATGAAGTCCTCGATGCAGCGGTGGAAGGTGACCCCGTTATAGAAGCCCTTCTTCGTCAGGTTGAGGAAATTGCCCGCCGTGATCGGCATCTGCTTGTCATACAACTGTATGGTGATGTTGCCCTTGGCGGTCTCGATCTTGATGACCGAGCCGCCGCTGCCGCTCGCGGGTGTGGATTGATCGAGGGACACTCCGGTATCCGGCACTGTGGCATCTGCTTTCTGCGCTTCGACAGGGGGAGTGGCGACCTTCGTGGCCTCACTCTCCGGCGCTGGTTGTGTGGATCGGTAATCACGGTAGTAACTGATGGCGAGGGCGCCCATGAGGAGAACGAGAAGGACGGCACTGCCGATAAGACGCGACTTACCCACTTACGACACCTCCGTGTGACTGTTTCCGCCAATCAGGCGATGAATCCTTGTTTGTCTGAGAACGCCCTCGTCGCCGCTGTTGCTCCCGAGGTGACCGCTCGCCTTCGCCTACCCTGGCATCTGCCCGTGCAGCGGCCACAGGACCACCATCGCGTCCATGAAGACCGCGACCAGCCAGTGCAAAAGCCACGTCCCAACGAAGGATCGGCCGTAGTAGGCCATGTAGCCCAGCGCAATCCCGGCGACGATTGCCGACGCCGCCTCGGCCTCCGGCTTCGGGAAATGCGTCATCACGAACGGGATCATCTGGACGAAGATGGCCACCGTTCCCAGCCGGGGGGCCAGGGTGGACAGCAGGAAGCCCCGGAAGAAGAACTCCCAGGCGAAAAAGTACGCAAGCCAGCCGAGTTCCGAAGTGACGAAAGAAATAGGCTCGAGCCGCGCCCACGGGTAGCGCGGGTAGTAGCTTTGGAACTGTGGCCAACGTGAGGCCAGCGCCACGACCGGGACCATCACGGCGATGAAGGCCAGCGCGATGCGGCCCCACCACTTCCAGTTCCCCAACTGCAAGCCGAACTCGGACAGGTCTCTGCGCCACACGAACTTGATGAGGATACACGGCACGACCAGCAGGCACAAGACGTTGACCCCAAACCACCCGAAAAGCACCCACCGCTGCGGGAGGCCCTGTACCATGCCGTGGTAGTGAACCACGGTCAGCATGGCCGCACAGATCACAAGCGCGGTGGCCTCCTGCGCCGGGGTGAAAGCCCTCGCAGCGTCGGGGCCGTCATCCCGAGGCGGGAGAGAGAACAGTCCGGTCATACCTCCCACACCTGCAGGCCCGTCATCTCGAAAGTGACCTCGAGGATGCGCCCGCCGCAGGTCTCCAGCGCCCGGCGCACCTCGCCTTCGCGGTTCGGCGCGCAGTAGAAAAGGATGCACCCGCCTCCGCCCGCCCCGCATACCTTGGCGGCGACGGCCCCCGCGGCCATCGCGGCCTCGCGCTGGGCGTGCATCTCCGGCGTAACGATGCCGTCGGCCAGTTCCTGGCGCGCCGCCCACTCCTCGTTCAGCAGGTCCGCGAACCAGCCCAGATCGTCGCTGACAAGCGCGGAGTAGACATCGCGGGCGATCCGCTTCACGTTGCGCAGTCCATTGACCACGCGCGGCTCGCCGTTTTCGTAAGCCGAGATCATGCGATGGTTCGCGTCGCCCGACAGTCGCGATTTGCCAGAGTAACACAGCACCAGATGCTTCTCAAGCTCGTAGATCGTCCGGTGCGCGAGGTGCAGCGGCTCGACGAGGACCCGGTTTCCGGGCAGAAACTCCATGTAGTTGATGCCGCCAACGGCCGCCGAGAACTGGTCCTGCATCCCGCCGATGATCCCCAGGTCCGCCTCAAGGCGACAGGCGAGATCCGCCAGCTCGAAGCGGGTGAGCATCCGCACCCGCCCCCCGGCTTCAGTGGCTCGCAGGCGGTCGAGGAGGCCCAGAAGCGCCACTCCAATGGAGGCCGATGAACCCAGGCCCGAGCCCGGCGGAGCGTCACAGCGAACGACAATGTCCATGCCACCGGGCAGGTTCAGCGCCAACACGGCGGCTTTGAGCAGATCGAGATTGCCATCGTACTCCAGTTCGCGGATGCTGCGGGCCTCGACGAAGGCGTCGATGTCCTGCGAGGCGATGCGGCAGCACACATCCGTCATGCGCTCAAGGCTTGCATAAGCGTACTGCCGGATCGAGGCGCTGACCACCGCGCCGCCTTCGGCATTGCGGAAGGCGGGCAAGTCGGTTGTGCCCCCGGCAAAATCTACGCGGGTCGGGCAACGGCTGCGGATTGGCATCAGGTCACGCTCCGAGGTTTCCGGCCCAAGGCCATGGGTGGGTGTCTCAGTATCTGATCTGCGTTCAGTACGCCCAGGGTCATGGGACAGACCAACGGTTTCGACCACAAAACTCAAAAGCACAAAACGACAGTGCGATCTCCGTGGGGGTAGTCGTTTAGTGTTCTTGTGTCTTTGTGGTCAATCCCTCTTGGGTTCCGACTACGCCGGGTTACGGCTTCAGCAACACCTTCAGCACGTCCGGGCCGCCGTTCTCGGCGATCTCGAACGCCTCGGCATACTGGTCAAGGGCGAAAGTGTGCGAGATGACCGGGCGCGTGTCGATCAGCCCCCGGGCCATCATGTCCACGGTCTCCGGGTACACGTGCGGGCTGCCACGCACGCCGATCAGCGACAACTCCTTGGTGATCATCTGCATGAGCGGCCCCTTGGTGGGGGTCTGGTATGTACCGACGAAGACGATGCGCCCCGTGAACGCCGCAATATCCAGGGCGTCCTCCAGCGCGCTCATCGACCCGGAAACCTCGATGACCACGTCGAAGCCGTGCCCGTCGGTCACGTCCAGGGCGATCTCGCGCAGGTTCTCGTCCCGGGGGTTCACAACCATATCGGCCCCGAGGCGCTTCGCCAACTCGAGCTTCGGCCGGCTGCGCGAGGTCGCCAGAACATAGCGCGCGCCGAAGGCTCTCGCCGCCTGGACGGTGAGCTGTCCGATGCTGCCGGCCCCGAGGATCGCGACGCGGTCGTGCGGAGTAACCCCGCCCTTCTTGCACGAGTACACGGCCACCGTGGCCGGCTCGGCGAGGGCGGCGGCATCGGGGTCGACATCTCCGTGCTTGTGGACGAAGAGCGCCTTCTGCGCGTGGAACTCGCGCATCGCCCCGTCGCGACCCACAATCCCTGCTTCGGTAACATTCGCGCACAGATTATGGTGCCCGGTTAGGCAAAGCTCGCAGTTCATGCAGCCGATTCCGGTCTCGCCGGACACCAGGTCGCCGACTTTGAGATTCGTCACCTCGCTGCCGACCTCGCGCACATACCCCGACCACTCGTGTCCGGGCACGATCGGGAACTTCGCCCAGCCGCTGAGATAAAACCCGTGCCGCCCGCTGACGACTTCGATGTCAGTCCCGCAGATCCCGGCGGCATGGATCTGCACGAGCGCCTCATCCGGCGCCGGAACCGGAACCGGAAGCTCGTCGATCCTCATGTCTCGTGGGCCGTGGATGCGGAGTGATCGCATGGGATTGCACCTTCTGGATGCTGGATGCTGGATACTTGATGCTGGATACTTGATGCTGGTAACGGCAACGGCTCTGGTAACGGCCACGGCGCAGACGGGTGAGGCTATGGTGCTTGGTGTTCACGTATTACGGATGCGATGAACGAGTTCAACTGGCGACCGAGGATGTCATATTCGCGTAATACTGGATGCTGGTAACGGCAACGGCTCTGGTAACGGCCACGGCGCAGACGGGTGAGGCTATGGTGCTTGGTGTTCACGTATTACGGATGCGATGAACGAGTTCAACTGGCGACCGAGGATGTCATATTCGCGTAGCAGGGCCTCAGCGCGCGGCGCGGACAATGACCCCGTATCGGCCAATAGCTTCAGATGGGCGACAGTCTCATCGCACGATGCTAGCGCCACTACCAGGAACCGGGTGTAGTCCGTCCTGTACCGCCGTCGCCCGTAACCCTCAACAATGTTGGCGACGATGGACTTCGACGACCGCCTGATCTGGCTGCCCTGCTCGAACATCTCGAACTTGGGAAGTTCAGCCAATGTAGCCCGATGCACTTCGACCGCCAAAGCATGGCTTCTGCGGTATATCTCCAGGCTCCTGTAACCTTGGGTCGTTCCCTCGCGTTGCTCCATTCTTTCCCCCTACGAAACCGAAATTCTGCCGTTCGCCGTTCCCCGTTCCCCGTTCCCCGTTCCCCGTTCCCCGTTCCCCGTTCCCCGTTCGCCGTTCCCAGTATCCAGTATCCAGTATCCAGTATCCAGCATCCAGCATCCAGTATCCAGCCTCAGACTTTCCCGATCTCCGTGGTCTCTTCCGCATCGGGCGCCGTTGTGCGCGGAGCGCGTCTGGGCTTTGCGGCCAGCAGCTTCCCCTGCCAGGATACCAGCCATGCGCCGGTGATGACCAGGACGAGCGAGATCGACAGCGGCAACCATACCGGGCCGAACCAGGGCTGCGGGATGAGGAACAGGCAGTCCGTCGTGCCGAGGGAGCCGGGCCAGTCTATCATGGCCTTCAGCGCCACATAATAGAAGATGTCCCAGATACCGAACGCAAATACAAAAACGCCGATGCGCTCCCAGATGTTTCGTCCGGCAAGCCAGGCGAGGGAGACGAGCATCACGAGGGTCGAAGCCTCGCGGGCCTGCTCCGAGACGACGACCCAGGCAGGCACCATCCTGAGTGTGGCCGGGTCGAACTGCTCGGGCGTAGGGATCACGTCGAGAAGCGCGCGGATATAGACGACCACGGTCGCTTCAAGGTGCCCCATCGCGATTGCGAACGCAGCGAGAGCGACCAGCCGCCAGCCTGTATTCCCGAAGATGACCGGATTCTGCTTCTTCCTGCGTGCCACGGTGGATCATTCGCCGATGATGCAAAAAGCCCTGCGTCGAGAATGCACTTCACCCCTGCCCGCTCTCCACTCGTACTTATTTGGCGATTTTCTTCCTCGAGCATGCGGCGGCGCGGTTTGTCGCGCCAAATGCGGGCCGAACTGCCGCTCCGCCCATTACGCCGTCGGCTGTGAGCAAGCATCCCGTCGCAGTAGAAGCATTGGTAGCTATACAACGTGATCCGCGCGATAAATCGCGCTGCCACATGGTCTGGGGAGGTGTCGCACATCCCCCCTCGTGGAGCGCGGGGGATGACGGCGCAACGCCGTTGTCGTTCCCCCCTCTCCACCCCGTGGAGAGGGGCCGGGGGTGAGGTGCCGTTTGCCGTTCCCCTCCCTACGAGGGAGGGGTGCCGCCCGCAAGGGCGGCGGGGTAGGGCCGTCAGCCGTTCCCCCCTCTCCACCCCGTGGAGAGGGGCCGGGGGTGAGGTGCCGTCAGCCGTTCAATGCCTTTCTCATCCGCACCACCAGAAGCGCGCACGCCCCGTAGAACCCCGCGAAAAGCAGAAACGATGGCGCGAAGCTCTCGTACCGCTGGCGCAGAAGCTGGCTGCCGATCATCGTCAACCCGGTGGCGAGATACCCCCAAGCGTTCGTGCCGGCGAAGATCAGATGCCGCTCGTCCTCGCGCACATAGTCGCCGACAGCCGCAGTGCTGGACACGCTGACCATCGCCGCCTGCATCCCTAATACCGCGGAGACCGCCGCAATGACCGGGGCGGTCGGCCACAGCGCCGCCGCGACGAGACTGCTGGTCCCGAGCGCGAAGCCCGACAGCATCACGCGCTCGCGCCCGACCTTGTCCGACGTGTGCCCCGCGATCCACGCAACCACCAGCCGCCCCGCATAATATGGCAGCACGATCCACTGCAGCTTCGCATCCTGGCCGATATCGCGCACCAGGCTTGCGAAGCTCGACAACAAAAGCCCCCAGCCGAGATACGTTGCGATGGACAAGAGCACCAAGTAGCGCCCGGCCCGCGAGCGCAAGCATTGCACCGCATCGGACAGTTTCGCCGGTGGGCGCGTTTTGGGCTTGATTCGCAAGAACAGCGCTAGCACGTTCCCGCACGCGCTCAAGGCCACCGCGATGACCAAAATCGCTGTCTGCCCCTGCGCCGGGTCGGCGTAACTGTGCAACACCATGCCCAGGAGCAGCACTCCGAGCATCTGGCCGGAGTACGTCGCGCTCTGGAAGATACCGGAGATGCTGCCATATCGGGTGCGGTGGGTCGTATTGATGACCTGCGTAGGCCCCGTGGCCCACAAGGTCTCGGCCCCGAACCCGAAGATCAAGGCCGCGGCGACGAGCACGCCGTACTGTGGCAGAAGAAGCACGGTGAGGCCGAAGAGGGTGTAGGTAAGCCCCCCAAAGACGACACACCACCGCTCCTTAAGGCGCTGGAAGACATACCCGTACACAGTCAGGAAGATCGGCCCACCGAAATACACGCAGGCGAAGACGAGGGCGCTGGCGAGGTCGGAGCAGTGGGCACGCGTCGAGATCGTGGGCACGAGGAACTGCTGGATAGCCCCCATGCCCAGGAAGATGAGAAAGAACGACCCGCACATTATCCAAAGCTGGCCGGGCGACTGGTTCGCAGGTTGCGGTTCGGATGCCAAGACGGGTCTTCTTTCGGAATCACGGCTCGCGAAACAGGACAAGGCACGAGGTGTCGCAGTCTCGTTTCGGCACGCGAAGCGGGACGCAACGAGGCCGTGACGGGGACCCCGTGCCGATCCGGGAGGGCCCCCCGGCTCGGCGTGCGAGACGCTGCGCCTAGTGCTCTGTCAGTCGTGAACTTGTGGGCAGAGGCTCGTAAAGCCACACGTACCAACGGCCTATACGTCCTGGGGGATTGCATCCCCCAGACCCCCGCATTCCCAACGACCTTTGACCCTGAGAATCGCGGGGGCTTAGGGTCGAAACCGTGTAGCGATCTTCCTGCAATCCCCCAAGGTGTTAAGACCGTTCAGCAATTCTGCCAGCAATTCACGTCTGACAAGGCACTAGCCTGCCGCCGTCGGCGCCGACCAGGAGAAGGCGCTGGGCATGTCGGGGAAGGGGTTCACATCGAACCGACTGTCGGGCGCGATGCCCCGAAATTGCAGATCGGCGAAGTCGAGAAACGCCTTCCAGTCGGCGATGCCGTGGTCATGTCCCCCTTCACGATACCAGATGCCGATACGCTCCTCCGACCCGAGGAACCGGTAGGCCTCGCGCGCGGCCAGGTACGTCTGGTAGGTGCCCGAGGGGTTCGCCCAAAGATCGCCGAGCGCCTCCGTGGACAGCAGCGCGCGCGGAGCGACCAGGGCCTTCAGCGAATGCTGGTCGAAGGGCAGGTCCTGCTCCCTGTCGATGAACTCCGACAGTCGCGGCGAATACCAGTACGGGAACACCCGGAGACCGTCATCGAGCTTCTCGCACCCCTCGCCCTGCCAGCGGAAGCACCCCGCCCCGCCGCTGCCGGAGTCGTTCGGCGCGGTGAGGGCGATACGCTCGTCAGTCGCGCCAGCCAGCAGCACCGTCTTCCCGCCCCGTGAGTGCCCTACCACGGCGATCCGCGAGGCATCCACGCAGTCCTGAGTGACCAGGAAGTCCACGACCCGGTGGTAGCCCCAGGCCCAGGCGGCCAGGGCGCCGAAGTCGCCGTCGGGGTAGACCTGATACAGCGCGGCACTGCGCTCCGGGTGTTGGTAGTCGTCCGGGGCGATCTCCGTGCGATTAAACGTCGCGAGAATGTACCCCCGCCGCAACACTTCGCCGACGATCTCCTCGGTCAGATACTTCCAGCAGCCATCGCCGTTCACGACGACCGGAAGCTTCGCGCCTGCCGAGGGAGCGCCCTCGACTTGCGGTATCAGCAGGTCGAGGATGAACCAGAAGGGCCGCTCGCCCCCCTCAATGCTAATGCGGTACTGGACATGATTGGCGTCGGGCTGCCCCGCCGTCTGCATCGAATGCTCGTGCAGCAGGTCCCCGCGAACCAGCGTCGGTCGAGGCGGAAGATGACCGTATTCGATGTCCAGAATCAACTCGCGCAGTTCATCGCGCCGACGAAGCCAGTCATCGGCGGAACCGACACGCTTGCCATTCGTAAATTGGAACAGGTCCGGCAGTTCACCCTTCAGTGTGTGCATGTTCTACCTCGTCAGGACGCTCGCGTGAGACGGGCGTCTCGCCCGCTAACGCCGTCGCAGGCGAGACGCCTGCGCCACGCGGGGAAAAGGGCCGGGGTGAGGTTGCCGCTCCCACCATCGCCCTCAAATGCCCCACCGGCGTCGTCGGCAGCACTCCGCAGGCCGGCGCGAGGATGTCAACTCCGGCTTCCAACAGGGTGCGTTCGCCAGTTGTAGGTAGAGACGAAAAGAGCTACCCTCCAGGTATC
>CAYWBK010000035.1:0-23001 GCA_964455745.1 uncultured Armatimonadia bacterium
ATCAGACCCTCAGCCGCGCGATGGACTACCTCACCTGGACCGGCCAGGACCTCCTCGTCTATCCCACGGTGTGGTACTTCGGACCGATCTACCAAAGCCGCGTTGAGCCCGGCACCTGGCCCTCCGGCGGCCGGTATCATCCGGCGGAATACCCCCGCCTCATCGCCCAGCGCTGTTCGCAGCGGGGCATCAAGTTCGTGCCCACGTACACGATCTGGCGGCTGCCGTCGCTCGCCGAGTGGATCCGCAGCCCCGAGGAGGTCATTGCCGGCACGCCCTCGGTGAACACCGTCACCCGTGACGGCAAGGTGCTCACCGAAACGAACTGGGGTTCGCCGCCGCTGCTCAACGCCCAGCACCCGCGCGTCCAGCAGGCCCTCCTCGATCTCATTGATGAACACGTGGCGATGTGCGGGGACCAGCCGAGCTTCGCCGGGGTCGGGTTTGCGCTGTGGCCCAGTTCTCCGATGCAGGCCGGGGCGAAACTCGTCACCAGTTTCGATGACTGGAGCCTCGGCGAATTCGCGCGAAGCACGGGCGCGAAGCTACCTGGTGATCCGAAATCGCCGGAGCGCTTCAAGCGGCGCGCCGATTGGATTCTCGGCGACCCCGCCCGCAAGGCCGCCTGGATCCGCTGGCGTTGCGACTGCATGACTCGCTTCTATGCCGAGGCCGCCCGGCACCTCGCAGCCGCCGGGCCTGAGGCGAAGCTGCGGCTGATGATCCAGGAACCCTACCCTGAGCGCGGCGGCGATCCCGCCCAGGAACTCCGCGAGCAGGGCCTCGACCTGCCGGCCCTCGCGAAGAACCCACAGATTGTGCTCGACCGCTGGCTGAACCAGACCGCCCACCGTTCCTCCGAGAAAGACGGTGACGACCCGGCGAAGATCTACTACGACCAGGCGGAGCTGACGCCGCACTTCCAGAAACCCTTCAGTGGCCTCCCCCGCTCCTCGGCCACGGTGCATCAGCAGTACTTCGAGAGCCATGCCGTCCTCGGCAACCCGAATGCGCCGAAGTTGCACTTCCCGCCACCGTGGGAGATTGAGGCCTATGGCCGCGCGTGCCAGCCCGTCCCCTGGGGCCGGCACTTCCTCCGCCACTGGGCGCGCTCGCTGTTCCTGTTCGACGCGCAGTGGCTTTCGATCGGCGGTTTCTCACTGGGCACCGAGGGGGCTGAGCCCGAGGTCAGCGAGTTCGTGCGGGCGTTCAAGGCGTTGCCTCAGGTGCCCTTCAGCGACGTGGGTTGCACCGGAGCAGTGGTGGTACGCGGCGCCCTCGCCGAAGGCTTCAGGTGGGTATATGCCGTCAACATCACGAACCACGACGCGCCACTCGCACTTCATGTCGCCGGCGGGACACTGCAGGACTGCGCGACGGGTGAAGCGGCGGGGAATGCCGGGCAACTCAACACCTCTCTGCGCCCCTACGACCTGCGCGTCTGGCGCGTGCCCGCATCCGCCGTCGTGACCCTGGCCCAGCCCTCGGCCGAACCGGAGCGCGAGGCCTGGGCGGGCGAGTAGCGGTGGACCGGCGCGGCGACACGGGGCGACCCCAGAGCGCGAGGCCGCCGCGAGGCCAGCGTCGTCTTGCAGGCGGCGAGCGCCCGATCAACTGCCCCAGAAGAGGCATCTCCCGCCTCTCACCCGGCAAGTCACGAGGTCTCTTCGTTGTGAAACAGCAGGTTTGTACGAATTGTACGTTCTATACGAATTGTACAAAACTGCTGTCTTGCAGTCCAAGATATCTTACCACGATACGTCTGCTATCGCCCCCCAGGCAGGTAAAACACCATGAACGAGAACATCTGCAATCTGTGTGGCGACCGGGACCCGCTGCCGGTTCACGAGCGTGGCTGGCGGGTTCTCACTGACCCTCGCCTGAACAAGGGCAGCGCCTTCACAGCCCAGGAGCGCGACGATCTCGGGATTGCGGGCCTCCTGCCGGCACACATCGCCACCCTCGAGGAGCAGATCGCTCGCGTCCACGGGGCCTTCCTGGCGCAGTGTGATCGCCTGAGCCAGTACATCTACCTGCGATCACTGCAGGATCGCAACGAGACGCTGTTCCACGCCGCGTTGCTGGCCCACCTCGAAGACTACATGCCGGTGATTTACACGCCGACGGTGGCTCGGGCGGTCGAGCAGTTCTCGCACATCTTCGGCAGCTCGCGCGGGGTCTACGTTAGCCCCGACAACGTCCACGAGATTGATGCCATCCTCGATAACGCTCCATGTCACGACGTCGCCATCATCGTGGCCACGGACAATGAGGGCATCCTGGGGATCGGGGATCAGGGCGTCGGCGGCATGGGGATCCCCATCGGCAAGCTAGCCTTGTACTCCGCTGCCGGAGGGATCTGTCCGGCACGGACGCTGCCGGTGTGCCTCGACGTCGGCACCGATAACCAGAGCCTGCTTGACGACCCCCTGTACCTGGGCTTCCGCGCGCCGCGACTGGCGGACGACCAGTACTACCCCTTCCTCGACCAGTTCGTCCAGGCGGTCAAGGGCCACTTTCCGCACGCGATACTGCAGTGGGAGGACTTCAGCCGCGACCGGGCCTTCGAGGTGTTGCACCGCTACGCCAGCGAGGCGCCGTCGTTCAACGATGACATCCAGGGCACCGCGGCGATGGTCCATGCGGCGACGCTGGGGGCGCTGAAGCTCACCGGCGGGCGGTATCGCGACCAGGTCTTCGCCGTGCTTGGCGCTGGCGCCGCCGGTGCCGGGATCGCCCAGGCGACGGCTGCTGCGTTGGTGAATGACGGGCTCACGGCAGACGAGGCCCGGGACCGGATCTACGTGCTCGATAGCCGGGGTCTGGTGCTGGAGGACCGGCCCGGACTGGATGAATACAAGCGAAGCCTGGCGCGCGACCCGCGCGACATGGTCGGCTGGGGCCTACAAGGCGACCGGATCTCCCCCTACGATGTCATCGCGAAGGCGAAGCCGACGGTGCTCTACGGCCTGTCCGGCCATCCCGGCACGATTGATGAGCGCATGGTGCGCGCCATGTCCGGCTACTGCGCGCGCCCGATCATCTTCCCCATGTCCAACCCGACGGAGAAGTGCGAAGCCGTCCCCGCGAACTTGTTGCAGTGGAGCGACGGACGAGCGATCATCGCGACTGGCAGCCCGTTCGAGCCGGTGACCCACGGCGGGCGTGTCTTTGGGTTCTCGCAGGCCAACAACGTGGCCGTCTTCCCCGGCGTTGGGCTGGGGGCGCTCTTCTGTCAGGCCGGCGCAGTCACCGCCGAGATGATGTTCGCCGCGGGCGAGGCCCTGCACGCCATGACAGAGACCGCCGACTACGAGGCCGGGCTGGTGCTACCCCCGATTCGCGACCTGCGTGACACAGCCGTACAAGTTGCTGCGGCGGTGGCGGAGATGGCCTGGAAGCAGGGGGTTGCGAGGGCCGGTCGTCCCGATGGCGACCTCCAGCAAGCGTTGCGGCGCACCATGTATGTGCCGAGATACCGGCAGCTTGTGCCAGGCAGGTAGGTGGGTCGCAGGGGTCACCACGGGAGGGCGTCGGCATCCGCCCGGTGAGACCACAACTATCAGCCAAGTCTGGACGAGCTGGGCCTTGACCGGGCAACCCCAAACGAGCGGTACTGGGGGCCGTTGACGGTACGGCCCCGTGAGGGAGCGTGCGTCCGGTACCATCTCTGCTGAGACCGAATTCCGGGCTGGTGGATGCTCTTGGCCATGCCCCGCGAAGGGATAACGATGGACCTGTCCTGCCTGCGCCAACTCGATGACCCCGCCAAGGAACAGCTCTACCGCGAGTTCTGGGCGGGGAGCCGGCCCGGCACGGTTCTCGTCAGTGCCAGCCGGAGAGTCCCGAACCCGCGAACGGTTGCCGGACCCGATGGGGGACGCACCGGCGATCCGTTTGGTGACCACTTGGCGTCTGAGTGTACGCGCTTGCTCGAGCGCGACTGGGCCGCAGACGATGCGGTCGCGAGCCCAATGGTCCCGATCGAGCCAACCGGGACCATCGCCACGGCTTTCGGCGCCACCTATGATCCTGCCTGCGACTGGACGAGCCAGTGCCTCAAGACCCCGGAAGCGATCCGCGACCTTGAGCCGCCGCGTCTGGGCGCCGGCCTGACGGGACGGTACCTGGAGGGCGTGCGGTACCTTGCGGAGGCAATCGGGGACGCTCTACCCGTCTGCTACGCCCAGTGCCTGCAGGGGCCATTCAGCACCTGCTCGATGATCCTCGACGACCAGGTGTTGCTGGAGGCGATGTATACCCATCCGGACGAGATACACTGCCTGCTGGGCATGGTGACGGATTTTATCATCGACTTCGCGCGCGAGGCTCGGCGGCTGCTGCCTCGCCCGGTGCCGACCAGCTTCTCAGACGTGTACCTCCCCGATGGGCAAGGCCTATGCGTATGCGATGATCTGGCGGCGGTGGTCTCACCCTGGCTCTACAGGGATTTCGTACTGCCGCACATGAACCGCATCTCTGACGCTTTCGGCGGCGTGCTCGTGCACGCCTGCGGCAACCCGGCGGCCGTCCTCCCCGTGTGGGCCGACATCCGGGGCTTCCGCGGAATTGACATCGGGTCCACCGAAGCGGACCTGTCGGAGGTCTTCCGCCAGTCGTCAGGTCAGGCAGTGGTCGTCTGCCACGTGGGCCTGAACAGCGCGCCGCATTTCTGTTCGAGGCTGGCGGCGGTGGAAGCGATCCTGCAACATGTGACGCCGGAGAGTTCGGTGCTCATCAACGCCAGCAGCTTCGCCGCGAACCTGACTGCCGTGGCTCCCGACGAATGGGATGTGGAATCCGCACAGATAGTGGAGCGCGTGAGGGCTCACTCGAAGCAGTAAAGTGCGACTATACACCGCCGTCGGCACCTTGCCGTCGGGCGGGACCTCATAGAGGGAACAACCATGCGAGACAGTGACCCCATTCCCAGCGTAACAGGGGACGTCGAGGTCGGCGAGCTGCGCTGGCTCTACCCGCACGAGCATCTGCTTGTCAGTTGGGGCGAGTACCGCGGCGAGACGGTCGCCAGCTACCCGGGCAACACCGAGTACGCCCGCCGCCAGATCACGGCGATGCTGATCGAACTCAAGGCCCTCGGCGTGGATGCCCTCATTGATGCCACGCCGATGGGCATCGGCCGCGACGAGGCGTATGTCCAGTTCGCCCGGGGCGTGTCCGCTGCGACCGGCGTCCGCGTGTTCCTCTCCACCGGGCTCTACGCCACGGCGCACTGGCCGCCCTGGGCACGGGAGTGGTCGGCCGCGCAGATCGGCGACCTCTTCACCCGCGACCTGGAGACCGGCATCGGAGACACCGGGGTGCGCGCCTGTCTGCTCAAGGCGGCCGTCGGTATCGAGATCACCGCGGATGAGGAGAAGGCCCTCACGGCCTGCGCCATCGCCCACGGGCGGACGGGCGCGGCCGTGCAGGTCCACTCCATCGGCTGCCGCCGCGAGATCGTGGACTTGCTCACCGGGCAGGGCGTGGACCCTTCGCGCATCTACATCGCCCATGTGGACATGAACACATCCGCCGAGGAGTTCCTGTGGTTGGCGGAGCGCGGCGTCCGGCTGGTGACCACGAACTGGGACTTCCCGCATCACATGGACCAGGACGAGGCGATGCGCCTGCTGAAGCTCCTCATCGCCGCAGGACACCTGGACAAGATACTGGTGAGCATCGACTTCGGCCTGTCCATCGAGACCCGGTGGTGCGTGGGCTTGTGGACCTGGGACAACCCGGATCGGACCTCGTACGCGTACCTGCACACCGGGGTGCTGCCCAAGCTCCGTGCCGCCGGCCTGACGGAAGCCCACCTCCAGACGATCATGCGCGACAATCCGCTCAAGATGCTGCGGCGGCGGTAGGGGGTGGGGAGTGAGGCGAGGCGACCGTGATAGAGGAGTAGTGCGGACAATCAGCCGCATCGCGAGGAGCCTTCTGGTCACCAAACTCGTCTGCGGCGCGGAAGGATGCTACGCTACTCTCGCCCCGTTCGCGTGGGGCGGCAGATCCAGCCCTCCAGGGTGTAACCACCTCAATCCAGGCGGCACCTGCCCCTGGACTAGATGCAGGCTTTGCGAGCCTCCCCATGGGGGCTCGTTCGGGTGCGCCTGAACGGGAAGGACCTTGGTGCGGCGATGCGGCTCGCCCTGAATCCGAGCGTCTCACCAAGGGTACCTTCCAGTTGCCGCCCCAGACTCCGCTGTACCCTTCCGGCCTACTGGGGCCGGTGCGGGTACTGGCAGAGTGATCACCGGCGCATCTGTCGCCAGGGGACGCGGCGAGCAGCCGCCCAGTTGCCGAAGATGAGCCGGAGGGCGCGAGGGGGATACAGGCTGCCCGACGAACTGGGCCGAGGGCAAAGCCGGGGACGGTCCCAGGTCGGGCGCGACGAGAAGCTATGGCTCGCGCGACAAGGAGACGACATGCCGTATGGCGACAATGACCAAGCTCGAGAGAGTGCTCGCCACCTTCGAACATCGAGACACAGACCGGGTGCCGCTCTATGACCTGATGCTCAACGATGACTGCATCGAGTTCTTCACCGGGGTCTACGCGCCCTACGGGACCGAGGGCGCGAGGCTGCAGGCGCAGGCGGTGGACCGGATGCTCGACATGGCCCGAGGCGTCGGCGCGGCGCCGCGTGAACTGCCGGCCGACTTCTTCACGGACGATCCGCGGCTCAGGTACTACGCGCGGTTCTCATCGCTGAACGAGGGGCACGCGTGGTTCCAGTCCTACGAGGCAGCGGCCGCATGGGTGAATGAGCAGGTCGCGAGCCTCAGCAAATGGCGGCAGTCCACCGACCTTCAGGCTGCCGCGCAACAGACGCGGGAGGAGTTCGAGCGGCTGCGGGGATGGCTGGGCGAGGACCCTGTGGTCTGCTGTCTGCGGCAGAGCGGGGTGGGGCTCGACGACATCCGCCACGCCGTGGGCATCGAGTTCTTCAGCTACCTGTGTGCGGACAATCCGGGGCTGGTATCCGAGTACCTGGAGCTATACACCGAACGGGAGGTCACTGTCATCCATGCCATTGCCGACCGCGAGTTGTCGCCCTGGGCTTTGACCTTCGGCGACATCGCCGCGAAGATGAAGTTGCTCCACTCCCCGGCCTGGCTGCGCCGCGAGTTCTTCCCGCGGCTCAAGCGACTCGATGACGCCTACCATGAGCACGGGATCACCTGTCTGTTCCATTCGGACGGGTATCTCATGGAGATCATCCCCGACCTGATCGAGGCCGGAATCGACGGGCTAAACCCGATCGAGATCGTGGCCGGCATGGACGTGGGGGAGGTGCATCGCCTGTACGGGGACAAGCTGTTCTTGGCCGGCGGGGTTGACATGAGCCAGTTGCTTTCGTATGGCAGTCCAGACCAGGTTCGGGAGGTCTGTCGGCAGACTGTGGCATCGGCTCCGACGGGCTACTTCATCGGCTCGACGACGGAACTGGATAACAGCTCGCGCCTGGAGAACATCCTGGCCATGATGGAAGTCAGTTGGGGACACCGGCCCGCTGGCGCGAAGCCCGACGTCCTCGACCAGATCCGGCGCCGCCGACAGCAATGCGGACTCGAGCAGTAGCTCGGCGGGGAGCCAGAGTACCAGCCGTGTGCGGTGGTACAACGAGACCTCCAACTCCGGCCTCGCTCCCTCCTCGGACAGGAGTCCACGAGGCGGGCGATAGGAATGAGACAGCCGACAATGTGCGCTTCTCCCAAACCAAGCCGGGGGCTCGGACTTGCCCTCACGATGAGCCTGTTGGCCATCACCTGCTGCGCGATCTTCGCTGCCGCCGATTCCGCGCAGCTACTCCAGGAGTGGCCCATCACCGGCAAGAGCCTTCCCGCGGCTGTCTTCTTCTGGCATCGCGACACGCCCGACATTGAGGCCGAAGCGCAAGCCGACCCGGCCGCGGCCTTCCCCGGCGGGCTGGGCGTCTGCAGCGTTCGCGTCACGAGGAATCCTCGCGCCGGCGCGGCAAACATTCAACTCAACCCTCTCGCCCACCAGAGCCTCGGCCGAGGCGGGGTGTATGGCATTTCGCTATGGATCAAGGCTTCACAGCCGGTGACCCTGGAGGCGGCTGCGATCCACGATGACCCGCCCTTCACACCCCTCGGCGCAGGGCCTGCAGCCCGTTTCGAGGCCGGCCCCGACTGGCAGGAGCACCGCCTTACCTTCACTGCGGACAGCGACGTGTCCCCGGACGCGCCCATTCGCGTTCCGTACCTGGGCCTGGGCCTCGTGCCCCCCGGTGCTACGGTGTGGGTGGCCGGGATGACGCTGTCGGAGGTCACTGCCCCACCTCCGCCGCTCCCCCTCGTCATGTCTGACGAACTTCTCCACAACCCGAGCTTCGCGGCAGGCACGGCGGGCTGGTCCCCGCAGACCGCGGAGATCGCCGCTGACGACGGCGCCTGCTTCGTCACCAAACGCACCGCCCGCTGGGGCACACCCATCCAGGACATCCGCGCGGCCCTGACGACGCATGGCTGCGGCTTCTATCAGTTCGATGCGGCTGTTCGGGCGGTGAGGGGCAAAGGCGAGGCGTTCGCCGTCATCCATCTTCGCGACGCCACCGGCGACCACTGGGTGACCTCCGACACGCGCCCCATGCACGACACGGGCTACACACGCCTTAGCGCCCAACGCTTCATCGGCTGGACTGGGCGCCTTGAGGCCGCCGACATCGGCCTGGAGACCGGGGCCGATGACATGCAGGACATCCTCGTCGGCAACCTCTCCCTGCGCGCGCTGACCAACCTGCTGCGCGGCAAGCTCACCGCGTCGTCGGGTGATGCCGCAGGCCACCCCCTTGCTCTCGCTTGCGATGGTGACCTCACCACGACGTGGCAGGCTTCGTCCGCCGACGGCGCCTGGATCGAGGCTGACCTCGACCGCACCATCTCCTTCAACGCCTGCATCCTGGCCGAGAACGGAGCGCACATCCGCTCCTACGCCATCGAGTCGTGGAACCGCGACCGATGGATCACGGCCTTCACCGGCGGCGTCGTGCTCGGCGGTCTCGATCGGCTCCACTTCCCGCCGGTCTCCGGTAGCAAGGTCCGCCTTCGCGTCACTGCGAGCGACGGTCCGCCGGCCATCTCCGAATTCGCCCTGTACACAACGGCGGTGCGGGAGCGGACGGTGCGCCTGCCCGCGCCTCCGGCCGATCCGAGCCGACGCGGCGACCGGACCCTCGTAGGCGCGATCCGCTGGGACGGCTGGTGCGGTGACAAGAGCCGCATTGGTCTGCAACTCGAGCAGGTGATGTCCGCCGAGCGCTACCGCTACCGGCTGCCCTTCTACGCCCGGATCCTGGGGCCGGGACAGGTGCAGACGAGGTGCGTCACGCAGGAAACTATGGACCGCGAGATTGCCTACGCAAAAGCGGCGGGCATTGACTACTGGGCCTTCGACTGGTACCGCCCCGATGACGGCCTCTCGACGGCCCGCTCCCTCTACCTCTCAAGCTCACACCGCAATGACGTCAAATGGTGTCTGATCGCCGGCACTGGAGGGTTCCAAGACGAGGATCGCCACTGGTTGGTCAGGCAGTTCGGGACGCCGAACTACCAGAAGGTTCTGGGCGACCGCCCCCTGTTCTATATCTTCGACGCCAACCGCCGCTGCGGGCCCCTGGTGAAGGCCCTCCGCGAGGAGACGGCCGCCGCTGGCTGTCCCACCCCGTTTGTCGTCCTGATGGGTTGGGGGCCAGAGATCGCTGAGGCCGCCGCCGCCACCGGCGCTGATGCCATCGGCGCGTATGTCAGCCCCATCGGCGATGGCGCCCCCTTCGCCACCGGAATGGCCAATGAGCGCAGCCGTTGGGAAGCACTGCGTCGCACTGGCTGCCAGATCATCCCGACTATCACCACCGGCTGGGACCCACGGCCCTTCGTGGACTGTCCCGTGCCATGGTATCCCGGCGCCACGAACCGCAACTGGGGCGGGCGCGCCACACCCGATCAACTGGCCCAGCAGCTCGCCAGCGGTCTTGGTTTCGTCCGGAGTAATCCGACCGCGACGCTGGCCAACACCGCGCTCATCTACGCCTGGAACGAGAATGCCGAGGGGGGATGGATCATCCCAACGCTGGAGGAGTTGCACGACGGCGGCGTGCCGTTGCGACTCGACGCCTTGCGCACCGTCCTCAGACCGGACGTCCCTCGCGGCTCCGGCTGGCCGACACCGTAACCCATCGCACGCGACAGTGAAGGTGGGAATGCCACCGGCACCTGGTCGCAGCCCAAAGGCAGGACAAATGATGAAGCCAACACTGGCAGTGCTTCTGTTCATGGTATTCGTCTGCGCTGTGATCGTCCCAGCCACAGCAGCCGACGCTCTACGTCCGGTCGGTAATGCGACCACGATCAGCGATGTGAGATCACGCGCCATTCTCATCCCGGAAGCGGCCACCGCTCAGGAGAAGTACAGCGCGACCATGCTGGCGGAGTACCTCGGCAAGGTGTTCGGCGTTCAGTTGCCCGTGGTTCAGGAACCAGCGAGAGCCAAAGGCAGTATCATCAGCGTGGGCAGTACCGTGGCAGCCTCCGCTGCCGGCATCAAGCCCGATCCGCGTGAGCAGGCCTACAAGCTCGCAGTAGCTAAGGGCAACCTATACATCCTGGGAGGAACCCGGGGGCCGATCTACGGGGTCATCGCTCTGCTCGAGGAGGACCTCGGGTGCCGTTGGTACTCGCCGACTGACAAGCCGGTCGTTCCGGTCCTGGCGGGCGACAGATTCACGGTCGTTCCTCGTAGTTATTCACCGCCGTTTGAGGTTCGCGAACTGCTCTACGAGCCCGCCCTCAACAACGACTGGGCCGCCTTCAATCGCTTGCAGCCGGTCTCTTACTTCTACAGGATTCCTCAGGAGAAGGGGGGTGGCCTGGCCAACTACAACTACTTCATCCACACCTATGACCAACTGGTCCCCGCCAAGACATACTTCGCCACTCACCCGGAGTACTTCCCTCTCCGCGACGGGAAGCGCTTTCCCTCCACCCCAAACGACGGTCAGTTGTGCTACACGAGCCCCGGCGTCGTTGATGCCATCGTGACCCAACTGGATGCTGAGATCGCCAAGAACCCCGGCACCAACATCTACAGTGTCTCGGCCAACGATAATGTCTACTCCAACTGCGAATGCCCGTCGTGCCAGAAGATCATCCAGTCCGAGGACGGTCTACCCGGCGCTCAACTCTACCTGGCCAATCAGGTGGCGAACCGGCTCGCGGTCAAGTACCCGCAGATCAAGATAACGACGCTCGCCTATGTCAACAGCGAGGTTCCGACCAAGACGATTCTGCCCGGCCCGAACACCGTCATGTTCTATGCGCCGATACGGTTACGCGGCAATCCAATCAGCATGCTCTTGCCTATCGGCAGCATCAAGGAGATCAATACCGAACTCGCGGGCTGGCACAAGATCGCCTCTCATATCTATCTGTGGGACTATGTGGACCGTGCCGGGCCGACCGCGTTCCCGGATTTCGAGGCTCTCAACCAGGGCTGGCCGTACCTCATACAGAACGGGGTCACGGGAGTGTTCCTTGAGGGGCAACTGCAGGGGCGAACCTCCCTCGCCGAGCTGAAGGTCTGGCTCTACACGAAGAAGATGTGGAACCCGAGCTGGTCGCAGAAGGAGCTGGTCAGGGAGTTCCTCGACGCCTACTACGGCCCCGCTGCAGTGGAAATGACGGAGTACTACAATCTGCAACTCCAACGCTGGGCGAGCTGGTACCGTGACCGCAAACCCGGCGAGCGACTGACGTTCACCGGCGACCAGAAAGAGAAGATGCATGATATCCTCGCCGCCGCGCTGAAGCGGTGCGATGGCAAGCCGGACTACCAGGCCAAGATCGAGCGCGAGCTGCTCTCCTGGACCTGTCTGATGTTGTCTACCTATCCCACCGCAGCCACGGCAACCCGCTATGGGGAATACATCGGACAGGCCTCTGCTTTAGTCACCAAGCTGGGCGTCAAGTACATCGCCGAGGGTGTGACCAGCGATGCCAGCCTGAAGCGCTGGTCAGACCAACTGAGGAAGGTCACCGAGAAACAGGGGCTGCCGTCATACTCGGCTAACTCCATCACTGTGAAAGAGCCGCAGTGTCCGGTTGCGCAGTATCTGCCCGCCGCCGACGCGACGCAGGGCTTCGCGGCCCGCCAGGCCGGAGCAGGCAGCGACTGGGGGGTGCAGTGGCTGTATGACGATTTCATTGACCAGTTGCAGCCAGGCAAGCCATACGTGGTGCGCATACGAGTCAAGCCCGAGTTCAAGACCGTGCCCGGCCGGCCGGGGGTGATGTTCGGGCTCGGGCACTACGGCTTCGGGGTCGGCGGAGGAGCCCTCTACACCGGCAGCTTCGCCGCGAACGACAACGGTCAGTACCGCTGGGTGGACCTGTTCCGGTTGCAGGTGGAGACGCCGGGGCTGACCGGCATGTTCTTCTGCGTGCCAGGTAGCGGGATGACCAAGGAAGACGCTATCTGGTATGACTATCTGGAACTAGTCCCAGAAGACGAGTACAAGGACAAGGCGCTGGCAGCCAAACTGCCCCTGGTCAAGTTGTAGGCAGGTGTCCCGGGGTCCGAGGGCGGGCCGCCCGCTAGTGTGGCAGTAGACAAGCTCGATTCCCCGCAATGTCCAAAGACTTATCTGCGCGGCGGCATTGATCGGACAGGGACTGTATAGACAAAGAAGGGGGCCTGCCGAAGACCCCATTTGGACGACTGTACCCAACGGCGTCGGGGCAAACGCCAATGATCCTGTGGCGGCCGAGCGAAACTGCCACGCCACCGGCGGTGCTCGCCAGGGCGCCTTCCGTGTCGTCCGTCACATCTCCCGCGCCCCCGGCCGTCCCTCGTGCGAGGTGGCCCCAGAGCGCTGGGCGAATAGCCGTCGTGGCGTCAATGCCCACAGGATCGCGCACCCCGGAGGCGCCATGTCCACACTCCCTGCAGACGCTCATGTCTTCGCCCTCGCGGGCCAGGCCAACATCACCCGCGAGCAGCATTTCGGCATCAAGGGCTTCATGCTCACCGCGAGCGTGCCGTGGCGGGATGCCCTGTCGGTGAGAGGCCTGTGGGCTCCGCCATACGCCAGCAGCGACTTCATGCTGGAGGTCCGCCTGCGGGGCGAGTCCGTGCCTTCGAGCGACTATTGGTGGAACGGCAATGAGTGTCGTCGCGAGGGCCGTCTGGGTGAACTGCGGGTCACCAGCGCTTTGGTCATTCCGATGGAGCAGCGCGCCGCCCTGTTGGAGTTCTCCATCTCAAACGACAGCGGCGAGGCGGTGACCATACCCGTCCAGTTCGCGATTCGCGGGGCCTGCGACCAGGTGAGCTTCTGGGAGTTCTCCGGCCCCGGCTGCTCCGAGACCGACACGCCCTGGGCCGAACGCGCCAACGCCTGGGTCAATGAGGGGAATGCGGTCGTCAAGCGCAAGGAGGACCGCGCCGTAGCCGTCGCCACTGATCTCCCGATGTTGCGGTGGGAGACGCTGGCCGGGCACTGGGAGGCCATCGCAGCCCTTCAGCCGGGCGAGACGCGGACCTACCACGTCGCGATGTGCCTCGGTCCGGCGGAGGCGACTGTGCGCGAGGTCCGCGACTTGGTGCGTGCGGGTGAGGCAGCGGTTCACTCGGCCCGTGCGGAGTGGGCCGGGCAGGTTGCCGATCTTTTCACCCGCGTTCCGCGTTTCGAGGCGTCGGACCCGCGCCTCACCGCCTTCTACAACCGATCTCTGGTTGGGCTGCTCCTTAACCAGTGGCGTGTGCCCGACTTCGTTCTCAGCCCCTACTACTCCACCGGCGGCATCAACGGCGGCTGCGTCTGCTGCTATCTGTGGGACTTCGGCGAGCCCTGGAAGATCTTGCCGCTGTACGACCCGGAGGCGCTGAAGGCCCACATCAAGCAGTTCCTGTCCCTCGACATTACCCACCACTTCGCCTGGATCCCGACCACCGGCGAGGCCTTCGGCCCCTGGTACCCCGTGAACCAGGAGAAGATCATCCATCTGATCTATTACTACGTGCTGTTCACGGGCGATACCGGTTTCCTGCAGGAGGAGGTGGCGGGCAAGACCATCATTGACTGGGCGCTGTTCCATGCCACCTACCGCGACAATCAGCAGTTGCCGGTCAGCCTCATTGACTACGGCAAGGGCAACAACCACCTGGAGCTGCGCGGCGCCTTTCGCTACGACCACCACCTGCCCGACCTGAATCTGCGCCGCTGCGCGAACATGACGGCGGCTTACGAGCTGTCCAAACTGGCCGGCTGCCCCGCGGAGGCCTTGCCAGAGCGGGCGGCGGCGCTGGCCGGCATCATCAAGCAGCAGATGTGGGACCCCGAGGCGCGTTGGTTCCACCATCTCGACGAGAACTACAACCCCGGCCTGAACTACAACGTGCAGATGTTCAAGGCCATCGCCGGCCCGGCGCTGGGCGACGAGGAGTTGGACGGGCTCATCAGCCATCTCAACGAGCAGGAGTTCCTCTCCGAGTGGGGGCTGCACAGCATGTCCAAGCTCGACCCGGCGTACGACCAGGTGGACATAGACAATGGCGGCGGGGGCAACTACACCGCCTTCACCCCGCGCATCATCGAACTGCTCTACCGGGCCGGCCGCCCCGCGCCCGCCGAGGACATCCTTCGCCGGATTCTGTGGTGGGGTGAGCGCATGCCCTACTGGGGCGATTCCATCGTCGCCAACCAGATTGACTACCGTCAGGACACGCCGCTGCAGAACACGATCGGCGCGGCCGCCGGGGCCCAGATGGTCATCTTCGGCCTGCTGGGCGTCCACGTCACCCCCGACGGCACAATCACCATCAACCCGCATGCGCCTGGCTTCTCGCCCAGTCTGAAGCTCACGGGCCTGCGCCTGCGGGGCCGCTGTCTGGACATCGCGGTGGAGGGAGGTCAATTCACAGTGACGGCTTAACGGAAATACTGTTCACTTAATTAGTTTGACGTGGATCGAGACCGTCATCCGGCCGGGTTGTCCCTTGCACCGTGCGCGTATCGGGTACTTGCCGACGCTCCTCTTGAGGGCGCGGGGATTGCGCCGGCCCCGGCTGGAGCTACGCGTTGCTGCAGAATCTCTTGGAGCACACGCTCATGCAACTGAACCCTCCGCTCCGGGGGGGACGGCCACGAAGGCCGGCAGCCGGCGGCGTATCACCCGGACGGCGTGAGTGAAGGACAGCTTGTCAGGGTCTTCTTCGGCTTTGAGTGCGGCCTCGTGCATTAGCCCACGGACCGCGAAGTGAGCCATCATCAGGCCCCAGACCTCCTGCTTCACCAGCTCCGGGGTCTTGCTGCGCAGGACGATGTGCGATCCTCGCAGGTGGGTCTTGAGTTCGTCCAAGGCCGTCTCGATCTCCCAACGCTCGTGATACAGGGCTGCCAGTTCCTGGGCGGTCGCTTGCTGGGGCTGCAGGATGGTCGTGACCAAGCGGTAGGTAGGCTCCGCATCGGGTACGCCGACCAGTTCGTACTCGACGACGCGCACGGTCACGGCGTTGGTATTGTGTCTGCGGTCCTTAGCCGACGGGTAGATGGCGCTCAGGTACGAGCCATCGGATAGCCGACGCTCGCACGGCAGAGCCGCATTGGACTTCACCCGCCACAGGAGGTCGCAACCCGTTGCCTGGGCATTGCGCCACAACTCATAGCCGAAGAAGTTTCGGTCCGCCAGGCACAGCATTCCCGCCTGCAGGCGCTTCACGACCTGCGCCGCCAGGGTGACCTCACCCACTCGGAAGGCATCCAGGACGGTTCCGAACAATACATGCGTCCCGCTCTCCACCAGCGAAACCAGTCGCACCAGCGGGTAGGCCGTTTTGCCTCGGCTTTCTCCCGGCCGGCCGAAAGCGGCCTCATTCGCCGGGGTGTCAGCCACCGCCAGCGTCGTGCCGTCCAGGCTCACGAGACGCCACTTGCGGAACCACGCGCCCTTCGTCTTTGGCGCCGCCACCGGCTGGACAACACGGTCATGCAACTGCTTCAGCGGCTCGCTGCCCAGTCGCGTACGCGCTTGAGAGATGCCCGATTTGCCAGTTACCTTCACCTCTACCGCCGGGCTCAGCAGCCACTGGACGCCTTCCAACAGACAGCGCAGCACTTCCTGGTACGACACCTGCATGAACAGCGCCAGCGCGATGACGTAGTACACAACCACATGAGCCGGCAGGTCCCGTTCGCGCTGACTCGCTTTGCCCGTGTCAGCCAGCACCTCGTCTATCACAGCCCGAGGAAAGGCCGAGGCGACGACACCAAGACTGATGTAATCGGTGACCCGCGGGCCGGCGGGCAGTTCCGAAGGCGTACGCGACATACGGGGACTCTCCTCTCCGACATAGTAGGCACCCGAGAGGAGTATACCACAGCTATAGTGTTAAGTGAACAGTATTGCGGCTAGCGACGGTTTCCTCAGACCATGTGGTAGCGCGATTTATCGCGCTAAATGCGGGCCGAACTGCCCTCCGCCCATTGCGCCGTCGGTTGTAAGCAAGCACTCCGTCGAAGTCGAAGCGTTGGCAACTATACGACGTGATCCGCGCGATGAATCGCGCTGCCACATGGTCTGAAGGAAGTGTCGCTAAACACATGCCAACGTCAGTCAGGCAATTGGCGGAACTCCCTTCGGGGCTGACGACAACGGCTCACTATGCAGCGTACGGATATCACCTGGCGAGGGGGGTAGTCGACGCTCTGGGTAAGGCCGTTGCCGTCGCGTCCGCCAGGACGCCCGGCGCGAAGCGCCCCTCAGCCGGGCGCTTCAGCGCTCGGTTCTGGGCCTGCAATCAGAGCCGTTTCCGTCCGCCAGGACGGCTGGCGGCGCAGCCGCCCAAGGTGTCCCGGACGCTGAAGCATCCGGCTGAGGGCCCCCGCCTGCGGCGGGGCCGGGCGTCCTGCGGACGCGACGGCACGGATAACGACCACGTGCCGAGGTGGTCTGTTCAGCCACTGTCAAGCTCCCCACACACATTGAGGAAGAGCCGCATAGCGGGAGGTAATGCGGGTCGGAAAGGCCAATGTCCCAGCGTACCGGACCGTCCATTCAACGGCGGTCAGGCTGCCACACACATTGAGAAAGAGCCGGCAAGAGGGCGCTTATGGCTCCGGAGCGAATCAGCACGCAAATGTCTCGGCAAGGCTATATGCCCTCCACCGGGATTTCTGCCCTGTGTCCTGTCGTGGACTGAATCAGATCCCCCATTGGGCGAGTCGAATCCGAGGTGGGCTATCCCGGACAAACGGCCACGGGTGACGGACGCGCAGGCGCCCGAAAGTCGCAGGTAATCGGAGGTTCCCCATGACCGACGCGAGCCGCATCGCTTCGTTACTCCTCGCCTTCGTCATCGGCACGGCGGTCTGCCATGCCGCACCGACTGCGCCAGCCGCACCCGCCGGCGGCGAAGCCATCAGACTTGACGGCGTCCTCGACGAGGCCGCCTGGGTCAAGACCCCCTGGCAGACGGGCTTCGTCAATGCCAGCAAGGCGGCGTCAGGTGCGCCCGCGCCCGCCGCGGTGCAGACGCGCTTCAAGGCGCTATATGACGAAGGCGCGCTGTATCTCGGCATCGAGTGCGATGAGCCGCACCTCGACGGCCTGAAGGCCGAGGTCACGGAGCACGACGGCATGGTCTGGGGTGATGACTGCATCGAGGTGTTCTTCGACCCTGCCGGGGAGGGCCGCTACTTCCACCACCTGATCTTCAACAGCAAGGGCGTGTGGTTCGATGAGTACGCCGCGGACTACGGCCTCGTTCACGCCAAGAGCTGGGATTGCCCCCTGCAGGTCGGGGCGAAGGTTGACGCGGCGGCGAAAGTGTGGCGGCTCGAAATCAAGCTGCCGTTCGCCGCCCTGAAGCTCAATACAGATGCCAGACCCGACTGGCTGTTCAACATCTGCCGGGAGCGCTATGCCGGCGGCGATCAAGACCTCTCCACCTGGAGCCCACTCAAGGGCGATTTCCACGCCCCGAAACTGTTCGGGAAACTGACCGGCATCAACGTGGACTTCCGCCAGTTCGCCTTCGAGTTCTCGGAGCCGCGCGTCGCCATCTCCGGTGGGGGTGGCGCTGACAGCGCTCTGAGCCTCTCCACGACCATCATCAACGGGTCACCCCAGGGCCGCAAGGTCGTTGCCTCAGCGCAGATTTTCGGGCGAACGGAGGGGGCGGTGAAGGCCGCGCCGGTGGAGATCGCCGCCGGAGGCAAAGCGGACGTGAGCTTCCCGCCACTGAGCGTGCCGCGCAACATCCGCACAGTAAAGGTGCAGATGATCGTCACCGACGCCGAGACCGGCGCGCCATACAAGATCGCGGTGAAGGAGCTGTCGGCGGAGTACAAGCCGCTCACCGTCGACATCTGCCAGCCCGTGTACCGCCAGTGCATCTACGCGACCCAGAATGTGCCGCAACTCGTCTTCCGTGTCGCCGTCGCCCCCGACATTGCGGCGCGAGCGAAGGCCGTCACCTTCCGGTTGCTGGATGAGGCCGGCAATGTGATACGCGAAGGCAATACGACCCCCGCGCAGCTCGGCGCGGATCAGAAGATTGAGGCCGGCTCCCTCCCGGTGGGCCGCTACACGCTGGCTGTGAATGTCGCCGGAAAGGATGCGGCGTCTCTCGCACAGTACCAGACGAGCATCCGCAAGCTCCCCCCGGCAAAGGGCAATGAGGTGCGCGTGGACGAGCAGCGCAACCTCCTCGTGAACGGCAAGCCGCGCGTATTCATCGGTTGGTACGGCACTGTGCCCACCAATGACCCGCGCCAGGATGTCGTCGCGCTTCAGAACCTGCAGACGCCCGTCGTGCTGCAGGGAACCGATATTGGGGCAGTGCGCAGTGCGTGGCGGGACCACGGGATCTACTCGATCATCAGTATCGAGCCGGGGCGGCTGCAGTACACCTTCGACCTGTGGCGCGACCCGAAGGACACCGTTGCCTCCGAGCATACCAAACTCCCCGCCCCCAGCGACGAAACACGTGCGCTGGTAAAGCGGCTGGTCGATGCAGTGCGCGATGAGCCCGGGGTGCTTGGGTACTACCTCGCCGACGAGCCGGAGATCAACAACACGCGCTCGGATTACCTCGAAGCGTTCTACCAGATGATGCAGGAGCTTGACCCGTACCACCCGGTGATGATCACCAATGACACGCTGGACGGCATCGTGAGCCACGGGTACAGGGCGTGTGACATCCTCGCCCCGGACCCATACTCGCCGGCATGGGACTACGTCCCCAACTTCATGAAGAAAGTGCTGGAGGTCGGCGCGCGCGGGAAGGCCACGCTAGTGTGCCCCTGGCAATCCTCCGGCCAGGCCCACTTCACCACCGACTACGGCACCGACCCGCCATATCCGTATCCGGTGATGCGCAACCAGTACCTGGCGGCAATCGCGCTCGGCTGCCGCGGGTTCATCGGCTACACCACCCCCTTCTTCATGCCCGAGCCGGTGTTGCGCTACGGCCTGCCGCCGATCTGGCGGGAAGTGCGGTTCCTCGAGAGCGCGATGGGCGCCCCGGCTCCCGCGCAGGCGCTGAAGCTAGCCGCCGACGCCGAGATGGCAGGCTGGATACGTCAGACAGACGGGAAGCTCTACCTGATCGTCGTCAACCACAAGCCCGGCGCGCGGAAGGTGACAGTCAGTCATCCGCTGCTCAGGGGCGTCGCCTCCCTCGACGTGGAAGCCGAGGGCCGAAGCGTCCCCGTGAAGGGCGGCAGCTTCACCGAGGACTTCGCCGAGGGCGCCGCCCGCATCTACACAACCGATCCGGCGGGACGCAAGCTGGCGATCCTGTCTGACGTGAGCAAGGACATCGCCGCGCAAGAGGCCGCGTGCATCAAGCCCGGCAACCTGCTGCACGTCTCACGGGGGGTGCGCGCCCGGGCCTCTGAGGGATACTATGCGCCGTGGTTCAACCAGTACTATTACTATGCCATTAACGGCATCACCGACGACATGGGCTGGACACTCTCGCACACCGACAAGCCCGCGTGGCTGGACCTGGCGCTGCCGAAGGAAGAGAAGCTCGGCAAGGTCGTCATCTACTCGCCGAATCTGGAGGACTATGACCTGCAGTTCAGCGCCGCCGACGGCTCGGTGCGCCTGGCCGAGATCCGCGGCTGCGCGCAGGACGTGGCCGAGTGGAGCTTCCAGCCGCCCGTTCCGACGCTGAAGCTACGCGTTACGGCTCGCAAAGCGCGCGGCAAGCAGAACCCGCAGGGCGCGACACTCGCGGAGATCGAAGCCTATGCGACCCCGGGGGCAGGCGCACCGACGCCGGTGAGGCTCGCGCGGGCAGTGATCGAGGCCCCTGACTTCACCGCCCCGGCGCAGGAAACCGCCGGTCCGCCGACGCTTTGGAATGACGACTTCAGGGACTTCCGCGCGGCCACGAAGTACAACTGGGACGGCCACGACGACAAGTGGGTGCTGAACCCCGCTGACCTGAGCGCCACGCCGAAGGCCGGAGGTGGCCTCATACTCGGCAGCCTCGCCAAGGGCGGGCAGGCTTCGATGAGCCATATCTTCCCCTATGACAACGCCTACCGTTACCTCCAGGTGAGCATCAGCTCTATAGAGGGCGAAGGATACAGGTGGGTGGACTTGATGCTAGGCGATTCGTCGGGCAGGCCGGGCTACCGGTGTGGTGTGAACACGATGAAGCCGGGCATTTACACGGTAGACAGCTACTACGTCCACGAGAGCTACCGCAGTGGAACCGCGAAGAGCTGCTACACCCCGCTGTATGTCTGCGGCACCGCGAAGGCCGACGGCGCCCCGTCCGTGCGCGTGACGCTCGACTGGGTTCGCCTTGCCCGACGGCCGCTCGACGGGCTCACGGTGACGATGGCCAACAGCTCGCCGCTGCCGGGAGCGCTCAAGCAGGGCGACGAGTTGCTGTACCGGGTTCTGCTGGAGGAGCCCGCGATCGACGTCACCGTCGAAGCCATGTACGATCCCAGCTACCTGCCGCTGGCGATCAACGGGGAGCCGTATGTGCAACTGGCGAGGATCGGGGCGAAGGACGGACGCGAGTGGGCGGCGCTGGTGAGGCTCGGCCCCGGCACCGGCAAGGCCGACGGCGCCAAGGGCTACCCCCTGTGCTTCCGCGCCGTCATCAATGGTGGGGCGATCAAGGAGACCTACATGAACACTGACGTCAAGTTCGAGTGAGGCCCGGGACCGGCTATCGTGCCAGCAGTATGTTGATGACATGATCCCAGCCGAAGCCGACTTGCCACCTGCTGGACATCAGCACCGCAATCTGCCCCTTGTGGTAGCGGCGGTAGACGTAGATCGGCTGGCCGTGTTCGCATCGCGCGAGCACCGTCCAGCCGGCGAAGCGGTCAGTGCCCCCCTCCAGGTGCTCTCGCTGACTGGCTGGAGTTCCGCCCGACGACGGAGTGTGACCACGTGTTCACCACTGTTGAGGGGAACCCGCTGTCGGTAGGAGGTTTGAGGCGCTCGTTCGCGCGGATCATAGAGGCGGCGAGCATCGTGCGCAGCGGGGTGTCGCTGCATACCATGCGACACACGTTCGCATGTCTGCTTCTTCAGGGCGGGGCCGACCTGGTCTCGATCCAGCAGCTATTGGGGCACAACGATCTGGCCACCACTTCCATCTCCTGCAGGTGGATGCGCCACGCCTCCAGACAACCGTCACGCTGAACCCGCTGAGCATTGGCGCGTCACTATAGTGCCTTGTCAGACGAGAATCTTTGGTAGAATGGCAAGACGGCAAGATCGCTGAACGGCTCTGACACCTTGCGGGATTGCAGGGGTATAGGCCGTTGATGTGCGTGGCCTTACAGGCCTCTGCCTAAAGATTCACGACTGACGGAGCACTGGACGTGCGCCTGATCGTAGACAACTACGCAACCCACAAGCACGAGAAAACCAAGCTGTGGCTGGCCCAACGCCCGCGATACCATGTGCACTTTACGCCAACCTATTCCTCGTGGCTCAACCAGGTGGATATCTGGTTCCACCTGATCACGCAGAAAACCACTCGCCGAGGCTCGTTCCAAAGCGCTCAGGCGTTGATTGAGAAGATCGGCCAGTTCGTCCAGACCTACAATAGGAATCACGCAGCCCGAGACGCAGCGGCGCGGAGCGTTTCCCCAAATGTGAGAGAAGCCACCACAGTGTCTACCGCCATGTTTCCAAGCCCTGAAGACGACATTCCCGATGAAGTGCTGCTCGCCGACCTGGGCCTCGGCCCCGAGGACCTGTCGGGGAGTGACGCCAAGGACGTTCGCGATCTCCTCGATGAGGAGAAGCGCAACCGTTGGCGTTACCTGTACTTCCGCATCGCAGCCGAGTGCGTTGCGGCGGCGCTGTCGCGCATTCCGGCGGTGCAGAAAGTCGCCCTGATCGGCTCGGTCGCAGCTCCGCCGGTCAAGGTCCCGCCATTCTCGCGACGGCTGCGGCGTCTGGGGATCAAGATCACGCGAGAATGCGGAGACATCGACCTCGCAGTATGGGTAAGCGATCTCACGGCCCTACCTGCGCTCCAAAAGGCCCGGGGGCGCGCCGCAAACGATTTCCGCCGAGAGACCGATTATGGTGTCGCGCACCATCAGATCGAGATATTCGTCATGCAGCCCGGCACCGACGAGTACCTCGGTTGCCTGTGTATCTTCAGCGCCTGCCCGAAGGATTGGCGGAAGCCTGAATGCCGCGTCGAAGGCTGCGGCGCAACGCCGTTCCTTCAGCGGCACGCAGACTTCACGTTGTACCCCGATGTTCTCTCTCCCGCCAAGTCCGTGGTCCTGTTTGAGCGCAGGGCGTAGCCATCGTCGTTCCCCCATCTCAATGAGCACAGAAGAGCCGAGAGGAACGCTGCCGTTAGCCGTCCCCCTCCCGGTACGGGAGGGGTGGCCCGCCGCAGGCGGGACGGGGTAGGGCCGTTCCCCCTCTCCACGTGTGGCTATGCTTTACCCACATTTCCGCGCGTGGGACGCAA
>CAYWBK010000036.1:0-22435 GCA_964455745.1 uncultured Armatimonadia bacterium
CCAGCACCCAGCACCCAGCACCCAGCACCCAGCACCCAGCACCCAGCACCCAGCACCCAGCATCCAGCATCCAGCATCCAGCATCCAGCATCCAGCATCCAGCATCCAGCACCCAGCATCCAGCATCCAGCATCCAGCATCCAGCATCCAGCATCCAGAATCCAGCATCCAGCATCCAGCATCCAGCATCCAGCACCCAGCCTACTGCCAGAACATGTAGCTGGGGATATGCAGGATGATGCTCACGATGTTGAGGATGCTCCCGACCACGAACTGGCCGAGGATCAGTCCCAGGAAGACGGGCACGGCGCGCGAGTAGGTCTTGTGGCCGCCGTACTTGATGATGACCGTCTTGAGCACCCAGGCGATCATCAGCGGCATCCAGACCAGGTTCATCTCCCAGTTGCCCGAGATCGCGAATCCCAGCGGGTGGAACGGCCACCACATGAACTTCATGCGCATTGTCTGCAGGAAGAAGCCGAATAGGAAGCCTACGCCGATCGCCGTCAGCGCGTACCAGTTCGTCCCCTTTGGGGCCTGCAGCCATGAGGCGAGCTTGATGTACGATTCGCCGCTGAACATCCGCCCTTTCGCCGTGGCCCCCAGATCGTAGTACATGTGCAGGAATGTCCAGAACGAGGCGATCGCCGCCACCACGGTGGCCATGAGGATCGCCTGGGCGATGCCGCGATTGGAGCTGCCGGCGCGGTCCTGCATCCGCATGGCTTCCATCTGGTGGGGCATCGGGTGGTTGCGGTAGGCGCGGTTGAACCAAAAGTAGAGCGCGAAGACGATGAGGTCCTTTTTCGGGAAGCCGCGCGTCCCGAAGGTAGAGGTGAGGATCTGGTCCGGCCCCGTGAAGTGCAGGTCATGCACCGGCGCCCCAAACTGGGCCCTCATGCGCGTCACTGCGACCGCGAGGCCGAAGTAGATCAAGAAGAACAGGACGCCCAGCCACACCTGCAATCCCGCCGCTGCGCTGAACCAGACGAGGAAGATGAACCCGACGAGGATGGCGACGGCCGCCATCCGGTAGCTCATCGCCTCGTTGGTCTCCTTCGTTGCGCCGACATATCCCAGGATGCGCTCCCAGACGCGCTTCAGATACGCGCGCCCGATCCATATCGCATGGAGGCCGAAGAGCATGTAGGCCCCGAAAGCCTGGTAGTTGGTGAATGGGAAGTCCACCATCTGGTCCCAGCCGAAGGCGGCGCTGAGGACGAGTTCCGCTTTCCACATCAGATAGAAAAACCAGCAGGAGAATAGAAAATCGCTGGGCATCAGGTATCCCAGACCGATGACAAACGGGTAGAAAGAGCGCGGGGTCCAGCCCATCGCGTTCCAGGGTCGGCCCTGAAACGCCGGAGACATATCCACCTGGTCGATGGGTATTTTCGGCAATTGCGGGTAGAGGAAAGCGAAGCTGTTGTAGATGTCCAAGCTCGCGGCGATGGCGAAACCGATCCAGAAGAGGTTCTGGCGGAAGAGCTTCGCCCGTGGCTCGGAGATCTCCACCGGCAGGTTGACCAGCGGGCACGCGAGGTGCTCGCCCTCGAGCCATTGCTTGCGCACGAGGACGTTGATTCCCAGCATGACGGCCATCAGCGCGAATAGGAACAGCGACCACATCAGCACCGGCAGTGCCCAGGCGTGGAGAACATCCGCCCGGTACAGCGTCGAGCCGCCCTCGTAGAAGCCGGTGAGGACGCGCGAGTCCTGCACCGTCAGCCACTTTGGGATATCAGGGTTGAACAGCGTATCCCACTTGTTCTCCGGCGTGGCCATGCGAAACGACCACGAGAAGATCGGAAAGAGAACCTGTATCCAGTCGTGCCCGCAGACGCACGAGCCGATGCAGATCATCGAATATGTCATCAGCATCTCGGCCTGAGACAGCGACAGGCGAGGCGCGAACTTGCGCAGGAGGTGATTGAGGGCGACGAGCACCAGAAGGGAGAAGACGGCATTGAAGAAGAGCGATACGGTCGTCGGGTGGGCCGAGTACCGCATCATCTCCATCTGCTCGACCCAGTAGACGTTCAGCGGGACGAGGATGAGGGCGAGAAGGCCGGAGCGCCAGGTAAGGCCGCCCCGGGCGAGAGCCATCTTCGATAGTAGGTGTTCGGCGGACCCCATGCCGGGGTCGGCTTTCTGAACTGATGCCATTGGGCTGCGAGTTCCTGATTCGAGGTTGCTGCCAAGGACTATTCGCCGCGACAGCGAATGATTCCTCACACCGTGGAAGGAAGTTATGCTAATGCGTATCCGCTATGTCGTTACCATGCTGTTGTTGCTGGCTGCCGGGGCCGTGGCATGGGCCGCAGACCAGACGCCGATCGCTCCTGACCCGTTCAAGGCCCTGCTCGCGGCTGCGCAGTCGCCCCCGACAGGCGTGATCCGTGACGTGCCATACCCCTCGGAGCCTGCCGTCTCGCTGCTTTCCGCCTGGATGATGACGGGAGACGAGGCGTATCTGAAGGCCGCCCAGCGCCAGCTCGATGTGTCCCACGGTTGCGTCGATCGCGAGGGACTGTACATCGCAACGGTCGCGGGGCAGGGCGACAGCATCACGCGCGACACCACGGCGCGGCACCTTATCAGCTATTACGTCTTCTACCGGGCCACTGGCGACCGCCACCTGCTGATCCATGCCGACCGCTGCCTCGATGCGATGATGGAGCACCTGCAGCGTGTTCCGGTGGAGTACAAGGGCCGCCAGTACACGGTCTTCGCCCCCGTGTATGAGGCCCGCAAACCGTACAAGCCGATGCCGGGCGCGTGGATCGACGCCGCCGATGACGCCGCGCTCGGGCTGGCGTTCACGGTGCTGTGCAATGACGAACATTCCAAGTGGTACCACAAACCAGCGGCCAGGGACATCGCTCTGGCCGAAATCGAAGCCAGCGCCGCACTGCAGGACATGCAGACAGGCGCTATCGCTGTCGGCAGTTCCCGTGAGTGGCGCGACAAGCCCGACACCGCGCGCGGGAGCTTCACTCTGCTCGCCTGGCAGTGGGCGAACAGTATCTGGGCCGATCCGCTGATGGCCGTCCATATCCGCCGGGCCTGCGACTGGCTCGACCCGTACTTCGATGCCGGAGCGCAAGCGCCGCTTTGGTACCCCGAGCGCTCGACAGGTCGGATGACGGCCACCAGTGCCTGGCAGGTCTTCGCAGCTTTCGCTGCGAACGGCCGCGACCTGCGGCGGCTGAATAACCTCTGCGCAAGTGATCTTGCGGCGGTGACCTCGGACACTCCGCTCTCAGGCCTCGCCGGTCAGGCCTATCTGCACGCAATGGACGCGCCGCTCGAGACTGTCAAGGCGGCAGGCCTTTCGGCGAAGTGGTGGCCGGCCCCTATAGTCCCGGGCCAGGCCTCACTGTCTCCGAAATGGTAAGCCGTAAGCGCCGTTGCCGTTCCCAGCATCCAGCATCCAGCATCCAGCATCCAGCATCCAGCATCCAGCATCCAGCATCCAGCTTGCCGCCGCTTGCGGCGGCCCCAGTATCAAGCATCCAGGAGCCTTCCCCCCATGCCCAATGAGTCCTGCATTGTCGTCGGCGCCGGTGGCATCTCGAACGCGTGGTTCCCGCCGCTCGTCGAGGAACAGGTGGACGTGCGTGCGGTCGTCGATCTTCGGCTGGAGGCGGCTGAAGCGCAGATCGCCCAGTACGGCCTCGAAGCCGAGGCCTCGACCGACCTTCACGCCGCCATCAAAGCCCACCAGCCCGACTTTGTGATCGACCTGACCATCCCCGAAGCGCACTGCGAGGTCACCTGCGCCGCCTTGCGAGCCGGCTGCCATGTCGTCAGCGAGAAACCGATGGCGGCGAGCATGGAAGAAGCCCGCAATATGGTCGGCGCCGCCGAAGAAACGGGCCTGATGTACATGGTCAGCCAGTCGCGCCGTTGGGACAACAAGCACGACCGCATCCGCCGCACCGTCGAGACCGGCGGCATCGGGAATGTGACCACGGTGAACTGCGACTTCTACCTCGGCGCGCACTTCGGCGGCTTCCGCGATGAGATGGACAGCCCGCTGCTGCTCGACATGTCAATCCACCACTTCGACCTCGCCCGCTTCATGGCGGGGATCGACCCGGTGGCCGTGTACTGCCGGGAGTTCAACCCGAAGGGCTCATGGTATAAGGGCGACGTGGCGGCGAGCGCGATCTTCGAGATGAATGACGACATCGTGTTCACCTATCGGGGAAGCTGGTGTTCCGAGGGCTGCCACACAAGCTGGAACGGCGACTGGCGGATCGTCGGCGACCAGGGCACGCTGATCTACGACCACGACCAGGACCCAAACGGCCAGGTCCTCGCAGGCGATGAGGGCTTCAACCGCCCTCTGGCGGACCTCGCAGTAGCCGCTTCGCCGCTGGAGCACTATGGAATGCACGGTGCCCTACGGGAGATGCTATCCTTCCTGCGCACCGGACACGTCCCGCAGACCGAATGCCATGACAACATCAAGTCCCTGGCGATGGTCTTCGCGGCGATGGACAGCGCGCGGGAGGGGAGGAGGGTGGAGGTGAGAGGGATGCTGGAGGATTGAGGCTGGTCGCTGGATACTGGATGCTGGGAACGGCAACGGCTACAGCGCGCGGCCGGGACGCGGCACGGGCTGTCCGTCATCATCGAAGCACTCGTGGCTCGTTCCGGGGAAGGCTTCGATGAAGCGGCGAAGCATGTCGGTATCGTCGCGGAAGACGGTCATCCAGACGGAGAAGTAACCGCGACCGAGCGCGTTCGCAACGACCTCCTCCCTCATCTGCGGTGACGGATCGGCGACGAGATGGCCGCGCGACCGAACCGCGGCCTCCCATGCTCTGTTGCGTTTCCTCCAGCGCTCAATCGCCCCTTCGTCAGTGGCGACGGGGCCTTCGTCCAGGCCGAAGAGCGCGAGAGTGCGCCGGGCCCGATCCCTTTGATCCGTACTCAGCTCCGGACTTACAGACACAATCCCGCCTTCAGAGTACGTAAAGGCCCGGAAGGTGTTGTCGCGGTCGGGCCAGTAATAGTCATCGAGGACGATGGGATCGTCGCCCTTATGCGAGTTGCATTTAGCACAGCCCAGAAGGAGGTTATCCCAGGCGCACTCCAACTCGGGGTGAAGGCTCTTTGGTTGGACGTGCTCGAGGGCCAGAGAGACATCCAGTTGCACTTCGCAATAAGAGCAGTAGTCGCCGAGACGCTCCAGCAGGTCCGGGCGGGCGTCCTGGTATTTGGCGAACTGCTTAACACACCCTTCAGCATCAAGCGGGGGCTCCCCCGTGACCACCGGCCTCATTGGCTCACCTCGCCCAGACCGGCGGCCAGGCGCTCCATGCGCAGGAACGTACTGAACGCGATGTCGTCGTCGAACGGTTCGGTCAACTCGTCCAGTCGGGCCCTGAGGTGGGCCTTCTCATCCTCGTCAGCCGTCTTGCCCTGGCGTAATAGTCGGTAGTATTCCTCCGCCGCCTTCGCCATCTGCTGATAGCGCTCGCTGCGTTGAGGCAGCGGCACGCCCATCTCCTTTTCCACAATGTCCTCGGGTGACTCCTTCCAGTACTCCGACTTAACCGACTGGTCCAGGTTGATAAGCTCCCCCGGCCTGAGCCCCTGCACGATGAAGGGCGAGTGCGTGGTGGCGATGAACTGCACCAGCGGGAACGTGCGCCGCAGGTCGTCGACAACGCGACGCTGCCACTTCGGGTGCAGATGCAGGTCGATCTCGTCGATAAGGACGATGCCGGGGGTTTCGGCAACCGGGTCGTCCAGATTGGGGTTCAGGGTCGCCGTGCGCCAGGCGATGTCAGCTACCATCGCGAGCATATTGCGCTGGCCGTGGCTGAGCATGCGATATGGCATACTGCTCCCATCCGCCCACTGGATCGTCAGCTCATTGCTGCGCACATGCCAGAACACATTGCTGCAGTTCCCAAGACAAGACATGACTGCGCGCTTCACCGAAACAAGCGGCGTGAGCTCTGTCCCCTCCTGAAGCTGGGCCAGCTCCAAGGTCTTGAACCACGGAAGAAAGCGGCGTTCGCCCGCAAGTGCCTCCAAGCAGCCACTATACCCCGACGAACGAGAAGTAGGGCCTTCTGTCTCGTCGGTCTGTAGTGAGTGATCGCATAGTCTATCGGTGCCGTAATAGGCAATTGCAGGCAACGGAACACTAACACTTTGCTGCGCCCTATCCATTAGGTCTCGGGCGAGGATGCCAGGGATGCGCGCTCGTTCGTCAGGGGTCTCGCTACCATCTACCATCCAACTGAATGGAGAGTCAAAGACGATCGTTTCGCACGCGACACGAGCGGGGTGCTGCCTCTCGACAATGGGTACCCCCTTTGACGGTCGACTGATCAGACGGATGTCATCCTCCGACACCCGTGCGTGCAGCGGAACCGTCTGCCCGTTCGTCTCAGATATGGCTACAATGCTGAACAGCCCCATCGCCAGCGCGTCGAGAACCGCCGTCTTCCCCGATCCGTTGTCCCCGACCAGCACATTGAACTGCTCCGAGAACTCCACTTCCTTATGCTCGAAGCAGCGGAAATTCTGCAGGGTCAGCTTGGTCATCCTGAGAAGGTCGTTCTTGCCTTCTGCCATCACACTGCCTCCTTCGCTCGCATGCCCTATTCGACGTTCACCGCATACCTCACCTGCTTCAGTGCCCTTCCTCCCGCCTCGGTCCTCATCGTGAGCGTCAGTGCATGGGGGCCAGCAGGGACCATGCCGCAGTCCAGGTCGCAGTCGAAGGCTCCCTGCGCCGATGATGTGCCAATCACCGCGCCGTCCAGGGCGTACTCTACCATCGGCGCGATCTCATAGGACTTCGCCCAGGCGGAGAGATGGACGTGGCCCGATAGCGTCATCCCGCTCGCGAGCGGCTCGATGTAGTGCGGGAGGTCTCCGGCGGGGCTTTGGGCTTCCGAGAGGAAGTAGTCGGGGGCGATGGCGCGCTTGTATGCTGCCAGGACACGCTGGTTATCCGTTAGCAGGTAGTTGTTGAACGGCCTGCCGGTGGCGGTTCCTTTGGTGTTATCTACATCGTAGTAGCAGATCGCCTTGATGCGCGGGTACAGGCGGGGCAGGCAGCCGTACAGGTGGCCGATCCGGGCCTCGGCGAAGGCGTAGTCCGGGCGGCCCAAAGCTGCCGCATAGTGCGTCACCCCCGTTTCGCAGATCATCATCGGCTTGCGCGCGGAATATCGTCTATATATGTACTTGAACAGGTCGGCGGGGTTTTCGTGTTCGGCGTTGCGGTCGGGCTGGTTGTCGTGGATCGAGACCACATAAGCGTTCACCCCGACCCAGTCCACGTAGTCATCGCCCGGATAGTAGCGGTCGATCTGCGGGATTGGCGTGGCGTTCGGGCACCAGACCATCGCCACTTTCGGCGCGAGGCGCGCCATCGCGTCGTGAACCAGCCGCCACTTGCGGATGTAAGCCTCCGGGTCGCCGTGCCAGGGCACCCAGTCGCCGTTCATCTCGCTCCCCCAGCGCAGGAAGACGGGCCCCTGCGCCCGCCCCAGACGCCTCGCCCAAGCTTCGAGCGCCGGTCCCGGCTGCACCATACTCAGGCCCTGCCCGATCTCGCACGCCGCCTGCCACCACGGCCCCTCAGGCCGCACCATCCCCAGCAACCAGTCGTCGAATCCGCAGTGCCGCGCGTATTGGTAGAACATCGCGTGTCGCTTGCCGGTCAGATTGCAGAAGGTCTCGAAGTCACCGGCCTTCGGGTCGGAGAAGCAGTTGACCCCGATGTAGCAGCCGTAGATCGGCTCCGCTTTCTGCCCGGTGTAGAAACGGCGCAGTTCAGCGGCCGGGGCCTCGCGCATCCGATATCCTCGGAGGTCCGGCTCGTACTGGTCCGCCTTGTTGTCGAGCACCAGCGCCGCCTGCTCGTCGCCCTTGTCGCGATAGTGGGCGGCGGCCTCGCGGAAACACCGCGCCGCCTCGGTCCAATCGCCCCTGGAGGCGCACGAGCGGGCTACGTCGCTGAGGTCATCGGCGGCGAATGCGGCTGTCAGCATGAAAATGGCGGCGAGTGCGACGAATGACCGGCGCATGTGGTACTCCGAGACGATGCCTGACGCGGCAATGTTCGGCACGCGGCGGGGCGCGTTCCTCCCCGGTGTCCGGCCTGTCGCAGGAACCGCCCCCGGCGGCGGTGAAATCCCCGGTGGCTTACAGGCACTGTAGTAGCCGTACTTTAGGAGACACCCATGAGATACTCCGTAGCGCTTCTCGCCCTTTCCCTGCTCGTACTTGCCGCGGCGAGCGCCCCCGTCTGGGCATGGTATCCGGCCACAGACACCCAGGGGCCGCTGACGGTGACTATCGGCAACGTTGCCAAGGTCACGCAGCTTGATACGCCGATCCCGGTCACTATCACCCTGGACAATAAAGGCGATGCGCCGCTTGTAGGCCGTTTGCGCATAGGCGTCATCGACAACTGGCGCGTCGAGGGCGACAACCCCCGCGAGTTCAGCGTGCCTGCGAACGGGAAGGTGGAATGCGCCGTCAGTGTGATCGCCGGGCGCGGGTCGTATGCGGCGCACTACCCGATCCACGCGTACGCCAGCTTCACCCTGGATGGCAAGGCGACCGAGGCCCACGCGGTGCTGGTCACGGTGATCGACGCTTCGGCGCTTCCGGCCACAGGGCTGCCGGCGACAGCGGGCGAACTGCCCGTCTCGACCGTCACCGAACACGGCGGACTGCCCCTCGATCGCCTCGGGAAACTCGCGCTGCACATTGCCCGCGACGGCAAGCCGGCGAAGGACCTGCCGGTCGGCTGGACCGGCGTGGATGAGGAGACCGGCACGAATTTCTACCCCGGCCCGGCCAGCCGCCCCGATCAGAAAGCCTGCATCATCACCCACCCGCCCTGGCGCGCCGGCGTCGGCGTGCTGTGGGCCGATGGGCGGTTCGCGCTGCCGAATGTCAAGCCGATCAAGCTGACGTTCTCCACCGCGATCCGCGATAACATCCCGCCGGAGCCGCCCAGCGATGGGGTCGAGTGGCGGGTCTATGTCGCGCCGGAGGGCGGCGAGTTCACCCAGCTCTTTGAGAGATTCTCGCTCGCGAAACGCTGGGAGTCGGCTGAGGTGGACCTGTCGGCGTATGCAGGCAAGACGATCACCCTCAGGCTGTGGAACGGGCCTGGTCCGAACAACGACACGACCTGCGACACGGGGTACTGGGCCGAGCCGACGCTCGTCGCCGGGCAGCAACCGGAGCCGGAGACGCCTGCGCAGGTCGCCGAGCGGCACCAGCAGGCCATCGACCGGGCGCGGGCGGCGCTCAAGGGCCAGACGGGGCACTTCCAGTGGGTGGTGGCGAATGCGGCGGGCAAGTTCGGGGTCGGCTGGGCGGCGGGGCGCAACTGCTTCGCCGACGGCGCGCTGGCCTTCGCAACCGCCGACAAAGCCGTCGTGTTCGATCATTTCCTCATGTCGATCTCCGGCGAGAACGTGCTCGACTGGCGCTCGAAAGCCCAGCCGACCGGCGGGAAGGCGAAGTTCACCCCTGACGGCAAGACAACTACTATTATGGACCTCATCCGCATGGGCGAGGAGACCGTCCAGGTGGAGACGAGCATGTTCGTGGAGAAAGGGGCGTTCCGCGTCCGGTTTGCGATGCCCGCTACAACGCGCGACAAGCGCGGCGACCCGCGCTTCACGCTGCTGGGGCCAGGGCCCTGCGACCGGAAGGCGAAGCGAGTCTATGCGGGCTTCGGCGACGTCATTCAGGACCCGCAGGCGTTCACGCTGGGCGAAGGCGGCTTCGGGCTGAGCGCCCGGCACGTCGGCATGGACTTCGACAACGGCATCAGCCTCGTCGAGGCCTCGGATGTGTTCCCCTATCAGTTCACGGTGAACCCGGAGGCGAAGCTTTCCTCCCTGCAGACCGGCCACGATGCGACGATGAGCTTCGTCCCCTCGCTCAAAGGGGCCTTCGCGGCGGCAAAGGTGTACCGGGACGTGTCCGGGTTCAAACCTGCTGGCGGAGTCGCGAAACTGCAGGGACGCATGGTGATCGACTGGTGGGGACCTCAGAACCTCGCCGGCGACATCCGCCGCGCCGCCGCCTACGGGCTCAATGATTCGCTGTTCCTCGAGCACGTCTGGCAGCGTTGGGGGTACGATTATCGATTGCCGGACATCTACCCGCCCGCCTGCGACCCCAAGGTCTGGGCGGAGTGGATCAAGGCGTGCAAGGACGCCGGGATGCTGTGCGCGGTGCACGACAATTACATCGACTTCTACCCCGACGCCTCGAACTTCAGCTACAAGTACATCCTGTTCAACCCGGACGGCACGCCGCAGAAGGCCTGGTGGAACCCCGGCCCCGAGGCTCAAAGCTACCGCTGGCTTCCGGGCGCGTACTGGCCGTGGCTGGAGCGCAATCTCAAGCTGGTGAAGGAGGGCTTCGCCCCGACCGGATACTTCATCGACGTGTTCTCGGCGATTCCGCTATTGGACTATTACGACCAGGAGGGCCGGTTCCACACGAAGGTCGAATGCGGAAAGTGGTGGGGCGAGACCTTCGACTATGTGCGCAAGACCCTCGGCGACAACGCCCCGACGATCAGCGAGGCGGGCCACGACGGTCTGGTCGGGCACCTCGACGGGTGCGAAGCAGACCACTTCACGCCCAGGATATGGGGCTGGAAGTGCGCCGACTACGAGCGCACCCCCTGGCACGACATGGCGTCTCACGGGAACATCGTGCTGCTCGCGGGCGGCCTCGGCGACCGATACGCCGGCGGCGAGCGCAACGCAAACTGGGGCTCGGACGACTATCTGTCGAACGCCGTCATGGGCGGCCGCAACCCGATGTGCGCCGGCCCCTGCACCCGCGACACTGTGATGACCTACTGGCTGCAACACGACATCTGCAAACAACTCGCGCGCCAGTCATTTGACAGCCACGAGTTCGTCGGCGACGACATCCACCGACAGCACACGGTCTTCGGTGGCGGCGGAGAAGCGTGGGTGAACCGCGGCGACACTCCCTGGACGGTTGGCGGGCATGTCCTGCCGAAGTTCGGCTATTACGCCAGGTCCGGCGATACCGTCAGCGCAATCCTGCTCAAAAACGGGCTGTCCGTCGGGTACGCGTCAAGCCCCGGTGTGACCTTCGTGGATACCCGACCGGACTCGGCGGACTACACCAGCCGCGCCTCGGTGAAGACGTGCGTGATCTCGGCGAAATGGCTCGGTGGTGGGCAGTGCGAAGCCGAAGTGGAGTGGAATGTGCTGAGACCCGTGACCCAGGGCGCCGACGTGTTCGTGCATCTCAGCCATGACAAGGCGGTCGCGCAGGGCGGCGAGAGGATCGCGCTCTACCCCACAATTGACCTGGACCCCAAGCTGCTGCAGCAGGTCGGCGTGCACAGCAGCACGATCCGGTTCACAATCCCCGACGATCTGTGGGATGGCGAGTATCGTCTGCGATACGGCCTGTGGCTCCCGAAGGCCGGCGGCGGACGCCTGGTTCCGATTGCCGACCTGGATGGTTCGCGCGTCCGCGGCGGCGTCTTCGTGGTGACGAAGGACGCGGGGAAGGTCGTCAAGGTCGAATACAGGCCGGAAGTCCCGCCCGCCGATGCGCCGCGCCTGAACGCTGAAGGCAATATGATCGACTTCGGCGCGATCCGCACCGACGGAGCGTTCCGCTTGCTGCACAGCGGGAACGTCTGGAAGCTGCTGCCGCTGCAGGGCAGCCTGGCCTTCCGGGCGGAGCTTCGGCTGAGCAGTCTTGGGGCGGCGGGCAAGAAGGTGGTGGCCGTCGAGGGCCTGTTCCAGGATGGCGCGAAGCAGACGACGGAGAGGTTCGAGCAGACAGGGGATGTGCTGAAGCTGAACCTGAACGCCGATGCGTTCGGTTATCGGATCAGTCTCAAGTAGGGGATGAGAGGCGATTGCAAAAGTCTGTAGGAGCGCTCTCCGCGCCGGGCTGTGCCCGGCAATGCGACCGGACCCCATAGTGTGCTAAAATAGCGTCTATGGAGACGAAAACATGTCTCTATCGCGGCGTATTAACGGCAATCGCGGTCTGGAGACCGCTCCTACAGACGACGCAGCGACTTTTGCAATCACCTCATGAGTTCATCTTTATGCTCTGAAAAGGTGTCACTGAGCACAAGGAGTGCCGCTATGAAGGTGAAAGACGACCGCTGGTGTTTCGCCTGTGGCCCCGAGAATCCGCATGGCCTGCATCTGGCGGGCTTCCGCGAGGAGGGCGGCTGGTACATCTGCGATTTCGTCCCCGCGCGTCATCACCAGGGTTGGGCGGGGATTACCCACGGCGGCATCCTCTCAACACTGCTCGATGAGATGATGACCCGCGTCATCTGGGCGCGCGGCATCGACGCGGTGACGGCGGAGCTGACTGTCCGCTTCCGGCGGCCCGTGGAAACCGGGATCGCGCTGCAACTTCGGGCGCAGATTGTGTCGGAGCGCGGAAGACTGACGGTAACGAGAGCCGAGGCCCTCCTTCCCGACGCCACCGTCGCCGCCGAGGCGGAAGGTAAGTTCATCGTGGTCAAGGAGTAGACATCGCCGGCGGCGCGCCGTCGCCGTAACGGTGGCCGTTGTCGTAGCCGTGGTCAGTGCCGTATCTGTGATCCGTGCCGTACCCGTGGTAATGTCGTCGCCGTTCCCTTGGTAACGAGGGCCGAGGCCCTCCTTCCCGACGCCACCGTCGCCGCCGAGGCGGAAGGTAAGTTCATCGTGGTCAAGGAGTAGACGTAGTTATCTGCACGCGATGCAACAGCCCTCGCCATCGGGCCGGGCGTCGTGGTTGTTGCCGTCGTTGTTGTCGTTCTCCCCACTTCCCTATAGCCGCCGCAGGCGGCCTAAGGGAAGGGGGGCCGGGGGGGTTAGGAGCCTCCCACCAGCCGCGCCCTTTTGATCGCCCCCTTCCCGAACTTCCCCCGGATCGCGTCCACCGCCGCGTCCACTCCGGGCTTCCCCTCATCCACATCGGTGAACAGGTTCGGCGCTTCGCCCTCGGTCAAATTCATCACCCCCACGCCGATCAGCCGCACGGCCGCGCGCAGCGGCACCTCCTGCAGCATCGCCCTGACCCCGGCATAGATGGCCGCGTCGGTATCGGTCGGACGCGGCAGGGTCGTGTTGCGGGTGAGGGTCTGGAAGTCTGCGAACCGCAGCTTCAGAGTGACCGTCCGCGCCTGCAATCCGGCTTTGCGCAGTCTGCGCCCGACCTGCTCGCTCAGATCGAGCAGCACGCTTTGCAGGAAGTCTACGTCGGCGGTGTCGGCGGCGAAGGTCGTCTCGTGGCTGATCGACTTGGGCGGGCCTGCCTCGGCGATCACGGCGCGATCGTCCTCGCCCCGCGCGAGGCGTTGCAGGTGCTCGGCGTGTGAGGGCCCGACCGCGCGCGCGAGAACCTCCTCCGGGTACGCGGCAAGCTGCCCGACGGTGCGTATCCCCAGGCTCGAGAGGCTCTTCTCCGTGGCCTTCCCGACGCCCCACAGCTTCGCGATCGGCAGCTCGCGCAGGAAATCCTGCAAGTCGGCTGCCTCGACCACAGTCAGCCCATCGGGCTTGTGCATGTCGGAACAGAGCTTCGCCATGAACTTGCTGGGGGCCACGCCGACCGAGGCGGTCAGGCCGACTTCCTGCCGGATGCGTCGCCGGATGTCCCGCGCAATCGCGATGGCGTCGCCGTGCAGTCGCTCACACCCCGTGACATCCATGAACGCCTCATCGACCGAGACTTGCTCGACCAGAGGCGTGTAGGTGCGCAATATCGCCATGATCTGCCGCGAGGCCTCGCCATATTTCGCGTAATGCCCGGAGATGCGGATCAGGTTCGGGCACAGCCGCACCGCGCGGCTCATCGGCATCGCCGAGTGAATGCCGAACACCCGCGCCTCATACGAGGCGGTAGCCACCACGCCCCTGTGTTCCGGGCTTCCGCCGACGACCACCGGCTTGCCGCGTAGCGACGGATCGTCGCGCTGCTCCACCGCGGCGAAGAACGCGTCCATGTCGACATGGATAATCCGGCGGGGCCGATCGCTCATCACCAAGCATTTCGCCGTGGGATGCCTCGGTTCCCTCTGCGCAAAGGACCCAGGCCCAACGGCGTCGAATAAGACAACATCGTAATCGCCCTTCCCCTGAACTGGACAGCCGTTCGCCGTTGCTGTTTCCCCTCCCTACAAGGGAGGGGTGCCCTGCGAAGCAGGGCGGGGTAGGCGGTCGTTGCCGTTCCCCTCCCGGCACGGGAGGGGTGCCCCGCGCAGCAGGGCGGGGTAGGCGGTCGTTGCCGTTTCCCCTCCCTACGAGGGAGGGGATGCCGGGCGCAGCCCGGCAGGGGTAGGAAGCCGTTTGCCGTTTCCCCTCCCTACGAGGGAGGGGATGCCGGGCGCAGCCCGGCAGGGGTAGGAAGCCGTTTGCCGTTTCCCCTCCCTACAAGGGAGGGGTGCCCGCGCAGCAGGGCGGGGTAGGTGGCCGTTCCCCTTCTCTATTATGAAGAAGGGACAGTAGGAACCCTTCCACAGGAGAACCCTCATGCGCATCATTGCTGCCGTCATCCTCGCCGTCTCATGCGGTTCCGTTTTCGCCCAGGGCGACTCGCTGACTCTCCCGCTGAGCCACGGCACGAACCAACTCGTAGCCGCCGGGCGATACCGGGTCGGCATTCAGATGATCGGTAAGGCCGTGCGCTGGCTGCCTATCGGCTGGAGCGGCCACTTCGCCACGCCTGAGGGCATCTCGTATACCCCATGGAACCAGCAGGCCGGTCGCCAGACGCTCCTCGTCCACCCGCCGTGGCGCGGGGGCACCGGCGACACGATTGTCGAGTACGATCTTGCGCTGCCGAACGAGCGCCCGATCACCTTCAAGACCGGGATCGCGATGTGGGAGCAGAACACGGAGAAGTCCGATGGCGTCACCTTCCGCGCGAAGCTGATCGTCGACGGCCAGACCCTCCCGATTTTCGATCAGAACTACAAGGGCACTACTTGGCGCGATTACAGTTTCGACCTCAGCCGCTGGGCGGGCAGGACGGTCATACTGCGCCTGGAGAGCAACCCCGGCCCGGCGAACGACCCCAGCTTCGACTTCGGCCTGTTCGGCGATCCGCAAGTCATCGTCGGCCAGGCGACCCCCGGCGACGAGATGGCCCGCCTGGTGGCCAAGTCCGCGCCCTCGGACGCGGATGTGTCGGTCTATGCCAATGACAACACCGTCGGCGTCCGCCCGACCACCCCGCCCGGGTTCAAGAATTCCGTCAGCAAGCAGGGCGACATTTTCGTCTTCGAGTCGCGGTCGGGGGCGGACACGCTGACCTATAAGTGGGACCCGGCGCAGCAGTACCTCAGCGGCTTGACGGCGGTCTTTCGCAAGGATGACTTCGTGTGCTGCAATGACAGCGGGCCGCGCTTCCCCGATGGCAACCCGGCGCAGCGCAGCCTGGTGAGCGCCAGCCTCGACGGCGACAAGGCTGTCGTGGTCGAGAAATACACCGGCGCGAACGCTGCGGTCACGCTGACCGTCACCGCGTCCATCGCCGGCAACAGCCTCATGGTCGACACCGTCGCCGACCAGCCGGGTGTCTCGGCCTTGGCCTACGGCGCCTTCAGCCGCATGAATTGGCGGCGGACGGTGAACACCCCGTATCTGACCTTCGGCGAAATCATGTATCTGCAGGACAGCCGCGCGTTCGCATCCTTCCTGCCCGACTGGACGGCCTCACAGGCGTCGTCGATGGAGACGCGCCAGGTCCACTATGACCCCCTCACCGACAAGCGGTACAACAAGCTCTCCGAGCGCGTCTGCATCACGGTAGCGCCGCACTATGCCGGCGTGCTGCCGAACCTGCCCAATCCCCCGTCGCCATACCTCAAGGACCTTTCCGACCGCGTGATCGCCGACATCTGGGGCGGCACCTTCACCGACAACGAGGCCTGGCTGCACGATCTGGCCTCATACGGCGTCGAGAACATTGCGATCTTCAACCACGACTGGCAGCGCGGCGGGTATGACAACGAGTACCCGACGGTCCTCCCGGCCCGGAAAGAGTACGGCGGCGATGAGGCCATGAAGAAATACGCCGATACCGCGAAAGCGCTCGGGTATCGTTTCGGCCTGCACGAGAACTACGTCGATTTCTACCCGAACTCCGAAGCCTGGAACCCCGACGACGTGGCGCTCGACAGCAACGGCAAGATGGTCCCGGCCTGGAAGAACATCATCCAAAGCTACGCCTATAAGCCGACGGCCATCGTACCATACGCCGAGAAGTACGGCCCGCAGATCCACGACCGCTTCGGCACCTCGGACTGCTTCCTGGATGTGCACTCCGCCGTGCCGCCGTGGTTCCACGTCGATGCCCGCGCCACCGAGCCGGGGGCAGGCACGTTCGAGGCGGTTCGACAGGCGCATATCGGTCTATGGAAGGCCGAGCGCGCCATTCACGGCGGCCCGGTGTTCGGCGAGGGCGCAAACCACTTCTTCTGGTCGGGCTATCTCGACGGCACCGAGGCCCAGGTGGGTGGGGGAGAGGACCAGCCGCTACTGTTGGACTTCGACCTGCTCAAGATCCACCCGCTGCAACTCAATCACGGCATGGGCTACATCGAGCGCTGGCTGCGGACCGGCTACAACACCGACTGGAGCGTCGTGACCGGCCAGATGCCGAAGCGCGACCGCTATCGCGCGATGCAGGTGGCCTACGGGCACGCCGGCTACATGGCCGCGCAGGTGTGGAAGCTGCTGCCGCACGCGGTGCGCGAGTACTACCTGACCCGCCCGGTGATGCAGCGCACCACCCTCGCCAAGGTCGAGCGCATCGAGTACGAAGCCAACGGCAAGATGGTCTCGGCGGATGTGGCGGCGGTCTTCGGCGGCCTGGGCCGCGCGCACATCCGGTATGACAACGGCTTCGAGGTCTGGAGTAATATCAGCGATACCGACTGGAAGGTCGGCGATAGCGTGATCCCCGCCAACGGGTACCTCGCAAAGGGGCCGGGCATCGTCTCCGGCACCACGGTTCGCCAGGGGCAAGTCAGTGACTACCGCGACGGCGACGGCGTAGTCTTCGCCGATGGCCGCTGCCACGACGAGCGCGGGAACGCCTTCAATCCCGTGGCCGAGGTGAGCCTTGCTGACGCCACCGTCACCGGACCGCGCAGCTTCCGTGTCACCTACAAGTTCGCGGTCAAGCAGGCCATCAAGGGCGACTGCATAGCTTTCGTGCACTTCACCAACGAAGGTTCGGATCGCCCGGACAAAATCTCGTTCCAACAGGACCATAGCCCGAAGACCCCAACTAGCCAGTGGAAGCCGGGAGACGTCATCCTCGATGGCCCCTGGGATATCACGATGCCGGACGGAGCGAAGCCGGGCGACTACCCGCTCCTGATCGGCCTGGTGAACCCGGACGGCCGCCTGCGCATGATCGGCAATGACGACGGCGGGACCCGCTATCTGCTCGCGACGGTCACTCTGAAGGCCGACGGCCTGACGATCACCCCGGCCGGGCCTCCGAAGCCCGTGCCAGGCCCTACGGCGGCGGAGCTTCGCATCAACGCCGGCCGGGCGCCGATCGACTTCGGCAAGATCATCACCTGCGGCTGCGTGGCGCTGAAGCCTGGCGACGGCTCGGCGGAGCTGATCTCGGTGCCGCATGACGACAAGTTCCCGGTGTCCCTGCGCACGAATCGCATCGACCCGAAGTGGCGAGCCGGCACGACGCGCTGCGAGGCCATCGACGCCGCTGGCAAGTCCCTCGGGGCCGTGGCGCTGAAAGTGGACGGCGACACGGTGACCTTCGAGGTAGGCCAGCCGGGGGCTGTGAAGTATCGGTTCACATACTGATCGCCGGCGGCGACGGTGGTTGCTGCCGCTGCTGCCCTTCTCCCTATGCTCTGTGGATGCGCGGTTTACCGCGCGTGCCGCGCCATGAATGGCGCGGCCACATGGTGATGAACGGAGAGGCGAAGGCAGGGGATCCGGTTGCCCTCCCCACGCCAAGGTGCTGGAACTTGACATGGGAATCGGCTCGAACGGCTCCCGCTGGCCCAGACGTCTCGCCCGCGGCCGTTGTCGTTTCCTCTCCCTACGAGGGAGGGGACAGCCGCGCTCAGCGCGGCAGGGGTAGGAAGCCGTTCGCCTTCAGGAGTCCCACGACATGAGACATCTCCTAACCCTCTGCTTGCTCTTGTCTTGCACCCTCGCCGGAGCCCAGCCGGTCCGCCTGCCGCGCGCCAAAACGCCGCTGCTTCTCGCCGGATTCGAGGACCCCGCCTCGGTCGCGAAATGGACCGGCCTTAAGTGCGAACAGACCGCCGCTCACGCCTCCGAGGGCCGGTTCGGCATGAAGTTCACCCTCCCCGCATGGCAGGAGGGCGCTAATGAGTGGCCCGCCGTGTATCTGGTATGGGACGGCGGACGCGGCTATCCGACGAAAGACTGGTCGCACTACGCCAAGATCGCCTTCGACGCGTGGGTGGACGGCGACGCCCCCGCCGACCTTGCCCTCGAGCTTCGCGACAAGCAGGGGAGCAACGGTTATACCTCCCACCAGACTCTTCAGCCGGGCCGGATGAACCACACGGAAATCCCGCTGGCTGACCTCAGCGGTTCCGTCGATGTCGCCAACATCGAGGAGATCGTCTTCTTCGCAACCCGGCCCAAGCGCGACTACACAATCACGGTGGATAACCTCGTCCTCTTGCCGGGCGAGAAGCCCCCGCTGGCGACCTTCGACCTGGTCTACCCTAACTACCGAGGCCTGATTTTCCCGGACGCTCGCCGGGTCGAGGTTTCCGTGACCACCCAGTCCGCCGAGTACGACCTGATGCCGAGGCAACTGACCGCGACGATCGCGCTCGAAGCCGCCGGGAAGAGCGTCAGCGTGAAGCGGGCATTGCGCACGGATCGTGAGCGCCTCTCGATCCCGGTCGCCGGCCTGCCGCCCGGCCCGGCCCGCGTGTCCGTAGCGCTGCGCACCTCGCTGGATGCCGCGCCGGTCGCCGAGCGCCGCTACGACCTGCGTAAGATCACCGCCGAAGAGGTCCGGGGTCTGCGGGTCTACATCGACGGCCACAACAACGCGGTCGTGGATGGCAAGCCCTTCTTCCCGCTGGGCTGGTACGATTCCCCCGACTACGACCACATGGGCGAGATCGCCGACAGCCCCTTCAACTGCATCCTCGACTATGGCGCCGACAACAAGCCGAAGGCCTGGATGCTCAAGTACCTGGACGCGATGCAGAAGAAGGGCCTCAAGCTCATCTACTGCCTCAACGACGTCTACCCGACTGCCACGTACCTGGAGAAGAGCGGCTGGGAGGGCATCAAGGGGAACCAGGCCATCGCCGATGCGGTGATGAAGGCCTACCGCAACCACCCGGCGGTTCTCGCGTGGTATCTGAATGACGAACTGCCCCGCGCGTTGGCCCCGCAACTCGTGGATTACTACGCGCGGGCCAAGGCTTCGGACCCTACGCGTCCATGCTACATCGTCCTATGCAACATGTCGGAGTTGAAGTACTTCCCCGACACCACCGATGTGATGGGCGTCGATCCCTACCCGATGCCCTCCGGGCCGGTTACGCTGGTCAGGGACTGGATGGACGCCGCGAACGAGGCGGTCGGCGGCCACAAGCCGACATGGCTCGTCCCGCAGGCCTTCGCGTGGTACCAGTACAATCCCGAGGGCTCGAACCGGGGGCGCACTCCGACCGCATCCGAATTGCAGACCGGGCGCGCCCCGACCTATGATGAAGAGCGCTGCATGACGTATCTGGCCCTCACGCACGGGGCGAAGGGCCTCATCTACTACTGCTACTACGACCTGCGCGTGCTCCCGCAGTACAAAGAGATGTGGGGGTGGATGAAGACGATCGCGGCGGAGGTTCGCACGCTATCCCCGGTGCTGTTGTCGCCCGAAGATATGGGGACGGTCGCTGTCACCGGCGGGAACATCGACACCAGGCTGAAGAAGGCCGACGGGCGCCTGTACCTGCTGGCCGTCAACCCGGACAAGACGCCCTGCCAGGCCACGTTCGATCTGCGGCGGGCGCTTCCCGCCGAAGTGAACGTGATGTTCGAGACGCGCAAGGCCGCGACGCAGGGCAATACGCTCACCGACAGCTTCAAACCGCTGGAAGTGCATGTCTACGATCTGGGCGCTGCGGGGAGCCGTACCAGGTGATGAGCAGCAATGACCGCCGGGCGATCTTGTACCTGGTCGCGACGCCGATCGGCAACCTGGAGGACCTCTCGGCCCGGGCGGCGAGGGTGCTTCGCGAGGCCGACCTGATCGCCGCCGAGGATACCCGCCGCGCGGCGAAGCTCCTGTCGCACCTGGGCATCTCCAAGCCCGTCGAGAGCTTCCACGGCGACAGCGGCCCGGCGAAGGTCGAGCGTCTCCTGCGCGTCTTGCGCGAGGGCAAGAGCATCGCGCTGGTGTCCGACGCGGGGGTCCCGACGATCTCCGACCCCGGCGCCGACCTTGTTTCCGCCACAGCCGCCGAAGGGTTCGTCATCGTGCCGATCCCCGGCCCTAGCGCCATCCCCACGGCGCTATCGGTCTCGGGGTTCAATGCCGACCGTTTCGTCTTTGCTGGCTACCCGCCGCGCAAGCGGGCCGAGCGCCTGGCGTTCTTCAGCGCGCTGGCCGAGGAGACACGGACGGTAGTCCTGTATGAAGCCCCGCATCGGGTCCGGACCTGCCTCGCCGACATGGCCGAGGCGCTTCAGCCCGACCGCAGAGTTGTGATCGGACGCGAGTTGACGAAGTTGCACGAGGAGGTCCTGCGCGGGACGGCGGCAGAACTGGCCACGCACTTCACCGCCACCGAGCCGCTGGGGGAGTTCGTCGTGGTGTTGGAGGGTGCGAGGCCAATACAGGGGGGCGCATCGTCTATTATGAAGAATGTACAGCAGGCAGCCCGAAAGCTAGCGGAATCGGGGGTATCCGCACGCAATGCTGCAGAGGTCCTTGCGCTATTGACGGACATGAGCAAGAACGAGGCCTACCAGTTGGCCCTCAATACACGCAAGGCCCTCACTTCCCCGGAACAGTGAACCACGTCGCGGCCCCGGCGCACCGCCCCACGATCCTGGGGCCCCCATCCGATCCGATGTCGGCTACCTCCATGAGGTGGATATCTGCACCGCCGGTGTCGGCGCTTTCAGCCGCCGTGTTACCGCTTGTGCCGCCCGCTTGGCCGCGACACGTCATCAGTACCTGTTCGGCGTTTGTGGGGTTCAGGGAGATGCCGATGATCTCGCCCGACGCCGACTGCCACCACCGGGAAGTGGATGTGTCAACGAAGCCGGTCACCGTGAGATTGTTGCCCGTTGCCATAGCGGCTTCCGAGTTCCCCGGAAGGACGATGACTGCTATTGCCGCGCCGGGGGCGGGGCGTAGTTGTGACGCCCACCGTCGCTTGGTCCAGTTCTCACCCTCACGGACCTCAAGGGGATACACGCCTCCGGCACCCACCTCGTGGGCGTCGGGAGGGGGCGGGTTGAACCCCGGCAAGCAGACCAGCAGTCCTTTTTCGCCGATGGCGAGCACCTCAGGCAGCACAATGTCGAGATTCGTCTTGGCCGCGGCGTCATAGACCCCGGTTGCTGAGTCATTCCAGCGATCTGCCCCATAGAGAACGCGGTCGCCCGACCAGAAGATGGCCTCCTGGCCGCGCCCGGGCACTCGCACTCCAGTCAACGCCAGCGTTCCCGCTGTGGCATCGCCGATGACCAGGGACATGCCGCTCCCGGTCTCGCTTTCGCGCACCCAGGCGGCGAAGCGTGTGCCGTCCGCATTCCAAACAGGCTGTTGGAAGGCGCAAAATCGCCCCAGGCGCGCTTTCAGCTTGCCGTCGAGTGTCCACAGCCCTATATCGAACTTATGGTCCGGCCCGGCGGCCGCGGCTACAATGTTACCCTGTCGGCTGATTGCAAACCCGCTTGCGATCCTGGGCACAAGCAGCGATACTGCTTCGCCGTCGATTCGGGTCGCCCACAGGTTGAAAAGGCCCTTCTCTGCGCTGGGTTTCAGGTATGCAATAGCCGCATCGCCGCCGAAGGCGACATATTTCATCTCTCCGCCGTACAGCAGTTCGTTCGTCGCAGTGTGGTACTCAAACAGTGCGCCCTGAGCCGCCAGCGCGACTCGGTACCCCGGCGTCCCAACCGGCGCGTCCGCGGCCCCCTCATGCGCGAACCCCAGCGCCGCGCTCGGCCAGGTGACCTCGCGGAACTCGACGATGCTGGGCTTCTCATCCGACTTGAGGCGCTTGGCGAGATCGACCCGGCAGGCTTCGACGACGGGCGGCACCTCCCGTCCGTCCGGCATGGAGGCGATTCCGCAGTAGACGTAGTGGCCCGTGTCGTCGGTGTGGTACTCGCGCTCGCCGGCAGGGGTGTCGAATACGAGCCGGAAG
>CAYWBK010000037.1:0-4198 GCA_964455745.1 uncultured Armatimonadia bacterium
AGAAGTCAAACTGCCCGATGTTGTCCTTGTTGAACTTCATCAGCGGTCCGAGGAGCACCTGGTCGCCCTTGACCTCGACTTCCTTCAGACGCCCAGCGGCCATCTTCGTCACGCCCGGCTTGAGCGTGCCGTCGGCGAGCGCCTTCGCGGCCTGAACGGTCAGGTAGCCCAGGTCCACCGCATTCCACAGGATGACGGTCTTGACGACCCCGGAGTCGACCCACTGCTTCATCGACTTGGGGGTCGAAAGGCCCACGACGGCGATCTTCCCCACCTTCCCTGCCTGCTGAACCGCTTTCGCCGCGCCGGGGAAGGCATTCGAGGAGACCCCAAACACGCCCTGCAGGTCGGGGTAGGTCTTGATGAGGTCCTGCGTGACTTGGAAGGCGAGTTGCGGGTCCTCCGCCGACGGCTTCGGGTCGCAGACCATCTTCATCTTCGGGTACTTCTCCGCCATCCGCTTCTTCATGCCCGCGATCCATGCGTTCTGGTTCGAGGCGGTCAGTTCGGCGGTCACGATGGCGACTTTCGCGTCAGGGCCTTTCTGCTCCGCCATCTCATCGACCAGCGCAGCCCCGGTGGCATCCGAGGACGCCTGGTTCACGAAGAACTCCCGCCCCGACTTCTCCGCATTTGCGTCAGCATCCCAGGTGAGGACGTGAATGCCCTTATCGCGCGCTTTCTTCAGCACGGGCGCAATGGAATCAGGATCGTTCGGCGAGACCGCGATCACCTTCACGTCCCCCGCGATGTAACCCTCGATGAGCTGGACCTGCGCGTCGGCCTTGCTCTCGGTCGGGCCATCGTAGACGAGGTCGACATTGCCAAGCTCAGCGGCAGCCTCCTTCGCACCCTTCTCGCAGGCGTTGAAGTAGTCATTGCCCTTCTGCTTCGGCACCATCACCACGGTGATCTTGGCACCGGCAGCCGGGGCTTTCGCCGCAGCCGGCCCAGTCTGGGCCGCAGGGGGAGGAGCGCTGGTCTTCGTGCAGCCGACCAGGACGAGGACTGCGATGGCGAGGACGGTCAGCAGGGCAAGGCGATGATTCATGGGTGCCACTCTCCTTGGTGGGGAGGCGAGGTTCGGGTTCATGGGGAGGAGTTTCGACGAGGTGGCAAGTGAGGCCTTCACGGCGGGGAACCACCAAGTCACAAGGGCACGAAACGGCGGACGGCCCTCTGGGTTACTACCCGCTGTCCGCCGTTGCCGTTCCTCGTGACTTCGTGTCTTCGTGGTCGACACGCCGTTCCTTCGCCCGCCTCATCCCCCTCGCCCCTACCATCTGATGTACGAATGCGGCGACGATCAGCACCGCGCCGAGAATGATCTTCTGATCCTCAAAGGGCACCCGGGCCATCGTCAGGCCGCGAACAAGACTGCTGACGATCAGCAGACCAAACAGCGACCCCAGGATTGTCCCGCGCCCGCCGGTGATGCTCACCCCGCCAAGCACGCAGACCGTTATCGCGTCCAGCTCCATCAGCGTCCCGGCGTCGGCCTTCGCGGTCGCGACGCGCGACAGGAAGATCGCGCCCGCCAGGCCGGCCATCAGCCCGCTGAAGACATAGAGCAGCAGCTTCGTCCGGGCGACGGGGACGCCCGCGAACCACGCGCCCCGCTCATTGTGCCCGATCGCGTACACGTACCGTCCGAAGACGGTGCGGTGGAGCACGACTGCAGCCAACACAAGCACTACTATGAACACAGGTAGCTGTTGCGGCACCTGCATCACACCAAGCACGGTGTAATATGACTGCCCCAGTTCATAATAGGACTGCGGGAAGTCGCTGACCGGCGAACTCGCCCCAAGACCCAGCGCCAGTCCCCGATACAGGGCCATCGTCGCAAGGGTGACGATCAGCGGCGGTACCCTCACCCAGGCCACGAACGCGCCATTGCCCAAGCCCGCCACCGCCCCCACCGCCATCCCCAAAGCCAGGCCGACACCAGGCCCAACGAGCAAGTGCCTCCAGGCCAGCCCCATCACGACCACGCACAGACCGACCATCGACCCAACGGACAGGTCGATGCCTCCCGTGATGATGATTGGCGTCATCGCGAGGGCAACCAGCCCGGTCTCCACGAAGAAGCGCGACATCTCGAGGAGGTTGTCCGGGTGGAGGAACGCGGGATTGAGGTGGCCCATGACCGCGACGGTCAGCGCGAACAGGCCGAGGAGAGCGATCTCCTCGCGACTGAGCAGCGCGGGCTTTGCTGAGCGATCCGGGTGCTGCCTCATCGTTCACCCGCCACTTTCCGGCTGCGGACGGTGTCGATGACCACAGCGACGAGGATCAGCGTGCCCTGGAAGGCCTTCTCCCAGTCGGAAGCGATGTGCATCGGCACCAGCGAAGCCGTGATAAGCCCAAGCAAGAGCACGCCGATGACGGTGCCGGGGACCGTGCCGCTCCCGCCGAAGATGTTCGTCCCGCCGACCACCACAGCGGTGATGACGACCATCTCGAAGCCGCCTCCGGTGTTCGTCTGTATCTGGCTCCAGCGGCCCGCATACGCGAAGGCAGCAAGGCCGACGAGCAGCCCCATCAGCAGATACACCGAGGCCTGCACGCCGCGCACCGAGACGCCCATGTGCCCTGCCGCGTCCGGGTTGCAGCCGACGGCGTACACCGATCGCCCCAGCACCGTCCAGCGGCTCATCGCCCAGCCGATGAGGATCGTTGCGAGGGCGATCCAGACCGCGAGGGGCACGCCCTCCGGAGCGCTGAGGCCGAAGTCCTGGAAACTCTGCGGCAGGTCGATCCATTTCCCGCGCGTGAAGTGCATGAGCACGTGGCGGAAGAGGGTCAGCGTCGCCAGCGTGGCGATGATCGGCGGGATGCGCGCCCAGGTGATGAGGCCGGCGTTGATCGCGCCGAGGACCAGCCCGGACACCAGCGCCGCCGCCAGGACCGCCGGGATCGGCCAGCCCGCGGCTGCGGTCACGCCGGTGATCGTCGCGCACACCGCGAGGATCGATCCGACGGAGATGTCGATGCCGGCGGTGAGGATGACCAGCGTCATCCCGACCGCTGCGATGAGCAGGTAAGCGTTGTTGACCAGGATGTCGTTGAGGTTCTGGAGCGTGCAGAACCCCGGCGCGCGCCAGGAGATGCCGGCCAAGAGCAGGGCCAGCAGCGCCGCCAAGCCCAATTCCCGCACCGGAGCCCGCCGGGTCTCGACCCGAACGGCCGCCGCGCCCTCCTCGGCGGTGCCGAGCGCGAGGTCGAGGATGTTCTCCTGCGTGGCATCCGCACGTGCCAACTCACCCACGATCTTGCCGCGGTGCATGACCAGCACGCGGTCGCTGAGCGCCAGGAGTTCCGGCAGATCGGACGATACGAGCAGTATCCCGACGCCGGTTGCGGCGAGGCTCTGCATCTGGCGGTGTATCTCGGCGCGGGCCTTCACGTCTACGCCCTGGGTCGGCTCTTCGAGGAGGAACACCTTCGGGCCGGTAGCCAGCCGTGACGCGAGAGCGACCTTCTGCTGATTGCCGCCGGAAAGGGTTCCGACCACCTGCTCGATGCCGAAGGAACGCACATCGAGGCGGCGCGAGAGGTTCTGCGCTTCCGAGACCTCGCCCGCCCGGCGGATCAGGCCCGCAGCCCCGGCGAAGCGCTTGAGGCACCCCAGCGAGATATTCTCGCGAATCGTCATCGGCAGGACGAGCGCCTCGTGATGCCGATCGGCGGGGACGAAACTCACCCCGGCCCTTACCGCCGCCCGAGGCCCGCCGCCGCGTAACGGCTGATCGTTTACGTGGACCTCACCCGCATCCAGCGGCTCGACGCCCGCAATCGCCCGCAGCAGCTCATCGCGCCCGGACCCCGCGACCCCGGCGATACCGACGATCTCGCCAGCGCGGACCTCCAGGTTAGCGTCCTCGACCTTGCCGGCGATGGTGAGCCCCCGGACGCGCAGAAGCGCCCCACCATCGAGACCGGGCACTTCAGTGCCCGGTGCTTCACCTACTAGTCCAGCGCCGACTTCAGTCGGCGTGCCTGACGCCACCGTTTCGCCGAGTGAACTCGGCGCTGGCGCGGGCAGGTCAAGTACCTGGGGCTGAAGCCCCAGGTCTGCAACGGCAGAGGGATGCGCCCCGTCACCAAGACCGGGCACTTCAGTGCCCGGTGCTTCACCTGCTAGTCCAGCGCCGACTTCAGTCGGCGTGCCTGACGCCACCGTTTCGCCGAGTGA
>CAYWBK010000037.1:4298-22260 GCA_964455745.1 uncultured Armatimonadia bacterium
CTAGTCCAGCGCCGACTTCAGTCGGCGTGCCTGACGCCACCGTTTCGCCGAGTGAACTCGGCGCTGGCGCGGGCAGGTCAAGTACCTGGGGCTGAAGCCCCAGGTCTGGAACGGCAGAGAACGGCGCGGCCCCATGCGCCTCCCCCACCATCATCCCGATCAGGCTCTCTCGCGTGACTTCGCCGATGTCGCGGGTATCCACCAATCTGCCGTCGCGCAAGACGGTCACCCGCTGCGCCAGCTCGAACACCTCGGCAAGGCGGTGGCTGATGTAGATAATCGCCACTCCGCGCTCGTGCAGGCGGCGGATGAGTGCGAAGAGGCGGTCCGTCTCCTCCTGCCCCAACGGCGCAGTCGGCTCGTCGAGGATGAGCAGTTTCGCGTCCGCGAGCAGCGCGCGGGCGATCTGCAGAAGCTGGCGCTCGGCCACGCTGAGGGCAGAAACAGGGCTATCCAGCGGGAGAGACACATCCAGCTCGGCCAACACGGCCTCGGCGCGCCGCCGCATCTCGCGCCAGGCAATCAGCCGCAGCGGCCCGCGGGGCCAGTCGCCGACGAACAGATTCTCCAGGGCGCTCAGGGAATGAAACAGGTCCGGGTGCTGCGGCACCATCGTGATGCCGAGGCGCCGGGCGTGCTGGGGGGTGAACTGGGTGACGGCCTCACCGGCGACCTCCAGGGTCCCGCCATCCGGGGCGATCTGTCCGGCGATCACCTTCACGAGCGTCGACTTGCCCGCGCCGTTCTCGCCGACGAGCGCATGCAATTCTCCGGCGCCGATACACAAAGAGACGTCGTCAAGGGCAACGACGCCGGGGTACTCCTTGCGCAAGCCACGACATTCGAGAGCGGGGGAGGAAGGGCTGACCATTGCGCGCGTGGTGTTCGACCTGCGCGAGGGGATTCCCTGCTTGAGGGGCGCAGGAGGATCGCGCGCCTGTGTGGGGAATGAGGCGAGCCGGAAGAGGTGAGGGCGAACGGCGGTAACCACAGAGACAAAGAGAGCACGGTAACGGCATAAACAGCATAATGACGGCAAAAATCTCCTAAAGCCTCTATCGTCCGTTTTGTGCCGTTACTGTGTACTCTGTGTCTCTGTGGTCAATCGCCGTCCATTCCTTCGCCCAGCGTCTCATCGCCAGAGACTCACCTCGGAACCCGATGATCGGAGGCAATCCCACCGTGGAACCCCAGGCCGAATCCCCCGTGTACAAAGACCCGTCCGCCCCGCACCACGAGCGCGCCCGCGACCTGATCTCTCGCATGACCCTCGATGAGAAGGTCTCCCAGATGATCCACGACGCCTTCGCGGTCCCGCGTCTGGACGTTCCGGCCTATAACTGGTGGAACGAGTGCCTGCACGGGGTCGGCCGCGCCGGTATCGCGACCGTCTTCCCGCAGGCCATCGGCCTCGCGGCGACCTGGGACGCGGCCCTCATGCTGCGCGTGGCGACCGCGATCAGCGATGAAGCGCGCGCCAAGCACCACGCCGCCCTCGCAGCGGACGGCGGCGCGATGTGGTACTACGGCCTGACCTTCTGGTCGCCGAACATCAACATCTTCCGCGATCCGCGCTGGGGGCGGGGACAGGAGACTTACGGCGAGGACCCGTATCTCACCGCGCGGATGGGCGTCGCCTTCGTCAACGGCCTGCAGGGCGACCACCCGCACTACCTGAAGGTCGTCGCGACGCCCAAGCACTACGCCGTCCACAGCGGCCCGGAGGCCGCCCGCCACGGGTTCGACGCCGTCGTCACCCGCCGCGACCTGCGCGAGACGTATCTGGCGGCCTTCAAGGCCTGCGTCAAGGAGGCGAAGGCGGTCTCGGTGATGTCGGCCTACAATCGCACCAACGGCGAGGTCTGCAGCGCCAGCAAGACGCTGCTGCAGGACATCCTCCGCGACGAGTGGGGATTCGACGGCTACGTGGTCTCCGACTGCGGGGCCATCGACGACGTCTTCCAGCATCACAAGGCCGCCGCCAGCCCCGAGGAAGCCGCCGCGATGTCGGTCATCGCCGGCTGCGACCTCAACTGCGGCTGCACGTATCGCGCGCTGATCGGCGCGGTCGAGCAGGGCCTCATCACCGAAACCACCATCGACCTCGCCCTCCAGCGCCTGTTCGAGGCCCGCATCCGCCTGGGCATGTTCGACCCGCCCGAGATCGTGCCATACGCGCAGATCCCCATCGAAGTCAACGACTGCGCCGCACACCGCGAGCTGGCCCGGCAGGCGGCGCGGGAGTCCATCGTCCTCCTGAAGAACGATGGCCTGTTGCCGCTTGCCGCCCCCAAATCCATCGCCGTCATCGGGCCGAACGCCGATGATGTCGAGGTGCTGCTGGGCAATTACAACGGCACCCCTTCCACAGCCGTCACGCCGCTGCAGGGCATCCGCAACCGCGCCGGGGTCCCGGTGACCTATGCGCGCGGGTGCGACCTCGCAGGCGACAGCCGCGAAGGCTTCGCCGAGGCGCTTAATGCCGCCCGTGCCGCCGATGTCGCCATCATGCTGCTGGGCCTGTCGCCGAGGTTGGAGGGCGAGGAGGGAGAGGTGGGCCTGATCGACCCAAGCGGCGACCGCCAGGACATCAACCTCCCCGGCATACAGGAGGAATTACTGCGCGAGGTCGCGGCGCTCGGCAAGCCGGTCGTCCTGGCGCTGCTGAGCGGCAGCGCCCTATCGGTCAACTGGGCGCAAGAAAACGTTTCGGCGATTCTGGCGACCTGGTACGGCGGCGAAGAGGCCGGCACAGCCCTGGCGGAGGTGCTGTTCGGCGACTACAACCCCGCCGGACGGCTCCCGGTGACCTTCTACAAGTCCCTCGACCAGGTCCCGCCCTTCGAGGACTACAGCATGGCCGGGCGGACGTATCGGTTCATGCAGGACGCGCCGCTGTACCCCTTCGGCTTCGGCCTCAGCTACACGCGCTTCGCCTACAGCAACCTGCGCCTCAACCCCGCCGAGGTCCCATCCGGCGAGGACATCCGCCTCGCGGTGGACGTGACGAATGTCGGCGACCGCGCCGGTGACGAGGTGGTGCAGCTTTACGTCAGCGATCTGCGCGCCTCGGTGCCGGTGCCGATCCGCCAACTGCAGGGCTTCGCCCGTATCCACCTGCAGCCCGGCGAGCGGCACACCGTCATCTTCGCGCTCGAACCGCAGCAGATGGTCTGCTACGACGACCGCGGCCGCAGCATCATCGAGCCGGGGGAGTTCGAGGTCTCCGTAGGCGGCGGCCAGCCAATACCGGACACAGGGGAGAGCGGCTTCGTGACGGGGAGGTTCAACGTAGTCGGGGAGACTATCGAGTATGAGGGGTAGGCGAGGGTGCGTCCCCCAAGCAAACCGTGTAGGGCAGCGGTTCACCGCGCCCGCCGTTCGAGATCTGTCTCCCCCGCGTTGTGTGAGACTGCAGGCCGGTCTTGCTGAATGAACAGGTGCCGTAAAGCCCCGCAAGGGGCGGCCCGCTAATTGCCACCGGCGGAAGCCGGTGGAATGCTGGCCCTTTGATCCCCCAAAGCCCCGACAGGGGCGGCAGATGCCCTGACACACGGCCTATCGCCCCTTGCGGGGCTCATACGGCTTGTTCTCCGGCGGGATCCACCAGCTTCCGCTGGTGGCAATTGGCGAACGCCCCCTATCGGGGGCTGAAGGCGACGGCTTGCCCGTATGGGGGATGGCTGCCGCCACGCGGCGATGACCAGGGCCAGCCGGAAGCACTTGCCCTTGTATATTGAAGGAAACCCTGCTCACCGTTGGCGACGTTATCCCGCCTCGCCCTCCCCCACCTCGAACCTCACCGTCTTGATCTCGAACGCCCCCAGGTCCAGACGCACCACGCCGCCTTCAGTCGCCAACGGCTCGCCGGGACGCTCCAGAAGGTCGGTCTCTTCCGCGCTTCGTAGCGGGGCGCAGAAGCGGATCGTGACGCCCTCCGCCGGAGTGCCGGTGGCCTCGTACAGGCGCAGGATTCCCGTCGCGCCGTCCGTCAGCTTCACCGTCGAGACGATGACGTTCGGGTGCGCGACCTCCACGAAGCTCCACTTTGGCGGCAGTTCGCCGGGATGAGCCGGGACGGCGCGGGCGATCAGCGGGTTATTGAACTCCTGGCCCGCCCGATGGACGCCCGCCTCGCGCCAGTCGCCCTCGTGCGGGAGCAGCGCGTAGTCGAAACCAAGCTCGCGGCCCAGCTCGAAGCCGCTGTCGGACGACATCCCCGGCCCGTAGCCGCCCCCGAAGCCATACGCCACGATGCACGTGCTGCGCAGCAGCGACAGGAGCATCGCCCCGCCGGTGGTCGAGTTCCCCGGCAGGCCGCGATTGAGCAGGGTGAGGCCGCGCGTGCCGTCGCCCGTGTCCGCCCAGTTCTGCGCCGGGAACTCGATCTCCGCCGGGCGCTCGATGGCCCCAAACGGGATCTCGTGCCAGACCTGCCCGCCGCCGGCGACGGGGAACATCGCGCGGTAGCGGACGAAGCGTTCGTTGTTGAGGATCGTGGTGTGGATGTCGATCCGGCGCAGGCCGGCATACAGGCGGATGGTGGTGCTGAAGGTACCCGTCTCGCCGAAGGGGTGGGAGACGGTGAACTCCGAGACGACCGGCCCCCGGCGGATGGCCCCCGGCTCCACGCCACCCTGGTCGCTGTAGACGGCCTCGTCGGGGTTGGATTCGGCACCACCGCGATGCGCGGGGTCCCCGCCAGCCTGCGGCTGGCACCCCGCGTCTTGAGGGGTGATACTGCGGGCAGGCACCGGGTGCGGGTCCTTCATCGCGATGCGGCTGCCGCCGTCGAGGGAATGGTACGGCTCCCACAGATCGCCGTGGTCCGCCTCGCGCACGACCACATTCGCCGGGCCGGTGATGGCCTGCCAGTCTCCACTCTTGACGGTGAGGCCAGTAATCGCCCCGCCGAGGGAATCGACTTCGAGGCGGTAGAACTCGTTTTCGAGGACCGGGTCGGCTAACGGCCCCACCCCGCCCTGCTGCGCAGGGCACCCCTCCCGTACCGGGAGGGGAAAGGCTTGGTAGAGGCTGTACCCCAGCGCTGGCACCTCGGAGGCGACGAAGGCGATCTCGGCCTCGACTATGGCTCCGTCGCCGCTGCGGCGGTCGGATAGGATCTGCACCGGGACCTCGGCCCCATCCGGGCCGATCACCTTGACCCCGAAGACGCCGGGGTCGGTGAAGCCGACGGTCGCGGTCACGATGTCGGTGCGCGGCCAACTCAGGGCGTTGAAGACGAGCAGCGGAGTGCCCTCGCCCTGGGTGTCGATCCGCTCGACGAGGGCGTCCAGCCGGTCTTCCAGCGTGGCCTCCCCCAGCCGACGGGAGAAGTCGTAGGCGTGGATCGTGTCTTCGTACACGATGTCGGTCATCACCCCGGACATGAGGTCGTGCGCCTGGTTGAACAGCATCGGCTCCCAGGCCTGCCACACCGGGGCGTCATCGACGGGGACGCCGAGCCAGCGCAGCATCACCCCCAGCTTCTCGGTCGTGGTCAGGAGGCGCTCCAACTCGCGGGTACGCTGTTTCAGCTCGATGCGGCTGGAGTAGATGCCCTGGAAGATCGGGTTCAACTCGCCGCCGATCACCGGGCGCTCGCGGTCCGCCACCGCCGCCTCATACTCGGTCGGAACCGCAATCTGCAGGCGCAACGGCACATCGGGCTGCGCGTTGAACCGCTCGACAAGGCCGGGCACGTGCTCCTCAGGCTCGCAGACATCCGCCCCCGCCGGTCCGGCGCGCACCTCGCCGCGCGCGAACGGCGCGAGCGAGTCGAACTGCCGCGTCATGAACTCGGTGAACTCCGGCAGGCTTGGCGGCGAGCCATAGGCAACGGCATACCCCTGTGGCAGCCAGAAGGCGGGGATACGCGAGCCGTCGATGCCCTCCCAGAGGAACTCCGCCGGGGTGTCCCAAGTGGCGACGCCACGGAAGAACCAAAATGACCGGAAGCCTGCCAGCTTCAGCACCTGCGGCATCTGGGCGTGGTGGCCGAAGGTGTCGAGCTGCCAGCCGACGGTGACCTCGACGCCCAGTTCGCGCTGGAAGTAGCCCTTGCCGTAGAGGATTTGGCGCACCAGCGATTCGCCGCTCGGCATGTTCACATCGAGCATCGAATCCGTGCCGCCGACGATCTCCAGGCGACCATCGCGGACGAACTGCCGGAAAGCCTTGGCCTCCTGCGGGTAGCGCTCCAGGAAGGGCTTCACATAGCAGACCTGATCGAGAGTGAAGCGATAGCTGGGATGCTCCTTCAGGAGCTTCACGGCCCGCAGGATGTTCGAGAGGCCGGTTCGCAGGTAGCTTTCGCGCGTCTGGAAAACCGCGCCCTCCCAGTGAGTGTGCGGGATGTAGTAGAAGGTCGGCTGGCGGTCGGCGGAGTTCGTCATGGGTTTCCCTCGTGCCCCCGTGGGGGGTGTAGTATCCTATAGGTTCATCTGCATTCAGTGCGCATAGGATTAACGACGGACGATTTGAACCACGAAGACACGAGGACACGAAATGGCGAAAACCGCTCCCGTCGGAGCCTTCTCTGTCGTTTCGTGTTCTCGTGTCTTCGTGGTCAACTCTTTTCTCGGTTCCGGCCACGCCGGGCCGGCTCATTCGCGGCCACTGACTTGCCGCATCGGGGGCGCGGTTCCCTCTGCCCGTGGGGATGACCTGCAATGAGCCGACGCCGAGTAGAGGAAGGTGCATTGGTGGCGGATGCCGAAAGGTCTTACGCATTTGCTGGAAAACGCCGCCACACCAAACGGCACTACAGGAGGGCTTCGCAGCGATGCCAAGCGCGCCGCCCGTCAACCGCTTCATTCTCACCGTAGACGACCCCGGAGGTCTGATCCAGGACCTGACGGTTTTCAATCGCGCCCGCCGCTTCTTCGACGCCGAGGGCGTGCCCGCCACCTTTTTCGTGGTGCCCCGTGGCGAGGGCGGCTGGCAGCTCGACCGGCAGGCAGACTGGCTCGCAACGCTTCACGGAGCCGAGAGCGACGGCCATAACTGCCAGCTTCACGGTCTCGATCACAACAACTGCGAGTTCGGCCCATATCCGAAGATGATCCGCGAACTCAGCCTCCGCGACCCGGAGGAGGAGCTGCGACGCGACACCGAGAACTTCGGGCATCTATGGCGGCGCGAGTTGTACGTCGAGAAGCTGCAGACCGCCATCGGCATCTTCGAGCGGGCCTTTGGCCGCCGCCCGCAAGCCTTCCGCACCGGGGCGCTGTCACAGACGCCGGAACTCTACGATGTGATGGCCGATGCGGGGATGCGCTACACCTCGAACGCGGTCACCGATCCACGCGGCTGGAAGTACATCATCGAGCAGTATGACAACCCCGGCGACTGGGACCCCGAGGTGCCGCCGGGGCCGTACAAGCTGACCGACAAGGTCATCAACCTCCCGATCATCAGCGAATACGCATGGTATCTGACTGAGGAGAAGATCGACCGGCACCTGGCGCTCGCGGTGGACGATCTGGAGCGCGTCTTCGCCGCCGGAGGGGTCTTCCTGTTCGTGTGCCACGTCCAGTGCGTCGGCGCGGAGGATGGCCTGTCGATGAAGCTGCTGCACCGCCTGATCGAGATCGCGCGGGGGGACTTCGGGGTGCAGTTCGGGACTGTGAAAAACCTGGTGGCGGGGATCGAGAGCGGGGAAGTAGGGGTTCGAGGCGAGGGGCAACGGCCTAACGGCTGACCACAGAGACGTCGTGGCGGCTTGCGCCGCCTACACGGTAACGGCCTGAGGCACTGCCACAGCGCACCCATCTCGTGAAGTCGTCAGTCGTGTCGTTCTCTGTGCCGGCGGCGCAAGCCGCCACGACGTCTCTGTGGTTCGCCTTGCCGTTCCGCGCAGGCACCACGCATATTCCATGCCTCATACCAACAAGGAGACCTCCACCACAATGGGCGTTGACAGATTCGACGGTAAGGAACTCGAGTACCTCAGCCAAGTGCTCAACAGCGGCAACCTCGCTGCCCAGCACAATGGCTTCCACGGCAAGCTGGAGGCCGAATTCGCCAAAGCCTACGGCGTCAAGCACGCCATCGCCGCCAATGCCGCGATGTCGCTTCTGATCTCCTCGGTGTTCGCCGCCGGCTGTGGGGCCGGAGACGAGATCATCTGCGATCCGCTGGTGCAGTTCCACGCCATCGGCGCGCTGTGGCAGAACGCTCACCCCACCTGGGCGGATGTCGAGGCCGACACCTGGCTGATGAGCCCGGAATCCGCGCAGCAGAACATCACCCCCCAGACGAAAGCCATCTGCGTCACGAACCTGTGGGGGCAGCCTGCGGAAGTGGATGCGCTGCGCAAAATCGCCGATGAGGCGAAGATCGTTCTCATCGAGGACTGCGCCCACGCGATGTTCCTCCCCTACAAAGGCAAGTTCGCCGGCACCTGGGGACATATCGGCGTCTTCAGCTTCTGCCAGGGCAAGCACATGACCACCGGCGACGGCGGCATGGCCGTCACCGACGACGACGAGCTGGCCGAGCGCATTCGCAGCGTCACCTGCTTTGGCGAGTCGCCGGCGCACCTCGCCACCGTGTTCCGCATGACCGAGATGCAGGCCGCGATCGGCCTGGTGCAACTGGAGCGGGTCAAGGGCTACATCGAGGAGTACCAGAGGGCCTACGCGCACCTGTCCGCGGCGCTCGAAGGCTGCGACTGGCTGCAGCCACGCGCGATCAAGGACGGCTGCGGCAACTCGCCATACATCTTCTCCTGCCTGTATCGCGGCGACGAGTTCGGCATCGACCGCGGCGCGTTCGAGCAGGCGCTCTTCGAGACCGGCGAGATCTGGAACATCGGCTTCACGCAGGTCCCGGCGTACAAGTACAAGCTCTTCACTCACCCGATGGCCTACCAGGACAAGGGCTGCCCCCTGCACAACTGCCCGTATTACGAGGGCAGCTACGAGTACCGCGACGGCCTGTGTCCGACGGCGGAGCGCATTCTCCCGCGCCTGGTGAACACGAACTGCATGCTGTCGGAAGAGACCGCGAAGCGCGTCGCCGACGGCCTGCGGGCAGCAATCGAGAAGACGGCCACGGCGTAGACTGCCCGCGATGCAGTGGCCGCGACAATCCTGTCGCGGATGTGTGTGCCGAACGGCCCTCCCCGACAAGATTGTCGGGGCCACGAGGCCGAGCCGTGGACCAAGCAGCAGTGGCCGCGACAATCCTGTCGCGGATGTGTGTGCCGAACGGCCCTCCCCGACAAGATTGTCGGGGCACGATCAGAAGGGCCGGAGGGGAGGTTCGCCGTATCACACCTGCCCCGCTATGAAGACCCAGAGGAGCACCTCCCACATGTCCGACCTGACCAAGCTAACCGAGGAGAACTCCACACGGATTCTCGATATTGTCGCGAAGCTGGGCACTTGCACGGCGGAGCAAGTGCGGGAGGAGCTTGCCCAATCGCACGCCCTTGACGCCCCCATCGAGCAGGTGACCCGCTACATGGAGTTCCTGCGCTCCGGCTTCCCACGCAAGCTGGCCCACGCCGGGCCGGGCCGCTGGACTGTGGTGGATTTGGGTTGATGCGCGACTACAGGACGCAAACGAAGGCTCCAACCTGTTTCGAGAATCGCCCCGTGGAGAAGGCGTCCCCGCCTGCCTTTCCTGTGGACGCGCGGTTCACCGCGCGTTCCGCGCCATGAATGGCGCGGCCACATGATGTTCGGGGGTGATAGGGTCGGAGGCAAGAGACGCGACCATTCTCATCGTCTCAGAGTGCCGGAGCCCGGTATGAGGAGTGTTTTGAGGATTGCCGTTTGCCTCTCCTTCCCATACCCGCCTGCGGCGGGTCCACGGGAGGGGAAAGCCGCGCGCAGCGCGGTCACGGGGCAGGGCCGTACCCCCGCATGAGGATCACCCTGGAGGGGTGTTGATGAAGACCGCGCGTCTCATACTCGCGTGCTGTGCCCTGTCGATCCCAACGGCCTTTGCGCCTGCCTCTGCCGCGGACAGCGCCCCTCAGCCGCTCGCGCTCGACAAGCCCCTGATCGCTTACTGGACCTTCGACGAGGTCCTCGGCGCCCGGTGCCGCGACTCCTCCGGCAACCACTTCGACGCCGCGCCGGAGAACCCGGCAGCCGGGGGCCTGCGCCGAGTGCCCGGATTGTTCGGCGCCGCAATGAGCTTCTCCGGCAGCCACATGCTCCGCGTGCCCGGAAAGCCCGACTTCAATGGCCTTTCCGCGTTGTCGTTCAGCGTCTGGGTGCTGCCCACGGAGATGGGCAGGTATAGCGAGATCTTCCGCAAGGAAGACGGCGACAGCCGCGTGCTGTTCTCCTTCCAGGATAACTGCACGCATCTGTCGCTCGGCCTCAACATCGGCGGTTACGTGGAGTGCCATGCTTCGATCACGCCCGCGCAGGTGCTCGACGGCCGCTGGCACCACTGCGCGGCGACCTTCGACGGCCAGTTCATGCGCGTGTACCTCGACGGCAAGGAGATCGGCTCCCTGAAGCGTCCCGGCACAATCTCCGCCGGCGGCCCGGCCCCCGGCTGCATCGGCTCATCGAGCGGCGGCGAGAACTTCCAGGGCATCATGGACGAGCTTCGCATCTACAAGGCCACCCTCACGCCCGAGGAGATCGCGCGGCTCTACGACGACGGTGTGAAGGCGCTCGCCGCGCAATCCGGTCAGGCCGTCGCCGACGAACCGAGCCTGGATCGCGGCATTCTCGCGCACTGGACCTTCAACGAATCAGCGCTCAGCCCGGTCATCGTCAACTCGACGGGCAATACCGCTTTCGACGTGAAGCCGGCGTCGCCCGTCCTGCGGACACGTGGCGTCCACGGCAACGCCCTCGCGCTCATGGGCACGCACAGCCTGCCAACCACCGGCGGCTTCGGCATCGGGGAGCTGCAGGCGATCAGCTTTTCGGCCTGGGCGCGACCGACAGACCTCAGCGGCTTCCGCGAGATCTTCCGCAAGGAGGACGGCGACCGCCGCGTCCTGTTCTCGTTCCAGGAGAACGGCACAGACCTGTCGCTGGGCCTGGACATCAACGGGTATGTCGAGTGCCGCGCGCCGATCGATCCCGCCCGGGTCCTCGATGGCCAGTGGCATCATTGCGCCGCGACCTTCGACGGCCAGGACATGCGTGTGTACCTCGACGGCAAGCAGATCGGGACCCTCAAGCGCCCGGGCAAGGTCATCACCGACCCGAACAGCAGTGGCTTCATCGGCTCCAGCAGCGGCGGCTCCGAGCACTTCCAGGGGGCGCTGGACGACCTGCGTATCTACAAGGTCGCGCTGACCCCGGCGGAGATCGCGACGCTGCATGACGCCGGCGCAGCATCCATCGACCGTATCGCCCGCCAGTTCAGCGACCAGCTCAAGCTCGTGTTCACACCGGGCCAGCCTTTCGCGGCGACGCTGGCCGACATGCGCCGGAAGCTCACATCCGGTGAGGCCCGCCTGAGCATCGACCTCGTCGGCCTGCTGACCGGAAAGCTCACCGCTGCGTTCCCGGACGAGTGCGCGCGGTTCGCAAGCTGGGCCGGGGCCAGCCCGATCGAATACGCCGCTGCGGGCGACGACCAGTTGCAGATCGATAGCGCCGAGCGGCTGGTCGGCCTGGCGCTCGAGTACCAGCCGCTCACGCCATACCAGAAGGCGAAAGAGACGCCGGAGGATGCCAAGCGTTGGCGTGAGGCCGAGGCGCTTCAGGCGCAGCTCGAGGCGCTCAAAGCCCGCGGCGAGGCGGCCCGCTTCTCGCCCGAGTGGATCGACCTGATGCTCAAGGCCGGCGGCATGGTCCAGTTCCGGCCCTATCAGTCCGAGGCTGTTGCGCCATACGTCAAGCCCGAAACGCCCGTGACGCGCGACCTCTCGGCCTCCGAAGCCCGCGCGGCGCTGGAACGCGACTGGCTGCATCAGGCCGACGGCAACCCGACCCCGGAGCGCATCCGCCAGGAGATCAAGTGGGCGCGACAGCTCGCCGACCGGATCGAAGCGGCGTATCCTGATCGCGTCAATCTCTCGCCCCAACGGACGAAGTTGGATAAACTGGAGAAAGGCCTCGGGGCGGGGTCGCCGGATGCCCGCGCGCTGTACTTCGCGGTCCGCGAGGCCAAGCGGGCGATCCTGTTCGCGAATCCGGTCGTCGATTTCGACAAGGTGCTGCTGGTCGACATGCCGTACCCGGCAGGCTCGGAATGGCCGCACGAGACCCGCCACCGCCTCGGCTACATGGCCGTTCCCGGCGCGCGGCTGATGACGCTCACGGGCCTCTCCCCCGCCGGGCATCTTACGCAACTCATGCCGCAGGCTCCGTTGCATGGCTCCTTTTGGCGCCCGGACTTGTCCTTCGACGGTACGAAAATCGTCTTCTGCTTCAAACCGCACAATGAGAAATCGTTCCACCTGTACGAGATCAACATCGACGGCTCGGGCCTCAGGCAGCTTACCGACGGGCCATACGATGACCTCGACCCGATCTACCTGCCCGACGGCAAACACATCGCCTTCTCGACCACGCGCGGTCACACCTACGTGCGCTGCATGCCGCCGACGAACGCCTTCGTCCTCGCCCGCTGCGACCGCGACGGCCACGACATCTACCTGATTTCCTGCAACAACGAGCCGGACTACCTGCCCTCGGTCATGGACGACGGGCGGATCATCTACACACGGTGGGAATACACGGATAAGCCGCTCTGGCGCGATCAGGCCCTCTGGACGGTCAACCCCGACGGCACCGCGGCGAGCACCTACTGGGGCAACCAGAGCGTCTGGCCCGACCTGCTCAAGGACGCCCGCTGCATCCCCGGCTCGAACCGCGTCATGTTCACCGGCAGCGCGCACCACAACTGGTTCGGCGGATCGGTGGGGATCGTCGACCGGGGCAAGGGCATCAACTTCCCCGACGGAGTGACGAAAGTCACCGCGGATGTAGCCTGGCCCGAGGTCGGCAACGGGCCTGTCGATCCCATCGAGTCGCCGAACTACCACCGCAGCGGCCAGTACGAGGCCTACTACTCCCCGTACCCGCTGAGCGACCGTGACTTCCTCGTGTCCGCGAATCGCGGCGGCAAGTTTGTGCTTTACCTCATGGACACCGACGGCAACCGGGAGTTGATCTATGAGGGCGTGAACAACATCTTCCACGCGATGCCGCTGAAGGCCCGCCCGACGCCGCCGGTGATCCCCGACACCGTCGCCTGGCCGGACCGCGAGCATCGCCTGCAGCCCCAGGACGGCCTATTCTTCAGCGCGAACGTCTACCAGGGCGCGCCGCAGCAACTCAAGGACAAGGCGAAGTACCTGCGCGTCATGGCCATCGAGCCGAAAACGTACACTTACTGGTACAAGCGCCCCTATATTTCCACCGGGCCGGTGGTTTCGATGGTGCAGTCGGACGGGGTGAAGCGGTGCCTCGGCACGGTGCCCATCGACAGCGACGGCTCGGTCGCCTTCCGCGCGCCGGCCGGGAGAGCGCTGCACTTCCAGCTTCTGGATGGGAACATGCGGGTGCTGCAGACCATGCGCAGTTTCGCCGGCCTCATGCCGGGCGAGAAGCGCGGCTGTCTGGGCTGCCACGAGCAGCATTCCGGTGCGCCCGCTTTCTACGGCACGGCGCAAGCGCTGCGCAAGCCTCCGCAGTCGATCACCCCGCCGCCATGGGGCCTGGACAGCGTCAGCTACCCGCGCTATGTCCAGCCGGTCCTCGACCGCTACTGCGCCAAGTGCCACGAGGGGAACGGACAAGCGCGCAAGACGCTCGATCTCACGATGCGTCCGGGCTTCCTCGACTTCAACGAGCCTTATGTCACCCTCACCGGCAGCCCAACCTGGGCGCAGGCGTACTCCCCGCCATCGAACCCGCCGCCGGGCTTCGGTATCGCCAACACGATCATGGTCGAGGGGTACTCGACGACCGACCCGAAGGCCTACACCACGCCGGAGCCGATGACTCGCCTCAGCTATCGAAGCCAGCTCATCGACATCGCCGCAAGCGGCAAGCACCACGGGGTGAAGGTCGATCCGGTCAGCCTGCAGCGGCTCATCGTGTGGGTGGATGCGATGTGCCCCTACTTTGGGGCGGAGGAGATCAGGCAGCTTCCCGATCCTGAATTCCAGGGCGTGGACTGGCTGGCAATCCGCCCGAAGATCGCCACCGCGCCGACAATCGTCCGACCGGGACCGATGGACTGAAAGGACGGCCCCACGGCTTCGACCACGAAGACCCGAAGACACGAAACGCCAACATGCCGCACCCGACAGACCGCATTCAGGCGTCTAATGTTTTCGTGGTCAATCCCCCTCTGATCCCGGTTATGCCACGCCAAGTCCGCCCACATGGGCCTATTGGCCGCTCTCCGGCCTGACATCCACCCGCCGCACCAGGAGGTCCTCCCCGAAGGCCACCAGGCGGAAGTCCGACCCCCGATGCTCTCGGTCGGCGAACCGCGCGTCCTGCAGGACGAACACGTGCGTTTTCCACTCGCCGGTGTTCGTTTTCCTGCACCGCTCGGCGCTCTTGAACGCCCCTTTGACCGGGGCGGTCTCGTCTGTTGAGTCGTAGTCGAGACCGAACTCCGCCGTGCCCCGATCCAGGTACTCCACCGCCACCTCAACCGGCCCCTTCGGCTCGCGCATGAACTCATCGGCGACCGCGAAGTAAATGAAGGTCTCCTCGCCGCCGGCGGCGACGTTCGTCCTGCGGTGATCGCCCTCGGGCACGCCCCGGATGAAGGGCATCGTGATCCCCTGGCCGGTGCAGCGCTGACCGAGGAGCAGGAACGCCCCGGCAGGCCGCTCGCCCGGCGGAGTGGGCCGCAGGCGCTCGGGCGCCGGCCCGGTGCGTACGAACAGACACGGGTCGACCAGGCAGTTCGGCCAAGCGCTCGCGACCGCGATCAGGTTCCACCCGCCGAACACCAGGAACGGCGCGACCGAGCATTCGCCGGAGGTGCCGATACGCCCACACGGCCAACCGTTGATGTAGATGAGGTTCAGCGTCCCGCCCTCGCCCCACGGCGCGCCCGTGTTCCCCAGCCGCAGTTGGATGTCCGCCCCCTGCCACTCCGCCGGCACATAGACCAGACGCCGGTAGATACCCCAGCTCTTGTCGTGACGCAGGTCCTTATCGAGGTGCACCGGCGCGTTGACCGCCTGCCAGTTGCCGTCCCAGATCGCCGGTGTGGCGGCGGAGACATCCAGGTTGTCGTTCTGCTCGTCCCCGCCGACCATAGCGCGTCCGGCGTCGGTGAGCTTGAGCTTCCACTCGCCGCTCAGGTCCATCAGTCGCGTGCGTGGGTAGGCATCGGCCGAGAACGCCGTCTTCCCGCCGGTTAGCACCCGAATCTGCACCGGCTTGGTCGGCACGCCGGTACAGTCGAAGTCGAACGACTTGATGACCACATTGCCCGGCATCGAGCCCTTACCGTCGATCCACTTGCGCAGCGCACCATCGGGCGCGCCCAGTTCTCGCAGGACCGCGCCGTCGGCTCGTGCGACCTGAGTGCCCGAGACCTGCTCGCCCTCGGCCTCGATCCTCAGGTCCACCGGAGCGGCCTGGTTGTTGACGCATGTGACGGTCAATCGGGCCCGCTGTCCGGGGACCACACAGTGTGCGCTCTGCGGATTCCCATCTTTCAGCGTGTCAAAGCCATATAGGACCGTAAACGGCTCCATCACAGTCAGGTGGGCAGCGGTGGTGCGCGATTCCGCGCCTATGTGAAGCGTCGCCTTAATAGGATAGTTCCTGCCGAAGATACCGCTGGGGATCGCCACCGGCACCGTGGTCGCGAACCTGGCCTGCGCGGGGACCGTGATCGGCCTGGCGCTCGGCCACCCGGCGGGCAGGCCCAGCACAAGCTCCCCCGGCTTCGGGCTGGACTGCTCCACCGTCACCCGGATGGGCGTCGACTCGCCCGGTCGCGCCACCTGCGCGAGGCCCAGCGTCACCGAAGGCCCCTCGTACACCTCCAGCGCGAAACAGGTCGGATCGGGCACCTCGCACTCGACCGTCCCGTTGGCGATGCGCGGACGAATCGCCGTCTCGCCGAAGCGGTCGAACAGCCGGGCCTTCGGGTTCGTCAGGCGCGTCGGCACCCGCAGCAGGACCTTGCGCGGGGCCATGCGGTTCGGCACAAAGCGCTCGCCGAAGTACTGGGTGTGGCTGAGGTCGAACCACTGACCCAGGGTCACCTCGCGCCCGCCGCCGGTGTGGGTGACCGCAACCAGCGGGCCGGGAAACTCGCACAGCCGCCACCGCCCGTCGATCTGCGCCCGCGCGACGACATCCGAGCGCGCGGAATCGACGACGGCCTCCTCGAACCCGACGCGGAAGTCGTAGTACCGCCGCCATTCGTCCTCGCAAAGCAGGTAGCGGTGCAGGAGTTCCCCCGGCGGGCTTTCGGCCTCTCGCGCACCGGGATTGAAGCACCAGGAGGGACCGCCGCCGTGGAAACCGTAGCCCATGCCGCAGCCGTAGGTCCAAAAGTCGCTGTCGCTCATGCTGGGCATCTCGAGCGCCGCATAGCGCGGAAGCGTGTACCGGAAAAGGATCGGCATGAGCTGCGCGTCTGTGGGCGAATTGTGTTGCAGCACCACGTTCCCGGTCTCGAACAGGTGAGCGGTGGATGTGAGAAACTCGGGGAAGAAGAAGTCGGCGCAATGCTCGGCGCGGAGGATGAACTGCGGGTTGTACTGCCTGCAACCATCGCGGATCGCGCGGTAGAGCGCCTTGAAGTAGTGCGGCACCTCATTCGGGCGCTGCGTGAAGCCGGGATGATACGACGGCCCGGCGAGGCTCGCGTTCGTCGTCGCGGCGGTGTCGAAATGGATCTCGTCCAGCCCGAAGGCCCGCACCCAGCGCACCGCCTCCCCGACGCGCGCCCGGACGAGGTCTTGGTCGAAGGGCGAGGGCATCATATCGCGGAAGCCCTCGGCGAAGCTCCCGTCCCGGCGCTGGCAGGTCCACCTGCCGACATAATCGGCATAGTCCGGCTTGCCCATCAGCGGCGCGCGGTCGAAAGTGAACAGGGCGGGCGAGCCGCCCAGCTTGCGGATGCGCGTGAAGGTGTCCTGCAGCTCCAGCGCCGACCCGCGGAAGCCGTCCCAGCCCTCCGGCGTCGAGGTGTTCAGGGACTTCATCAGGTACGAGGCGTGGATGGGGGCCTGTTGCTGAATCTCGAACAGCTTGCCGATGTCGCCGTCGCTGGCGTGGTGGGCCAGCCAGCACTGGGCGGTCGGCATCTCCCGCACGCGCTCCGGCGGGTCCAGCGGCCCGAAGGCCTTCTCGGCGAAGGGCCTGTACAGGTCGGCCCCGGCCCGCCAGTCGCCTTTATGCGCGGCGATCTGCACCCACGGGGTCGTCCAACTGTCGCCCCTCTTCGCGATCCAGCAGCCGGGGAAGGTGATGCCCATGAGGCTCTTGCCCGTCTCGTCGCGTCCGATGAACAGGTTCTTGCAGTACCCGTAGTCATCAAGGCAGCCCACATAGACGCCCTGCTGCGCGTCATACAGGTCTAGCCACTGCATGTACATGAAGTCGGGGTATGCGTGTTCGAGCTTCTCGCCGGGCTTGAACCCCTGTACCCGGAACCGGGCTCCGAGCGTGTGCGGCCAGGCGAACCAGTCATCCGCCGCCGCGCCTACCTCGATCCCCCGCAGGACCGGCATCCGCAGCGTATCCACCAGCGCCGCCGCCGTGGTGTTCGTCACCCTCAGGCGGAAACGCGGCCCGGCCTCACCCGGACGAAGGGCCACCTCGCCCTCAATCCGCAGCCCGTTCGGTCGCATCCAAAGCATCCGCGCGGTGGCGACCCCACCGGCGACGCTCGCGCTCACCTGTGCCGGCCCGCCGGTGAAGAGTGTTTCAGGTCCCTGCTTCCACGTCTCCCACGGCTGCAGCCCGGCGCGGTCCTCCTCGACAACCTCAAACCACCGCCCGCGCAACGAGTCGGGACCAGGCCGCAGGGAGGCGATCTCTCC
>CAYWBK010000038.1:0-22250 GCA_964455745.1 uncultured Armatimonadia bacterium
TTGTCAGAGGCTGACCGTCAAGATGAAAGGCGAACGGCGTTGAACCACAGAGACAGAGGGCACAGAGAACGGCTGGGAAGCGGCCCGCCCGCCCCGCGATAGGCGTTAAGAGACGTTGCCGTTCTCTGTGTCTCGGTGGTCCATCGCCGTCCATTTCTCCGCAGGGCATCTCATTGCCGAGCAGGGCCGCGCAACCGGCGTAGTCATACTACCTACAATTGAAAGACGCACCCCTGCGCCGCTTGAAGCAGCATAACCGCCCGCGTCACCCCAGCGCCTGCTCGAGCCACAGCAGCACCTCGGGGCTGAACCAGGCTTCGGGATCGGCGTCCAGGGTGCGTAAGATGGTGTCGACCATCACCTGCGCCCGCGTGCAGCGCAGGGTTGCCGACCCGATCTGACCGAATCGGACCAAGCCCAGGTCGGCGAGGCGCTCGCCCATCAGCTTGAAGCTGTAGCGCGGCCAGATGCCCGGCCTCTGCCATCGGTGCACCTGCGCTTCCAGGGCGGCTCTGCGTTCGGCGGGTGCCCTCGCCAGCGTCTTTTCCACGAACCGAGTCTCGACGTAGTGCCCCATCGTGTTCACGGTGAAGTCCACGCCGATGAAGCAGTACGCGGCGTCCCATTGGTAGAAGCGCTCCCAGGGGCTTTCGACCGCGAAAGCCGTATCGCCGAACACGCAGGGCCGCAGGCCGGATCGCCCGTGGTCGCGTGTGAGTTCCCCGGCGCGGGCGCCGATTGCCGAAACCGAGTGGGTGGGGTTGTTGCTGCGGAGGCTGTCCGCCCTCCGACGGAAGCGCTCCGTGATCGCGCCGGGGTAGGAGGGCGACGTCGTCGGGTCCCAGTCCTGGAGGCGCAGCGGGGGCCGCGTCTCGTGCCACCAAAGCGTCGGCACGGCGACCGTGCCTGCTGGTCCCACGGCCTCGAGGAACCCGTCGATCACGGTGTCGGGGCCACCGAGGACGGTGCCCATGCTGCTGAGGGAGCTATGGAACATCACCGTGTCGCCGGGAGCGATCCCGACCGACCGCGCCGCTGCCGCAATGTCCGCACGCTTGACCTCGATGCTCTTATCACCGGGTTCCGATCGCATGACCGCCTCCGTATCGGCTGTCGGACGTGGCTATGGGGTGCGGTATCCTCACTACCCCACCGTGTGCTCGATAATGAAATCCACGATGGGCGCAGGGTCATCGAGGCTGTGCGGATGGTGCGCCACGCCGAGCTTGCGAATCAGTTTCATGTGCCCGCCGAGGGCTTTGTACCGCTCGTAGATCACCTTCGTGTTCTCCTCCCAAGGCACGTCCAGGTCGGCATCCCCGAACACGTGGATCAGCGGGACCCCGGCCTTGGCGAGCGGCTCCAGGTTGTCCACCGGGTTGCCGGGATAGGCCAGCGCTTCCGCTTCCGAGGCGAAGCCGTAGTCGCGGAGCAGTTTCTCCCACTCCGGCGGGTTTTGCCGCCCGCTGCCCGCGCCGGCGGGCCAGCTCTTGAAGTCGCACACGGGCGCATCGCCGTAGATGCAGGCGACGCGCCCCGGATCGCGGCGCCCCCAGTTGTAGCAGTAAAGCCCCCCGCGGCTGTACCCTTCCAGGACGGCCTTCGGGCTGAAGCCGTAGTCGCGCGTCAGCAACTCGTACATCACGTCGAAGTGATCCATCGCTGACGGGCAGCCGAAGGTGTTGCGGACATCCATGTTCACGAGGTGGAAGCCACGCGCCAGGAGCGCCAGATCGGTCTCCGGCCGATGATCGAAGAACTCCGTCCGCCAGATCCAGGGCCGCCCCGTCGCCTCCTCGTGGGGCCGCACCACGATGCAGTCGCAGGCGTCCACTACGAAGTCGTGGCGGTCATAGCCGTAGTAACTGGTCTTCGGTCCGGGAAAGGCGGCACGAGAGTTCTCCGGAGTCATGGCGTTGCTACTGCTCCTCAATGAGATGGCGCGAGCGCGGTCGTGCTCGGGGCCGCCCGCTGGCCGCTCGGCGTCTACGCGACCTCGAACGGTGGCCTCGACAATCCTGTCTCTGAACGGTGGTCCCGACAATCCTGTCTCTGAACGGTGGCCCCGACAATCCTGTCGGGGAGGCTGATGCACCCCCACCGTTACGACACGTTCGCTCCTCAGAACTTCATGGCCTCGAAGGCTTGCTCGTACATCCAGTGCCCGAAATCGTCGGGATGGTTGATGTTGTTGCCCAGCAGAGAGGACTGGTCCTTGCGCTGCAGGACCATCTCCCACGTGCTGTAGACATCCGCGTAAGCGCAGTGGGCCTCCGCCGCCGCCTCCCTGGTGGCCTCGGCGAACTGAGCCATCCGATGGGAGCCATAGTGCCAGTTGTCATTGGGGGGGAAGGCCGAGAACAGGATCACTTCCGCGCCCTTGCGCTCCCGGATCATCTTGACGAGTGTGACCAGGTTGTTCTTGAACTTCTCCGGGTCCGGTCCGCCGATGTTATGGTCGTTCATGCCAAAGCCCACCAGCGCCAGGTCCGGCTTATCCACCGTTCCGATGTACTTGTCGAACCAGTCGATGCCCTGCTGCGAGCTGTATCCTGAGATGGACACGTCCTGCACCGAGATCTTGGCCTTGGGGAACTTGGCCTGCAGATATGCGGCATACCGGTACTGGAATCGGAAGCCCGTTTCCGACGCCTCGCCGCCGGCAGTGATGCTGTCGCCGTAGGATGCGATCTTGAACGGCCCCCCTGCCTCCAGCTTCTTGCGAATGTCAGCCAGGTACTTGCTCTGATCGTGCGGCTTGGCCCAACTCCGGCCGTTGGTGGTCTGATAGTCCGCCCAGACAAACCAGGCGTGGTTGGAGAAACTCGGGAACTTGGTGTGATCGAAGTCCTTCTGCCCATACAGGCAGTTGGTCGAGTAGTCCGGGATGCGCGAATTGGCCGTGCGGGTGATCGTGCCCTTCGCATAGTCAACCACATAGTCGACGCCCTCAGTATAAACCACGCTGCCCTTCTTCCCGGCCACGTAGGTGCTGCGCAGGGTCAGACTGCCCTTCGTCACCTGGTCAAAACACAGATTGCCCGGCTCGGTCTTGGCCAAGACCAGGCTCTCGCCTTGAACGCTCATCGTCTTACCTGGTGCGCCGTAGCCTTGCGCCACGCACGCCATAGCGCAGATGAGTGATAATGCGATAAGCAGCTTGGTATCCATTGCACGTCTCCTCATAGATAGGTGAGTTGATTGCGAAAGGCGCCGGGTCGCCCGGCGCGGGGTGTAATGTGCGCTACGCCTGACCGGAATCCCTTCTCCAGTTGGACGGCTCTTCCTCGATGTGTGTGGGTAGCTTGACGAAAGCCTCGTAAGCGAATCTCGATGAACGAGTGAATGCCGTCAAGCCCCCAAAGGGGGCGGGCCGTCCATTGCCGTGCTGACGCGAACGTCAGTACCTGTCTATCGACTGTTTCCTCAGACCATGTGGCAGCGCGATTTATCGCGCCAAGTGCGGGCCGAACTGCCCTCCGCCCATTGCGCCGTCGACTGCAAGTGAGCACTCCGTCGAAGTCGAAGCGTTGGTAACTATACGACGTGATCCGCGCGATAAATCGCGCTGCCACAGGGTCTGAAGGAAGTGTCGCTAAACACATACGAACGTCAGTCAAGCAATTTGCGGAACCCCCTTCGGGGCTGACGGCAGAGGCTCATCCTATGCAACGTGCGGATATCACCTGGCGAGGATCGCCAATACCAGTTTGCGGCATCTACCCATACACATTGAGGAAGAGCCCAGTTGGCCTCTTCCTCGGTGCGTATGGGCAGCCTGATTTCGCCGGGCTGGGACCTGAATGGACCGTCCGGCACATTGGGCCGTGACCTTCCCGCCTACACCACCTCGGGCACTCGGTCGTTGGCCGTGCCTTTGCGTCCGCCAGGACGCCCGGTCCCGCCGCAGGCGGGGACCCTCAGCCGGATGCTTCAGCGTCCGGGATTCTCGCCGCATGAAGGCCTTCCCGTCCGCCAGGACGGGCGGACGGCAACGGCTTCGTCCGCGTCCTGATACGAAATCCTTGCCAGGATCAGTTCGCGATCACCACCCCCCACATCGACGAAGAGCCCCGCCAGCCCGCAGTAGGTCTGGTGGCATCAAGCGCCCGACTCGGTCACGTTCGCCGGATTCGCCTCCGCACGCATCACGTCGGGCGGGGATGTGGGGCGAGGCAATTCGAGCGGTCAGCTTCAAGGGGTTGCGTGCGTGGTATACATTACTTGGTTACATCTTATGCGCAGCGACGGACTTATGGGCCGTCTCGCAACGGGGCACTCGCGGGGTGGAACGACGGAAGGAGTGTTGGACATGAGCAAGACAGCATTGGTACTCGTTGTGTTCTCGGCCACGCTATTGGTGGTCCCATTCTCACAGGCACTCGGGGCCGTGGACGCTTATCTTAAGATCGACGGTATTCCGGGCCTCAGCACGGCCCAGACCGGCAGCATCGACATCCTGAGCTTCTCGTGGGGAGTGTCTCAACCGGCCACTGCCGCATCCGGGCAGGCATCCGGGAAGCGGCAGCATCAGACGTTGACCGTCAGGAAGACGGTGGACTCTGCCAGCCCGAAACTGCGCACCGCGTGCGCTAACGGCCAGCACTTCAAACAGGTGACGCTGACGACCTACCCGCGCGCTTCACAGGGGCAGGAGCCGGTCGTGCAAGTCACCAAGCTGACCGACGTGATCATCTCGAGCGAGCGCGTGGTGAACAACTCGCAGGCAGGCGAGAGGCCGGTCGAGGAGATCAGCTTCACTTTCACGAAGATCGAGACGATTAGCACTCCTCTGAGGGGGACGGCGGCGGTAGCGCCGCTTCAGAGGCGTTGATCCTCGGTCCTGGCGGGATGATGGTCGGAAGTCAGCAGGCTCCCGCGAGGCGCGGATCGTGCCCGCCTCGCGCCTGACCGGATCGCACCGGGATCAGTGTGCCGGGGGCGGAGGGGCGGGCGAAGGCGGGGTGGCGTTGGCGCTTGCGGGCGGGTTGTTGAGGGCGGCCAAAGCCTGGCGCGCTTGATCGCGGAGCTTATTCGCTTGAGAGCGCTGCGCGATGACGCTCATATCGACGTTGGTCGGATCGTGAATGGCGAACTCCGGACCTGCCAGCTTGGCTTTCACGGCGGCGTCGACCTGCAGGTAGGCCTCTCTGGCCTCGGCAATCCGACCCTGTTTCTCCAAGAAGGCGCCAAGCCGCAGCAACGCCTCGGGCTTGGCCTGCACGGTCGCCACATCGGCGCTGGCTTGCGCCGCTTCAATCGCTCGGCCGACATCCCCGATGCTCATGTAGTGCGCCCGCATGACCTCCGCCGCCTCGGACGTTCCCTCTGCCCCTCGGTAGGCGGTGAGGGCGCGGTTGTAGGCCCACATCATCACCGGCTCGTCGCCGACGAGCGCGGCGAGCTGCACGGTGCGCGCGGCGACAGCGGGCGCGAAGGGGCTGGCGGGGTAGCGCTCGAGGAATACGCGGCAAAACTGCACCATCGTCCTATTCGGCGTGTCGTCAGCGCCCGGCGGCGGAGCGTCGTTGCTGCCCATGCGGATGGCCTCGTAGAGGGCATGGTCCGCCCACGGACTCTCCGGGTGTCGCTCGGCAACCTGCAACAGTCGGTCGACGGCCGCCTCTCTTTGCGAACCTGTGGTCGGCGCGCCGAGCAGGCCCTGGTGGGGGTAGTCGATGTAGTCGGCGAAGACGGAGCCGAACAGGTATGGCGTCGGTATGGGGCCGAAGCCGGCGAATGCCTGCTGGTAGATGATGCGGGCCTGCGTGGGGTGCTGTTCCGCCGCCTCGCGGGCTTTGGAAAGCTGCCAGGAGGCTCCGGTGACGAGGTAGACGACTATCAGGGGCAGCGTCCAGGCTACGATTCGCAGCACCGCCCGTAGTTGGCGAGGGGACTTGGGGCGGCCCAGGCCGGCGCGCGCGACCCACCCGACCACGAGCGTCAGGACGAGCAGGACCGCCTTGCTCAGCATCCAGTCGGGCGAAGTCTCAGTGCTGCCGACGCCGGCCTGGGCAAGCGCCGCGGAGTAGCCGTGCAGCGTGAACAGCGGGTTGAGCGACGCCCCCCAGGCAGCATCGGCGGCCCAGTAGGCCAGCGCGGCCCCGATGCCGACCGCGGCGCTGCGCCAGGCGCTGGCAAAGGCCAGACTCAGCACAGACAGGAAGAGGATCGACGGCAGGCCGGCGAGGATTGTGATGCCGGGGTGGAATGGTTTCTTGAGCCCGTATTTGTAGGCGATGAACATCATCGCTGCAAGCACCGCGACGACGACATATAGAGACAACATGCGTAAGGCAATCGTCCGCAGGAAGGGGACGGGGCGCACGAAGGTCAGCTCGTCGACCCGGTTCTGGTGCTCGGGGGCCACGACGTGGGCGCAGAGGAATGCGGCCAGCAGCGGGATCACCAGCTCGAACGAGTTGGCGATCGTCGACGCATTGACCAGCGTGGCAATCGCCATGTGCCAGAAGATGATGAGTTGGCTGGCGACGACCGGCACGATCAACAGCCAGTAGCTGTTGCCCATGAGTATTCGGGCGTTGTAGTTGAAGAGTCGGCGCAGGTTGCTGAGCATGGCATTTCGTGCGAGCGGCCCCGGCGGCCCGTGCCGCGTTATCCGGGCGCTCGCGAACCTCACTGCGGTGGCGGGAGGCGGCGCAGGGCGTCCCCAACGGCACTGACGAGGGCGGGCCCGGCCGTAGTAAAGGTTGCGATCCGATTGCGCTGCGTGTCGGCGACGAAGACCGCCGGGAGCGACCCGATGTCGTACGCGACGGCAAGCGGCGACGAGCCTTTCACGTCCTCCGCCCAGTGCGTGCCGTCGTCTGTAACCACCGGGAACCCACACCCCTGTTCATGCGCGAACCGCGCGCCCATCCCCGCATCGTTGGCCAGGCAGACCCCGATGACCGCGACCCCCTGCGGCGACCATTCGTCGTTGATGGCCTCGAGGCTGCTGAGCAGTCCCACCGAAGCGGGTGTCGCAGGCGACCAGAAGCCGATGACCAGCGGCTTGCCGGCCAGGTCGCGCAACCTGACGGTCCGGCCGTGCTGGTCGGGGAGCCAGAAGCCGGGCAATCGGCCGGTGAGGATGGATTGGCCGGATTCGGTCAGGACGATCTGGTCGGAGTGCAGGGGCGGGTCATGGCGCGTGGCCACGTAGTGCCAGGCGAAGAGCGTTCCGAGGACAATGCAAGACAGGGACGCGAGGGGCACATTGCGTTTGCGCGCGTTCCTCAGCCCCTGCCGGTAGCGCACCGCCGCCATCGCCGCGAGGACCGCCCCGGCGGACAGCAACACATACACTACGGCGTTCTGGGCGAGCGAGAAGTCAAAGATGCGCGCGAGGTAGTCGCGGCCTAGCATGACCAGGAGCCAGTATAGAGCAATCACCGCTGTAGCTAGTGCGTTCTGTAGAAGTTGGGCTACACAGTACCCCAGCGTCGCCAGGACCATGAGCGGCAGCGCGCCGACCGCCAGCGCGTGCCAGATCGCCAGCAGCGAGAACCTGGGCGCCATGTCTCCGGCCACCCGCGGCGACAGAAGAGCCTGGGCCGCGAACGTCGCCGCCGTCAGAGCCACGAGAAGCGCGAGCATGACGCCGAGGTTGCCCAGCCATCGGGCCAGCATGAGTTCGTGGGCCTGTTGGGGGCGTGAGCGCACGGCGTCGAGCGCGCCGGTCGCGGCATCGCGCCGGGCGGCTGCGGCCATCAAGGGCAGACAGAGGAATCCGAGCATCAGCGCGCTGAGGCGGGTCACGCGATAGGCGGCGAGGGAGGGTGTCATTCCATCCTCACAGCCGGCGATGACCCCTGCGACCAGGCACAGGACGAGACACACCATCCCGGCAGCGCCCCGCAGGCCGAGGGACAGCTCATACCGTGCCAGCGGCAGGATTCTCTCAGTCAGCCGCCTGGTCACGGGCGCGCTCCACCTCCCCGATGTAGCCGTCCTCCAGGTTGGGCTCCGCCTGCGCGGCCGCCGGGCGAGTCGGCCCGCCGGGATGCTGCACCTCATCGGCGAGCACCCGCACCTGCGTGCCTTTCGCGGTGCGGTAGACGCCGGTGACGGTGTATTGCTCCTTGATCTCGTGAAGCTCCGGCAATGTCACATCGACCATCCAGACCTTGCCCTGCACCCGCTCGATAAGCTCCTCGACCTTGCCGGTGAACAGGTTCTCGCCGAAGCGCAAGATGCACACGTTGTCGGCGGCGGCCTCTACGTCGGCCACGATGTGGGTGGAGAGGAGAACGACGCGGTCGCTGCCCAGTTCGGCGAGAAGCCCCCGGGTGCGGATGCGCTCCTCGGGGTCGAGGCCTGCGGTCGGCTCGTCGATGATGAGCAGGCGCGGCTCATTGAGCAGAGCCTGGGCGATGCCGAGACGCTGGCGCATGCCGCCGGACAGAGTCCCGACGCGCCGGTCTCGGTACTGCGTCATGTTCACCTGCTTCATGCACCGCTCGACGGCCTCGCGCCGATTGGCGGCGGCTCCCAGGTCGCACAGCAGCGCCATGTAGTCGAGCTGCTCCCCGACGGTGAGTGTCGGGTAGAAGCCGAAGTCCTGGGGCAGGTAACCGAGGAGGCGTCGCACCTCCAGCCGGTCTCGCCGGATATCGAGACCGTCCACGCGGGCGGTGCCGGTGGTCGGCTCGAGCAGCGTGGCCAGCATCCGCATGAAGGTGGTCTTACCCGACCCGTTCGGCCCAAGCAAGGCAAAGACACCCTCGCCGAACGTGAGGTTGAGGGGTTTGAGGGCCTTGACGCCGCCCTCGTACGTCTTGGATAGGTTTTCGACCTCGATCTGCAGTTTGGGCACCCCCTGACAGTGTCAGGATGGGAGTCATGGTATGGCGGCGCTGGAGGCTGCCGCCCGTGGCGGTTACTTGGTTTTCTTGCCGTGCGGTCTTCGCTGGATCTCGGGGCCGATCACCAGCTTGCGAATCGCGTTGTTGCCGAAGTCGGCCACGTACAGAGCGCCCGCGCCGTCGATGGCGATCCCGCTGGGCGCGGCGAACATCGCCTTATCGCCCAGGCCGTCCGCGTACCTGGGCGTCGGCACGGGGCGGCTGACCGTCCCTGCGATGATCTCCGGCGAGCCGCCCGGCCGGATACGCAGGATGCAGTGGCTGGCCGCGTCGGCGATGTAGACGACCCCCTGCGGACTTACGACGATCCCGGTCGGCCCGCCCCAGATGACGTCATCTTTGCGGATGCCGGGCAGGCGGGAGATCGAGTGATCGGGTGCGATGACGAAGATGTCCTTCGTGGCCGGGTCGGTGACAAGAACCCGCCCATCGGGCGCGAGGGCGATGCCGCACGGGGACTTGGCCCCCGCGGCGCTGAGGTCCGCGTAGGTGGTGGTCGAACCGTCGGGGAGCACCGCGCGGATCTTGCAGTTCCCCGTATCCGCCACCAGCAGCGCCCCGTCGGATCGTCGCACAATGCCGGTGGGGTAGCGGAAGCGAGCGTTCGCCCCCGGGCCGTCCTGGAATCCGCCGGCCTGAAGTCCGAATGCATCGAGAGGGGTGTCGCCGCCGCACAGGCAGCGCACCTGCCCCGCCACAAACGCCCGGATCCGGTGGTTGCCGGTGTCGGCGATGAAAAGCGAGCCGTCCGGCCCGATGGCGACGCCCGAGGGGTTCCACAGCCGCGCCGCTTCGCCGGGGCCATCTGCGAAAGCGCCGACGGTGGCGCTGCCAGGCCCGGAGCCGGCGACGGTCGTCACCGTGCCGTCGGGTGCGAGGCGGCGAATCCGGTGGTTGCGGCTGTCGGTCACCCACACGGTCCCTTGCCCGTCGACCCCGACCGCCGAAGGCCCATCGAAGCGCGCGTTCCTGCCGACGCCGTCCGCATAGCCACCTTCGCTGGCCGTGCGTGTCTGCGGAAGCGGGCCCGCCGGGGTGGTCACGGTTACGTTCCGCAGCCCCACGATCGGGGGCGGGGGCATACCGCCGCCGCCACCCATCATCTTTCCGGGCTTGCCCGGCGGGTGGCTGAGCAGGGTCTTCCAGTAGACGGTGAAGACGCCGATGAAAGCGAAAATGACGAGAAGCACAACGGTTGTCGGCGAGACGGCGCGTTTCAAGGGGCTTCAGCCCCCCTTGCCGCGGCGAAGGGGGTTACGCCGGCCAGCGCCCCGCCTATGTACCCTCGCCAGGAGAGGGGTTGGCGGAAGAGCTGCTTCGCGCCGGGCTTCACCCCGAGGTCGATCACATTGTCGCGGTACACGCTCAGGCTCCCCGGAGACGACGCGTTGCAGCGCAGCACGGGCATCGGCTTGTCGAGTGTCCGGGGGATCGCCCAGAGCCATCCGCCGCCTGCGTAGTAGGGGCGGTCCGCATCCGTGCACAAGGCTCCGGCGGACGGCAGCCAGTCCGTAATAGCCTCCTGCTCCCCGCCCTGCAGCGGCAGCCGTCGCACCACGCGGCCACTGGATGGTACCGCCAGTTCCTCGGACGCATCGGTCCAGTAGATGTGCTCCTCACCCAGCGCCGCGATCTGCGCCCCTCTGGACTGGCCGAGGGTCTGCGGCTCTCCGCCGGTCTCCGGGGCGCGGCGGAAGATCGTCACCGCGCCGGGCAACCGCGACGCGAGACGCTCGGTCCAGTACAGATTGCCGTCCCGCGCTCCCAGCACCTGGCCCTCATAGTGAGGCGTCGCGCTCTCAGCCATCGCCAGCAGTCTGGGCTGACTGTCGGGGCCGGGCTTGCCGCCGCTTGCGGGCACCGTGCGAATGGCCGACAGCGCCCCCAGGATCGGTACATGAGCGATCCCTTCAACGGGCGCAGCGCGCGATTCCGTCCAGCAGATCAGGCTGTCGGTGACGATGAGGCCCTGCGGACTGTGCAGCCCGCCCAGCAGCGTCTGTGCCGGTCCGGCGCCTGTCTGCGCGACGAGCTGCCCGGCCCCATCCTCGGGGCCGGTCTCGACCAGTGCGTAGGCGGTCTGTCCGTGGACGGCGAGAGAACGGATGTCATAGAACTCGAGCAGCTTGGCGGCTCCGCCACGAGAGCCATGAGCGATGAAGTAGATGCGAGCGGGGCCCTTTCCGGCCTGTGCCGGGGCGTCGATCCAGAAGCAACCTTGCGGGGTAACGGTCAGGTCGCGCACCTCACCCGCGACCTCGGCGAGGGGACGCGCTCGTCCGCGCACGAAAAGGGCCACGGCCACAAGCGCGGCCAGGCCCAGGACGGCGATGATGGCGATCTTCTTTCTCGGGGTACCCACTTCGGGAAGGCTAATTCGCTGCAGACGGCGTGTTGGCCTTCCTCGTCGGGACGCAGGTTTCCATCCGCCGGTGAGGATGCAGCGCGGGACGGCGGTCGAAGGATGGTCGCGGCGAAGGCGCGCGCTCTCACTTCGCCGCGACAAGGTAGCGCAGGTCGCGCCGGGGTCTTTCCCGGACCTTGCGAACGGCCTCATCGAGCGCGGCCAGGATCGCGGCGCAGTCGGGGTCGGTTTTGTCCTTGAAGACCGCCGGCGCGCAGTGCTTGCCGGTCGGTGTCGTGGCTCCGGCGAGCGGCGCGGCGACGAACAGCGACCGCTGCGGGTCCTTGAGGTCCACCCATTCGGGCCGGAACAGCGACTGGCCGGCATGACACGACGCGCAGCGGCGGCTGCCGATGTCGGTCAGCTTTGCCCAAAGCGCCGTGTCCTCGACGAACGGGGCCGGCAGCGCCGACTCCGGGCGCTTGCGGATGAAGTCGTCGTGGTAGACGGCATTCGCATCGACCCAGGTGTACAGCCGCATCCAGTCATCGGGGGTGAGGTCGCAGCGATCTTTGTGTGTGCTGCGCAGGAGATCGAACAGCCGGCTCTTGTGCGAACCGACCGCGAGCACGTCCGTCACTCCCGCATCCAGGCCCTTGCTGGACACGGCCAGCAGGCCAAGCGCCGGGTCCATGAGCGTGTCATACGCGCGGTTGTGCTCCAGTGTCAGCCCGGCGGACAGGTCGACCTTGCCGGCAGGCTTCAGGCCGGTGTGACAGCGCAGGCAGTTGCGGTCGAGGATCGGCTGGATGTCGCGCAGGAAGCTGAGCGGGGCCTCGCCCCACGGCGGCGGGGCCGGCTTGGAGGGCTCGCGGGTGAGCGCCAACAGGCGGTTGCGCCGCACCGCCTGCACCTCCGTGCGCGTCTCGTGACAACCCGTGCAGCTTCGCACCTCGCCCGGCTGGAAAGCGATGTACGATCTCATCCGGCGAAGCTCCATGCCCTGGTCGTCGAGCGCCTGGAAGTAGACGGCCCTGCCCGGCGGGACGTGGAAGTACGCCGAACCGTCGGCCTCCACGGGCACGGTGCCGAGTATCCGAATCGGCGTCCAATTTACCCCGGTCGCCTTCGCATCCGGCTCGTAGCGCACGCCGCCTGTCTCGTTCGAGTAGCTCCACGGCACCGGCTCGGCGATTCGCAGCGCTTTCACCGCGCCGGCTTTCAACCCCGGCACGGCATCGGCCACGTTGGCGACGATGCAGGTGGCCTGGTCGGTGGAGTTCTCACGCATGCCGGCGATGACCGGCGGCTTGGGCCGCGCTTTCAACGGAATCGGCATGACTGACGAAATCGTCGGGTCGCGATAGATGAGTTCCTTGCCGCCGTAGGCGTCCATCAGGTACAGCCCGTAGCCGGCCTCGTCCTGCATCGGTCCGTCGCAGTAGGAGGCAAGGAACGTCGTCTCCGACAGCGGGTACGGGTCCATGTACCAGCCCTGTCCGGGCGCGATGTGCCATCCGGGCACGTCCGGCGGGGGCGCGGCACCGCCCATTTCGGGCCAGACATCCGGGCCGGTCAGGCGGGTGAGGCAACCGGCATCGTTGGGGCCCTTGGTGCGATCCACGAGCACCACCGGCCCGCTGGCGAGGGTGTGGTGGCCTCCCGCGATGGCGATGACCTTGTCGCTGCCGGGGATCGGGCGGGGGACGGTGAGGGTCAGCGGGTAGTCCAGATGCTGCTTCGCGTAGTTGTTCGCCCCGGTGCCGTCGGGCAAGACGCTCCACAGCGGATGGATGAACATCAGGCTCCGCTCCTGGTATTCCCAGTGCGAGTAGACGATCGACCCGTCATTGAGCACCCGCGGGTACCAGTCGCCGTCCTTGGTGACCGTCAGGCGGCGGATGTCGCTGCCGTCATCGCGCATGGTGAACAGGTTCGTCGTCGGCTCGTCCTTGTCGCACTCATTGCATTCGATCTCCAGCGCGCAGCGCTCGGACTCGAAGGCGATGTCGCCGCTGGGGAGGTAGCACGGGTTCAGGTCGCTCCATTGCCCCCGCGTAAGCTGCCTGAGGTCGGAGCCGTCGGCCTTCATCTCGTACAGGTGCAACAGATCGACCGTGCGGTGGATGTCGAAGGTGGCCTGTCGGCTGAGCCACCCATCGGGCGGCGTCGCCGAGGCCGACCGCGCGTAGGCGAACAGGATGCGACCGGCGTTCCAGTCGAGATCGTACCCGTGCACGTTGCCCAGGCCGAGGCGGCCCTTGAGAAGCTCCGTCACTTGCGGGTTCGCGCCCGACTTGTCCAGCGTCAGGATGCACACGCCGCCGCCGGGCCTCGATCCCCAGGCGTGGTGGTTCACGTTGATGTCACAGTAGCTTTGCTGGGTGAAGCGTTTCACGAACACGATGCGGTCGAAGTCAAGCAGCGGGTTGCGGAAGGCCAGTTCGCGCAAGACCGCGCGCTGGTCATGGCGCAGGTTCTGCCAGGCACTCGCGTCGGGGGAAGGGGTCTGGAGGGCGGCCATGCGCGTCTTCAAGGCGGCCAGCTTCGGTCGGTAGCTGTCGAGGACACTTGCCGACGCTCCGGCACGGGCGAAGTCGCGGATGAGATAGTCGGCGCGGCTGAAGTCGTCATCCATGATGCGGGCCAGCCGACGCATGATGTACGGGGCCGCCGCCTTATTGTGCTCCCACAGCGACCAGCGCACGCCACAGCGCACGTCCTCGGTCTGCCACTCGGCCGCGATCATCTCATCAAGGGTCTTGGCTACCGGCACGCCGCCCGTCAGCGAACCGTCGGGCTGGCCTTCCTCGCGCCAGCCGTCGAGCGCCCCCGGCTTGGTGAAGTCGGCGATTCGTCCCGCGCCCAGCGGCACCTTGTCGCAGCCGATCCACGCCCACGCGGGCGCGTCATTGCCATCCACCGCCCGGAAGAAGATGTGGCGGCCAACGAGGTCTTTCGTATCCCACGACACTGGCACGAGTGTGTTGCCCACCGGGGGCTCGGCCCGGCGCAGGATCTCCAGGGTGTCGGCGTCCACGAGTTGGAACTCGTTGAGGCCTGCGTCACCGGTCGGCGAATCCGCGCCCATCGCCAGGAACGAGTACCTGGGCTGGTCGAGCGTGAACGCCGGAGACCGGACTGCGCCGACACCGGATTCGCCGCCCCTCAGCGAGCACAGGTACGGTGCGCAGGTCGCGCGAACCCCGTTGAAGGTGATGACCCCCCAGGTCGAGGTCGAGCTGTCCACCTCCAGCGCGTACTTGGAGGAGGCGGACTTCACCGCAAGCCACTCATCGACGCTGGCATTGGCGGGGCGCGTCTCCTCGGTCCAGCCCTCCGGCCATTTCCCCGCCGTCATTGGCCCGAGAAGGGCCCTCGCGCCAACACGCACGTTCTGCAAGCCGATCCACGAGAAGCCGTTCCCCGACATCCCATCCACCGCGCGGAAATAGACGCGCTTGCCCACGAGTTCGACCACGTCCCATTGCACCGGGGTCATGGCGTCGGTCTGCGGCGGGCCGGTCCGCCGCAGCGCCAGACCGGTGTCGGCGTCGCACAGCGCGAACCAGTCCTTCAGTCCCCGCTTCTCGGGCGGTCCGTCCCAGCCGCACATCTCGAAGGATACGGTGTCCGCATCCAGCACGAACGTCGCCGAGCGAACGGCTCCCACCGGTTGCTCGCCATTGAGCAGCGACGACAGGTAAGGCGGAGTGTGCCGCCCGGCGCCATCGCGCTCCAGCACCCCCCAGGTGGCGGCGGAAGCGGCGGACGCGGCGAGAGAGAGGATGAATGCGGCGGCGAGGGGTAGTCGGGACCGGATTGAGCCAGCCTGCATCAGGATCACCTTGTGCAATCGCATCCGTTCTGAGTTCATGCGTATGGACACAGCAAGCTCCCCCCTTTGGCAGCTCCCACCTCTCGCCATGTGGCCGCGCCATTCATGGCGCGAGTCGCGCGGTGAACCGCGCGACCACACAGCCATGCGAGGGATGGTGTCGCCTCAGCAGATGGTATCGCCGTTGCCGTTACTCCCGACTCCTGTCTTCTGGCTCCTGACTCCTGCCGTCTACCTCTTCGGCTGTGTCGTCAGCGCGGCCACGGACTGCACCGACGACGCCGGGATGATCTCCTTCGACAGGTTCGGACCGCTCCAGCTCAGGGCAAGGGACGCGTCCAGGTCCGCCTGGCAGTAGTCCAGTTGCAGGTTGTGCAGCCCCCGCGCGAGGTGTATCGGCTGGCTCGGGTGGCTGGCAGCGGCCTGCTGCAGCCACGAGTCGACAACGACTGCCCCGTCGATGAGGAGCCTCCCGCCATCGTCAAGCTGGTCCAGATAGAGGGTGTAATCGCCGGTCTCGGGCACATAGAGCCGCCCTATGAAGCGGGCGCTCCAGTATGTCTGCCTCATGGCGGGGTCGGGCGTCTGCCTCCCCCAGTTATACTCGATGCGCTTCACGTCCTTCGTCAGCACGGGATTGGTGAATGTCGCCCACTTGATCGGCGTGTTCAGGTTCGCGGCACTGAACGCTCCCTGGTCCTGATCCTGGTAGAATTGAGCGCGCACCCCGACAAGCCCTCTAGTCGGCGCGGCGTTGTCGAGGTCGGTTTGCGGGTTCGCGGTCAGGCCGCCGGGCGAAGGCGGGCGGGACACGACGGGCATATTCGGCACCTCGCCGAGCACCCACCAGTCCGCGATCCAGTATTTCGACCCGGCGGGGTTTGCGCCGAAACCGCAGGCCTTGTACGGGTCGTCCGTCAGGTTCGCGAAGAACAACTCCTCGACCGGGATCGCTCCCGTGCCCGGCAGGACGCCGCGCAGGGCGGCTCCGAGGTCGTAGCGGGCGTGGCGCCATTGGCCGTCGGCGACGAATCCGGGCAGTGCGCCGAGCGCCTTCGCCGGGGCCGGGGGCTTGGGGTCTCCGCTGAGGATCAACGCATAAGCAACGCCGTTGCATCGGGCATACAGGTTCACCGCGGCCTTTGCGGGCACGCGGTAATCGAAACAGATGACCCCGCCTTTGGCGGCATCGAACGGCGCGCCGGGGGCGGACACCACGAACTGGCCGCCGCCGGCCATGTCCACCGCGCAGATGCTGGGCAGCTTCCTATTGGCCGCTTCCTGCCGGACGACCACGGTCTTGTCGCCAGGGTCCGTATGCCAGCCCTTCTCCTGCGCCTCGGCAACGCCGGTATCATCGGGCGGTGGCGGCGCGCACTGCAGGTAGTCCATCGCGCGGGCGGACTCGGCCTGGTAATAGATCCTCGCGCGTGCGACCATCAGGCCGTTATCGGCGGTCCAAAGCGCCACGCGCCCGCCGGGCAGGGGATCGGGGTCGTTGTACTCGATATACGCCTGGTCGTCCACGCTCAGGCGCACGAGCGAGCCGATCTTCTCCAGGCGGATGTCCCACCACTTGTGATGGGGATTCTCGGGGCTGCCATACGGCGGAAAGTGCCACTTATCCGAGGTAGCCACCAACTTGCCGCAGCGGTACAGGGCGGACTTCGTGTTCTTCCAGCCGCCTACGATGGCCGCGTATCCGCTCGCCGGGTCGACGCCATCCCCGCAGATCGTGACATTCATGTCGCGGTAACGCTGTGGGTAGGGCTCGGAGGCGTCGGCATCCATCTTCACCCCGCCGAAGTAACTGACGCATACGTCCCCGACGAATTCGCGCTTGTGCCAGATCGTCGGGATCCGGCGTCCGTGCCCGCCGAACCACGACCAGCCGGGGCTGCACGACCAGCGATTCGTGACCGCCCACGTGCCTGACTGCGCGATCCAGTCCGCGGGCGCTCGGGCGAAGGTGTAATCGAGCACGTTCTCGCCCTCGACCTTGCCCGCCTCCCAGTCCACGCGCGCCTCCGGGACGCGGAAGCATACGTGCGTGCCCGACAGCAACTGCCCATCCTTCAGCCGCGTCAGCGCCTTGCCTTCGACTTCGGCGAGGACTTCGCCTTGCAAGCGGGCGAGATGGATCGTCGCCGTCTTCGCTGCCGGGACGGGCACCGTGAATGGCCCCGCCCAGGGCTGCCCGAGGCGCTGCAACTCGACGCTCATGTCCGTGCCCCCCGCCGGGCACTCGACGGCGAGCGTGTAGCCGCTGTCGGGCTTGCCGGCCTCCGCCCCGACGGACAGCGTGGTCTTCAGGGTGGCGGAACCGAGGCCGGTTAGCTTCTCGGTCGCCTCGCAGGAGCCGTAGTACAGCCCGCGGTTCCAATACAGATCGGCGTTCGGCGCCGGCGCAGGAAGCCACTCCGCGCGCTGGGTCGCCCAGTTCGCCATCGAGGCTTCTTTCGAGAACTGGTTGGTCACCTGGTTGCTGAGTAGAGCCTCGTGCGCGGTCTCGCCGGACTTCACTTCGACATTATCGAAGAAGGTCTCGGTGGCGCTTTGTGTATACAGACCCACGGGGCCCTGGCCGAAGAGGCGGCATCTGGCATCGAGGGCCGGGAAGTCGTCGATAGTGGCCTGGACTCGGTCTCCGTCGATTCGCACGGCAAGCCGGTACCACTGGTTAGGCGCAAAGCCCCCGGGGCGTTCGGCCAGCACCGTCTCCTTCCCGCCGACCACGGCCACCAACTGTCGAGCGGCCGTCGTCCAGCGGAAGACGAGGTAGTTGTCCTTATCCTTGCAGTAGAAGGCCAGCCCGGCCATCGCGCCGACGGCAGGCTTGACGGAAGCCGAGAAGGCGTAGTCGTCCCAGAACCAGTAGCCGGTTGTGGCGACTGCCGGAGTGGGGGAGACCGCGGCATAGGAGAAGGGGTTTGCGCCCAGGCGAGGGTCGCCCACCACCACCGTGCGCCAGTTGCCGTTGAGAGGCTCCCACGCGCCGCGCTCGCTGCTTTGGCGCATGAAGTCATCGGCGAGGTAGATCGGCGCGATGAGCTGCAGGCGGGCATCGGCGAACCTGTCCGCGGACTTCGTCGGTCCGTAGCCGAGCTTGCCGCCCTTCAGGTCGCCGTCCGTGACCGCTCCGAGCATCCACTGCCCGCAGATCACGGTCATCGTCTCTCCGCGGCGCTTGATACAACATTCCAGGTCGCCGGCGTTCGGCGGCAGCGACCAGACCGCCAGTTTCTTCGCCTTCCCGCCGCGCACTCGGTAGACGCCCACGGCATTCGAGCCGAACTGAACGGTGTAGTGGTCCTTTGGCCCCTGGTAGTTCACCAGCGCCTTGGGGACGAGCTTGTCGCTTTCGCTGGGAGCGCCCAGCGCGGCCTTCAGGTTGAACGAATAGTCGAAGTCGGCGGGGAGTTCATCCGGAAGCAGAGTGTATTCTCCCGCGATCTGCGGCCCGCCGGCGGGAGTAACGGTAGGCGGAGCCGGGGGGGTCGGCGGGGCCGGCTGAGCCCCGGCGATCATCGCAGGCAGGATAGCGACAGACAGCACGCACAGGGCGGTGAGATGTCGGCAAGGGGCAGACATGCCGTCCCTCCTGATGAGCGGGTGAGCGGATCGAAGCAGGCACAGCTTCGTGGCTCCGGGTGTTCCTGCTCCCGGGTCGCGAAGACATTGCGGGGTCTTGTATTAGACAACCACCGCCGACGATAGTTGTCGCCGGGAAATGCCCGTGCTATGCGGAAAACGGCTGCTCATCTAGGGCGGGGTGTCGGACTCTCCGCGATCCCGCGCCGTTTGGGATCGCGGAGAGGGCCGACGGGGACCCCGCCGCGCCGGGCGACTCTCGCGGGGGCTGGGCACGCGACAGCGACGAGCGGCCGTGCTGCTCACGCTGTTGTGGGGTCCCCGTCTGCAGCCGCCCTGCGGGCGGCTCAGACACCCCACAACTGGGTGAATGGCATTAGGCCTAACCACGAAATCACGATGAACGGTCCCTGCCTTTGCCGTTTCGTGCTTTCGAGTCTTCGTGGTAAGAATCGCCGTTTCCGGCCCTCCGTCTACCGCCCCTCCACCTTCCACACCGCGATCGCATCCACGGCCATCGACGCCGCGCCCGACCATATCACGCGCGTCTCGAAGGCCCCGCCAGGGTGCGTGAAGGCCACCGGCACCCAGCGCCACTCGCCCTGCGGCAGGTCCTCGGCCTGCACGTCGCGGGCCCCCGTCTGCTGCACGCCGCCTCCCACGCAGGTGTCGACGGTCGCCAGAAGCCCGGCGCCCTCATCGGTGCGCTTGACCCGGAACAGCGCGAGATAGTTGCCTGCCTCAAGCGGCGAGTAAGGGCCGAACACGATGTAGCCTTTCTCGGTCTCGCCTTTCTTGGCCATCCAGACGTTCCCGCCGCTGGCCTGCGGGTCCGCCACCTGAACTCCCGACCGGTGCGCCAGGCTTTCGGCCTCCAGATACACACTGGGCACCAGGTTCGCGCCCTGCGGGAGCGTCCCGAGCACTTCCGCCAGCGGGATACGATGCACCGCGATCTCCCTGCGCCGCGTACCGAAGCCGCCGGTCAGTTCGAGGACGATCTTGTCCGCCGTCGGCTGCCCCTTCACGATGAACGCGGCCTCCTGCCCCGGCTCGATCGTCGCTTGGCTGGGAGTGATCGTCGCGCCCTCGAGGCCCTCGACCACCTTCGCGTCCACCAGTTGCTTCTGGGGCGACACGTTGCGCGCCGAGCCGCTCAGGACCATCGGCTGGCCCTCGATCCCGGCGGCTGAGGACGCCATCCGCACCACGACCTGCTGCTTCGCCATATCCTCCCGCCAAAGCTGGGCGAGGTAGTCCGGCCTCACGGCCACATACTGCGGGCCGAGTTCCTTGAGCACATCCTGCAGCAAGGGCAGGTCGCTGAACCAGTTGAGGATGAAGAAATGCACGAACGCAGGCCGCTGGGGCGGGGCCATCCGGCGGACATCCGCAGCGAGGCTGGCAACGCGCTGCTCGTGCGTCGCGTTCTCGACCCAGCCCGTCACCGCCCGGAACACCGGCACGTTGCGCGCCGTCGGGTAGGTCACGTCGTCGGGCTGGCTCACAGTCCTCCCATAGTCGGGGAATAGCGCGTCGAGGAACCCGATCTTCTCGGCGAATCGGCTGAGGATCTCAGGCCGGGTGGCATTCATCACCCACAGGTCCTTTTCGTCCGACCGTTTCATGTACTGTGCGGTCTGATCGAGGAACCCATCGAAGACCTTCTGGCGGTCGCGGTAGCGTTTGCCGTACAGGTCCGGGTACGTGTATCCGACCCCGGAGACCGCGCCGACGAAGTAGTCGTTCGGCGTCGCGGTGCGGTAGTAGTAGTCCACCACATCGGGGATGAGGACGCTCGCGGCGGGCGACAGCGTCCAGCCGATCGGGAACTGCCCGCGCAGCTTGTCCTGCCAAAGCTGCGGGAAGTTGCCCGAGGTCAGCACCGGCAGATTGTCGCCGTCCGAAAGGATGAACGAGAGGTAGACCTTGTCGTTCTGCAAAGGCGGCGCAGGCGGCACGGTCTTCTGCTTCAGCGGCGGCACCGGCAGGCCCGAGTGAACGCTGAGGTTCGCGCAGTCGATGGAACCCACCAGGTAGTGGCCGAACTCCGCGAACAGGCTCACTCCCGGCCCCTCGCCGATCCCGTTGTCCTTGCCCGCCCACGGATAGCTCATCACCGGCGTGTTCACCGGCATCTTCGCGAAAAGTTGCTCCATCAGGCGGACTTCGTCGTTCGGCGAGGCGTACTTGCGCGCCCCGTCGAGCGCCCCGGAAAGCCAGAAGATGAAAACTTTGTTCTGGACGAGGTAGTCGCGCAAAGCGAGATGATCCGGCCACGAGCACGCGGTCACGTGGTGGTTGAGCTTGGGCCACAGGTTGTCGAAGGCCCACTTGTACGCCTCAACGCTGGTCTTCCACTTCCCGCGCAGGTCGTCGAGCACCGGCAGCGAGAGGCTCTTCGCCAGGCGCGGGGAGACCACGAGGCCGTCCTTGACCCCGGCGAGCATTGTCGCCACGTTCTTGCTGGCCGGCAGGTTCGGATCGGTGATGATGATGCCCTTGTAGGCATCCTTGAACTGTGCGAGCAGCTCCTCGGGCTGCACGGTCCGGCTGCCGGTGATCCACCCGCGCTCCGTCATCTGCGTCAGCCAGAAGGGGTCGGTCTCCCCGGATAGACAATAGATGCGCGGCTGTGCGCGGTTCACCAAGCCCTGCAGGCAGTACATCATCAGGCGTTGGTCGATGCGGGCTTTGCGCAGGTCGCAGACGAGAAGCTCCTTCGCGGGCGTCGCGGATTTCGGGAAGATATCCGGGAAGGATTTCGGCTCGGTGTAGTACGGGAGGTCCTTCGGCAGTCCGCTGGGCACCGCTTCGGCCACCCGCCAGCCCCCTTGCGACACATCGGCCCCTTCGAGGCGGAACACGCTGATCGTGTCGATATGCAGGGTCGCCGTCCCCGGCCAGTTCACCCGGCACTCCAGCTTGCCCCCCGGATCGACGAAGCCGATGGGCACCTGCACGTACTTGCCGCCGGCGAGGTCGGCGCCGGACAACTCGCGCGCCCCGCGAACGTCCTGCCCGAAGGACACACAGGCGTCAAGCTGCGCGACCGCCTCGTCCTCGGCGGCCTCCAGCAGTTTCATGCGGAAAAAGGCCACGTAGTTGCCGGGCGGAAGCTCGAGATACGGGCCGAACACAGGGGTTCCCGGATCGTCGGTTCCGGGCTTCAGTTCCCATGCCTTGCCGCTCGGAGTGTCCGGGTCGTCAGCGACATGTCCACTATTATGGGGAGCGCTCTCAGCGGTCCATTCCTTAATAGGAGTGTAGGTGCCCTTAGGGAGCTGATTGACATCGAGGGTTTCCTTCAATAGAGAATCCGGCAGCCCTTGCAGCGCCTGCGGCCAACACGCCGTGCCGGCCAGACAGAGCAGCAACGCGATCACGACAACCAATAGGCCTCGCATGTACATGGCTCTCACCTCATATCGCCAACTGATAGTGCGGAAGTTCACGATAGAGCCGCAAGGTTCCTGCACGGTGGCTCTTCCTCAATGTGTGTGGGTAGATGCCGTAAACTGGTCCTGGTCAGGATTTCGTACCAGGCTGCGAACGAAGCCGTTGTCGTCGCGTCCGCAGGACGCCCGGCCCCGCCGCAGGCGGGGACCCT
>CAYWBK010000039.1:0-22217 GCA_964455745.1 uncultured Armatimonadia bacterium
GGCTAGCGGCTATTGGCCCTTCGGGCCAGACGGCTGGACCGGACAGGCACCCCACTTACGGTTGTACTACTAGCGCAGCCTTCGGGCGCGCGGGGGGGGCGGCCGGGTTACGCACTTCTCCGACTGAGGACTCTCGCTACCGCCTGAATCAGGTCGGTCCGCTTGAAAGGCTTGCGCACGCACTCGACTGCGCCGAGAGCTACGACTTGTTCCTCGATGCCAGGGGCGGTCACGCCCGTGACGACCAGTACCGGCGGCGGTTCGTCGAGTTCCTTGGTGAAGGCGATGACATCGTTCCCTCCCCCGCCCGGCATGAGCAAGTCGGTGATGACCAGATCGAACCGATCGGCATTGAGGGCTTCGAGAGCCTCGCCGGTTGCAGCCACTTGAACGACATCGTGACCGCCGGCTGTGAGGATGGCCGTGATCAGGTTCGACAGGCCCTTCATGTCCTCGGCCACCAGGATGCGGGCGGGGGAATCCACGCATAGCTGGTGCGTCGCCTCGTGAGTGCGGTCACGCGCATCTAGTGACTGGGCGGATACGTGGCTGATCGGCAAGGCCACCTCGAAAGCCGTCCCCCTGCCTATGTCGCTCCACACGCTGATGGCGCCGCCGTGGGCCTGGACGATCCCCATTGACACCGACAGGCCCAAGCCCGTCCCCGGCGTGTCGCTCTCGCCCAATACCCCCTTCGTCGTGAAGAACGGCTCGAAGATATGCGGAAGATGGTCGGGGCTGATGCCGGTGCCGGTGTCGGCGACGGTGACCACGATGCGCCCCGGGTCGGAGCCATTGGGGGCGTACCTTGCTTTGATCGTTAGCGCCCCGCCCGCAGGCATGGCGTGGCATGCGTTCATAAGCAGGTTGAGGAAGACCTGCTCCAATTGCTGGCGGTCGGCGTGGACCCGTTGCCCGGTGGTGTTGAAATCTCGGGCCACCTGGATACCCGCGTTTTCAATGTGGTGCGCCGTGAGGGCCATCGCGTTCTCGAGGATTGTCTCGATCTGAACGGGCTCGCGCTTCGGCTCGCCGGGGCGGGCGAAGGTCGTCAGGTCCCGGCAGATCTCTCTGCCACGGACGGTCGCCATCGAAACGATTTCCACGAGGGCGTTGTACTGCTCGGCGGTATTGCTTTCGCCGGCCAACTCGCCCTGCAGCATCATAACGGCCATGAGGTTGTTGAACTCGTGAGCCACGCCTGCGGCAAGCTGACCTACGGCGGCGAGACGTTGCGCGTCTTCGGCCCGTTTCCGGTCCGTGACGTCGATCCCGATGCCCCAAAGCGACCACCCCGGCACCGGCGCCTGTTCCGAGATGCTCGACCAGGCGATGGTGCGCACAGCCCCGTCCGTGCATGTGGTTCGCCACTCCCAGTCTCGGTAGTTGCCCCCGCGCACGGCCCACTCGCTGAGCATCCTCTGTCGGTATTCCGGGTCTGGGTACAGCATCTCATCGGCTCCGAGATTGCCGACGATCTCGTCTTTACGATAGCCGGTAACGCGCTCACACTCCTTGTTCCAAAGCACCCGCGTTACGCGGTCGTCGCCATAAGCAGTGACCATGACCGGCATGTTCTCTATGACGGACCGCAGCCTTGCTGCGCTTTCGTGCAGGGCCGCTTCCGCGCGGGCTTTCTCGCGGATTTCACTTTCCAGCCGCTCATTGGCGGCACGCAACTGGGTGGTGCGCTGCTCTACGAGGGACTCCAGGTGGTCCTTGTGGCGCTGCAGTTCGTGTTGCGCGTTGGCGAGGGAAGTGACATCGTTGAGCGAGAAAACGAGGAATTCGACCTCGGCCGCATCGTCGAGGACAGGAGCAATGGTCCAATCCCAGTATGTTGTGTCCCGGTCCAACTGGTCGCCGAAGACGAGGGGGTAACTCCGAGCGGTCACGGGCCGCCTGGTGGTAATTGCCTGCTCGAACAGCAACTGTGCGTCGGACGGATACAGGTCGAAATGGTTGCGCCCGATGAAATCCGACGGGGCGCGTTCGCACGCGTCGGCGTAGGCTCTGTTCACTCGGAGGAAGTTGAAGGAGCGGTCGAGCAGGACGAGAGGGGTGAGAGAGTGCTCGAAGAGCGCGTTCACTCGCCGGGACTGTTCGTCGAGTGCGATCTGTGTGCGCCGTCTCTCGCTATCGGCCTCGATCGCGTGGAGCGCGAAGGCGATGTCCTCGGCCACTTCAGTGAAGAGAGAGTGCTCCTCAGGGTTAGTGCTCATCTCCACGGGGAGCGAGACCAGGAGCACGCCGTGGACGCGTCCGGCATGGGCGAGTGCGATGGATAGGGTGCCTGCGCCGATTTCGGCTTCGGGTCGCAAACACATCTCGCAGGCCTCGCCAGCTTGCTCGACCACGACCTTGCCCGGCTGCTCCAAAGTTGCGGCGATGCAGTGCGGGAACTCCCCACGTGGCAGCGAGGCGATGCGCTTGGAGAAACGATCCGCATCCTCGGCAGTGAACGAGTCGGCGACGTTACCGTCCCGGTCGAACCGCACGATCCACGAGGAGTAGTACCCCCTCGTCTCCGCCAGCAGCCGACAGGCCTCCTGGAGCAGTCTGTCGCGGTCCTTCTCGTGCGTGATGAGCTGGTTGACGTTGCGGATCGCTCGCAATACCGAGTTCAGGTGTGCTATCCGCTTCTCGGCTCGCTTGGCCTCTGCCCGCAGACGGTGGGCCTCGAGAGCTGCGTCAAGGGCCTTTGGGAGTCGGTCCGCGAGGGCTACCGATTTGACGACGTAGTCCGCTGCCCCGGTCTTCAACGACGCGGCGGCAATCTCCTCATCGCCCCGCGCCGTAGTGACGATGACCACGATGTCAGGATGTGCCGCGCGGATCTGCGGAAGCGCCTCGAGGCCGGTCAGACCGGGCAGAAGGTAGTCGAGGATGACGGCATCGAAAACGTCCTCTTGCAGGAGGACCATCGCGCGCTGCGCGTCGTTCGCCTCGACGACATGCGCCGTCCCATAGTGGCACTCCAGCGCGTCGCGGACCAACTCACGGTGGTCGGGATCGTCATCTACCACCAGGATGCGTAATTCGGCCTCCGTCACCGTGCAGCACCTTCCTCGGGGTGATGGTTCGTTAGGGTCCAGTAGATGTTGAGATCCTGCACCTTCTGCCGGAAATCATCGAAGTTCATCGGCTTGACCACGTAGCTGTTCGCGTGGTTGAGGTACGCCTGCACGACCTCGGCCTCCTGCTGGGAGGTCGTGAGCATCACGACGGGCATCGCGACGAAAGCAGGGTCATTCCTGATCGCCTTCAGGACGGTCAGCCCGTCCATCCCGGGCAGCTTGATGTCCAACAAGCATATCGCCGGGTCCTGGCCTTTGCGTCCGGCGTGCTTTCCGCGCTTGTAGAGGTAGTCCAGCGCCTCCTCACCGTCACCCACCCAGACGACCGGATTGACCACCTTCGAGGTCTTAATGGCGTCCATTGTGAGTTCGGCGTGGTCTGGGTTGTCCTCAACCAAGAGGATGACGCCAGTGCTGTCAGCCATTCTCTACACCTGCTTTCATGCAGAAGTGGCCGGTCGCTAATCCGGACCGGGAAGTACGCAAATCGGATGAGTGGCCGCACTCGCCAGACACATCTTTCGGCTCATCCGGGGTCGTTACCGATCCTACCGTCGCTTGGCGTCCATGTTCGCACAGTACATGTGACGCTCGTTCTATTCGACGCGTTCCCTGTCTGTCCTCCTCGCCGCGGATCACGTGACTTCGCCGGCGCGCGCCACACATCGGACGGGCGGCAACCGGAGACACGAAGACGGCGGACCGTTGACCAGCTTGCAGGTCTCTCAGTCCGCCGTCTTTCATGCACTTGACTTTCAGCAGAGCTGCTGCTGTGGAAGCGTCATGTCACAAAGGGCTTACTGCCCGCCGCCCCCGCCCCCGCCACCACGGCGCCCGCCGCCCATGGTCAGCATCGGCTGGATGGCCGCTAGCTGGTCGGCAGTGAGGACTTCCTTCATCTTCGCGTCAATGTCGGTCTTGATCTTCGCCATCGTGGCCATGGCATCTTGCATCGCAGCCTGGCGGTCCTGTGCGGCCATGACGGTCTTCATGGTCTCCGCGCGGGTCGCGAACGATGTCTGGAACGTCGGACGCAGCGCGGCCACCTGGGCGTCGGTCAGGGTCAGCCCGAAGGACAACGCGGTCCAAGCGCGGTCCAGATACATCATCGCACCCTGTCCGCCACCGCGCCCGCCACCGCCGCCGCCCTGTGCCCATACTCCGCTTGCGAGAATGGTGACAAGTCCGACAGCCAAGAGCAACGACCACAGCATTACCTTAGAACGCATGGTTTCATCTCTCCCTCCGGTTCCAGCCGCGATGGCTGAATGACCCGGGTCGCTATATCTGCGGCTAACGCCTCAGTTACTCGGATAGACGTACTCCTGCCGTGGATTGTTCACCGGGGTTCGCTCTTTGTCCGGCGTGCTGCACCGGCACGCAGCGCAGCCGGCTCAGACGGCCTCGATGACCAGCAGCTCCGAGGTCAACGCTCCCTCCAGGCGGATGGCGAGGCCCTGGCTCATCAGTATGAACCCCTCGACTTCGCAGTTTTGCCCGCTGTTGTCGAAGGTCACTCGGTAGCGGCGAGACAGGTCCAGGCCGCGCAACCGCAGCAGGTACTCCGGCTCGACCGGGGCGGAGAGCTGGAAAAGGCCGCAGATGGCGCGAGTGCGGTCTCGCGAGGCCAGTTCCAGCACTCCCCATCCTTGCGGATCGGGGCCAGGCACCGTGGGCGTGTGGTGATAGATGCGGCCTGTGTTCATAATAGGACGCACGAAGTCCTTGTATAGGCGGATCAGGTGCTTGGCGCGCTCCAGAACGTGCGGGTTCCACTCGGCGCCCGGTGGCTTGAGGAAGCCCAGGGTCGGGCGCACAAATAGCAGCAGCCGCGCCTGGAAGTCGAACTGCGCCATTGTGTGGCCGCTTTGGCCGCCGATGAGCCGGTCGACATACTCCGGCGGCAGGGCCATTGTCATGCCGTTGGTGATCGAGAAAGAACGCGGCGCGATCTGCCAGTCGGTGACCCAGGTGTGGCTGAAGCGCCGAACCATGCCGATGTCCGTGCGCCCGCCGCCCCCGGCGCAGTTCTCGAAGATGACATCCGGGAATCGCGCCCGCAGACGGTCGTAGATGGCATACTGAGCCTCGTAGTAGCGCCAGTAGCCGTTCTCCACGTACCCGTCGCGAAGCGTCCGCGAGCCGGGGCCGGGGTGAGTGTTGTAGTCCAGACGGAAGAAATCGAGTTCATTGTCCCCGATGACGCGCGCAATCTGCTGTTCCATCCAGTCGGCGACCTCGGGGTTGGTCAAATCGATCATGCCCCCAAGCCTCCGCTCGCCGTCATAAGCGGCTGCCAGCCATTCGGGATGCTCGGCGGCGATGCGGCTCTCATCGCCGATGCGCTCCGCGTCCATCCAAAGCCCCCACAGCATCCCTTTCTCGTGAACGCGGTCGCGGAACGGCTTCAAGCCGTCGGGGAAGCGCTGCAGGTTCACCTCCCAATCACCGACGGTGCTCCACCAGTTGCCGCGGGGCGCTGCGTACCAACTGGCATCGACGAAGAAGACCTCGGCCCCCAGGTCGGCGGCGGCGTCGATGGCGTGGATGACCTGCTCGGCGGTGATCTCCACTTCGGGGCCGATGCCCGACTCCACCCACCCGCCACGGCCGCGGGGCTGCGGCATGAAGACGCTCTGGCGCAGATGATCGTGCATGGCCTGGATCGCGGTGTCCAAGTCGCCGAAGGCGGCCCCGAGGTGGACTTCCGGCGTCACCACCGTCTCACCGGGGGCGATGACCCGCAGCGGCGCCGGGGCGTCCGGTCCGGCACGGAAGAACAGGCGAGCCGCCTGGTCCATCGTGCCGGCGTCGGCATCCAAGTCGAACTCGAAGCGGTAGCCGCCCGTCCATGCCAGTTGGCAGATGAAATGCTCGCCGCTCGCGTTGTTCCGCAGCACGAACATCGGGTGCCGATGGCGGTCGCGCCGATAGCGCCCGTCGACGCTGTAGCCTGCGACGGGCAGGTCGTGCCACTGGAAGTCTCCCTCGTTGCCCCAGTGGGAGTTGCCGAAGTAGCCAAGCGAGTACAGTGGCGTGCCTGTGTCGCCGAGATGCGAGCGCCAGCGGCTCGTCTTCTGCAGCACCCCGCTCCATGATGCGGCCGCCGACAGGGCCGCAGGTCGGTCGCCGGTGTTGATGACCTCGAGCCAGCGCGTCAGGATCGCGGTCCCGTCAAGCCTGGTATGCACCTTGACGGTGATCGAACGCACAGTGTGCCTGAGCGAGACCACCGTGTGCCGGACGCCTGCGGCCGCGCCGGTCTCCGGCAGTTCCTCCAGGCCAAGCCACTCCCAGTCCGACGCCAGCAGTTGACCGTCCACTTCGAGCCAGAACGCCTGCGGCATGGGATGCTCGCCTGGATTGAGACGTCCGTCGTAGAAATTCACAAGCCCGGCGGCGTTCCACCCTCGGCTCACGAAACTGCCTTTGCTCAGAGACTCCTCGTACACGATCATGCCTGTGCGGTAGCTGACCGTCGGCTCCGGCCCTTCTGTCAGCACCACATCGGACCACATGCTGTCTTCTTGCGGATGATCGGCCATTGCGCACTCCCTCGCTTGGTGTGGCTTCCCAACTGAGCGTGCAGTTTCTGCATTGCGCCTATACGACCTCCCGAAGCGCGTTGCATCAGACCGCTGTAGCCAGAATAGTGATTGGGCAGGCAGAGAGGAGGGGTACAAGGATGGTATCGCCCCAGCGAATACGGGCGGGCGATATCGGCTTAGCGGAGAGACTGGAGGGACCTACCATGACATGGCTAGTAGTCGAGCACAAAGTTGAGGACTATGCGAAGTGGAAACCATCATTCGACGCTAGCAAGCCGCAGCGCGACGCGGCTGGGCTGCGGGGCGGCTACATCATGCACAGCCCCGGTGATCCGAACGACCTCACCGTTGCCCTGCAGATCGATGACATTGCGAAAGCGCGCGAGTTCATGCAATCCGACTTCCTGCGGGAGGCAATCAAGCAGGCCGGGGTCATAGGAGAACCCGTGGTGAAGATCCTCGAAGTCGCCGATGAAGTGGCTTGCTGATCGGGCGCGCACAGACGTCGACGGAGCCAGCGTGAGTACAAGCGCAAGGGGCGCCCCTGCAGGAGCATCGTTTTTAGATGTGGCACTTTGAACGGTCAAGGCGCGGGGTGTCGCGGTCTCGTTCCGGCCCGCGAAGCGGGATGGAACGAGGCCGTGACGGGGACCCCGCGCCATCCGGGCAGCCACCTGCCCTGGGGTCCCCGTCTTCGATCCCGCTAGCGCGGAACCGAAGACACCCCTGGGCTTGGTGTGATCCGTAAAAACGATGCTCCTGGGCGCCCCTGCAAGGACGTCCCTTGCCGCACCAATCCCGCCGAGCGTCGAGGGGCCCGGTTGCTATCTCCTCAGCCCGCCCTCGGCGTGGTCGCCATCACGACCTCGCGCAGTTGCTCCATGAAATACCGATAGCTGGCGAAGGTAACGTCCGAGAGCACGAAATGATCGGGGCCCGGGATGAAGCGCCCGCCCTCGATCAGTGTGCGGGCGCGCTCCATCTCGCGGTCGATGGCCGCCTTGCCTCGTGCCATGACCTGCTTGTCGAGGCCGCCTATACAGCCGACCGCCGGGAAGCGATCTCGCACGCGCGTCACGTCGTTGCCTGACTGGACCTCGTATGGGTACAGGGTAGTGACCCCTGCCTCCAGCATCACCTCGGTCAAGTCTTCGATGTACCCGTCCGAATCCACGAGGATGACCTCGATGCCGTGCTGTCGCGCAAAGGCAGCCATCTTCCGGTATTGTGGGGTCATAAACTCGCGGAATGTCTTCGGTGAGATCAGCGCCCCCGTGCGATAGGCCATGTCCTCCCAGCATTCGATCAGGTCGAAGTCCACTTCGGCGACCATCTTCTCCCAGATCGCGAGCGCCATATCGGTGTAGTGGTCCATCATGTCGCGGACCAGTTCGGGCTGGTCGTAGAAGGCATAAGCGAGGTTCTCGTCGCCCATGCGATTGCGGCAGAAGCCGTAGACCCCCCGGTGCGTCAATTGCAGCGGGTAGTCGCGATTGCGGTACTCCTCGACCAGTTCCGGCCAGTTCGCGGGGAACCGCTCAGGATCGTCGGCCTGCATGTGCCGGGCCTTGTACTCCCGCCAGTCGGCCACGCTCTTGATGGGCCAGTCGATGTCGTGCTGGTGGTAGTCACCGCTCTTGTGCAGTACGTCCACCGTGCCGTCACCCCGGCGGCGGATGAGTTTGGTCTCGGAGTCCTCCAAGACTACATCCGGGCCGAGTTGTGAGGGGTCCATATTCACCGGAGTGCAGCGCCAGCCGCGGTAGCCGCCCTCGAACTGCAGCAGTTCGTCGATGCACGCGCCGATCCCCGGGTGCTCCTGTTCCCACTGGGGCAAGATGGCATTGTCGCCGCCGAAGATCTTCATAAAGGGCACGCGGTCCACCGGCTTTCCGGTGAGGGTCCTGACGAATCGTTCGCGAGTGTTCATGGGGGCGTGGGTGCTCCTGTAACAGATGGCGAGTCGCGGGGCACATTCCTGATGGGGGAGAGGAGTTCCTGCCTGGGAGCGGACAAGGGGTCTGTAGGTTGGCCGGGGAATTGGTGCGGGGAACGGCCAGTGTAGTGCGGTGGTCGCGATAATCCTGCAGTGGCCCCGACAATCTTGTCGGGGGCGGGAGCGCGGCGGGAACGGCTTTCCCCGACAGGATTGTCGGGGCCACTGTGGTCCGACAGGATTGCGGGACCACTGTGGTCCGATAGGATTGCCGGGACCACTGTGGTCCGATAGGATTGCCGGAACCACCTCACACAGGCAAGGAGCCTTTGCATGAGCCGGTATGTCATGGCGATGGACCAGGGCACGACGAGTTCGCGGGCGGTGATCTTCGGGCCGCAGGCGGAGATTGTGGCGATTGCGCAGCGTCCACTGGCCTGTCGCTTCCCCGCGCCGGGGTGGGTTGAGCAGGACCCGCTGGAGATCGTCTCCGGGCAGGTTGAGGCCGCGCGCGAGGCGCTGCAGAAGGCCGGCCTGCAGGCGCGGGACCTCGCCGCTGTCGGCATCGCCAACCAGCGGGAGACAACCGTGTTGTGGCAGCGCTCGACGGGGCGACCGATCACCGGGGCCATTGTCTGGCAGTGCCGCCGGACCGCCGGGCTGTGCGAGCAGCTCCGCTGCGATGTCGGCGATGACTGGGTGCGCTCGAAGACGGGGCTGGTCATCGACCCCTATTTCTCAGGCACGAAGACCCGATGGGCATTGGACGAAATCCCCGGAGCGCGCGAGCTGGCCGCGAAAGGCGACTTGCTGTTCGGCACTGTGGACACCTGGCTGGCCTGGAACCTGACCGGCGGGAGGGTCCATGCGACCGACTGGTCGAACGCCTCGCGGACGATGCTGTTGAACATCCACAAACTTGAATGGGATGAGGAAATCCTGCAGATTCTGGACATTCCAGCTTCCGTTCTCCCGGAGATCGTGCCATCGAGTGGCTCATTCGGGGTGCTGAGGTCGGACATCCTCGGGGCGGAAGTGCCACTGACCGCGGCTATCGGCGATCAGCAGGCCGCGCTTTTCGGGCAGGGGTGTTTCAGTTCCGGGATGGCCAAGAATACCTACGGCACCGGGTGCTTCTTGCTCATGCACACCGGCTCACGGCCCGTCGAATCGCGCAGTGGCCTGCTCACCACCATCGCCTGGTCGGCGGGCGGAGCGATGGAGTATGCGCTGGAGGGGAGCGTCTTCGTTGCCGGGGCCGCGGTCCAGTGGCTGCGCGACCAACTGGGGATCATCCGGTCGTCCGAGGAAACCGAAGCGCTGGCCCAATCGGTGCCGGATACCGGGGGCGTGTACTTCGTGCCCGCATTCGTGGGGCTGGGGGCCCCGCACTGGGACGATGCGGCGCGCGGCGCGCTCGTCGGGCTTACGCGGGGCTCCGGGAGGGCGCACATCGTGCGGGCGACGCTCGAAGCGATGGCCTACCAGACTGCCGATGTCCTGCGCGCGATGGAGACCGACTTGGATTCGCCGCTGGCCGAGCTTCGGGTGGATGGCGGGGCTGCTGTGAACGACTTTCTACTGCAGTTCCAGGCCGACATTCTGGGGGTGCCGGTGGTCAGGCCGGCGTCGGTCGAGACGACCGCCCTCGGCGCCGCCTGCCTCGCCGGGCTGGCGGTCGGATACTGGAATAATCGAGACGAGTTGGCGGCGAACTGGGCTGTCGGTCGCCGCTTCGAGCCTGCAATGGACGAGGGATGCCGGCAGGAACTCACATCCGGCTGGCATCGGGCCGTGGCGCGCGCGAAGCACTGGGGCGAGTGACACCGGCGTGGGCGTCGCGTGGAGCGGGCGTCTCGCCCGCTGGCCGCGTTAAGCTTCTGCAAAGCAGCACGGCGAATGCCTCGATCTCAGGCAGGATTCCTGTCGCTCTAGACGAACACGTGCGCTGACCTCTATAGAACAACGTGTCCGGGTTGTACGTCCGTAAGAGAGTTCTGCATACCGCAAACGGCGCACAGGTCCGGGGCTGCGCGCACAGCAATTCGAGTCCACAAATTGACGGGAGGTAGCATTGTGAGGAATGCGAGACTGCTAGTGAGTGCCTTGCTGAGCTGTGTCGTCCTCATCAGCGCGAGCTGCGCGTTCGCGCAAGATTGGCCCCAGTGGCGCGGCCCGAATCGCGATGCGAAGGTGGCCGGGTTTGTCGTGCCTGCCGCGTGGCCGGCCACGTTGACCCAACAGTGGAAGACGGCGGTCGGCGCCGGCGACTCCACGCCCGCTCTCGTCGACGGCAAGCTGTACGTCTTCGCACGACAGGGTGACGATGAAGTCACCTCCTGTCTGAACGCGGCAGACGGGAAGATCGTGTGGCAGGACAAAAACCCGACAGCGGCGGTCGGCGGCCCGGCGGCCCGGCATCCCGGCCCCAGGAGTTCGCCGGCGGTGGCCGACGGCAAAGTTGTGACGCTGGGCGTGAACGGGACCGTCTCCTGCCTCGACGCGGCCACAGGTAAGGTCTTGTGGCGCAAGGATGTGTTCCCCAACGTGGTGCCTAAATTCTACACATCAATGTCACCGCTCATCGCGAACGGGATGGCCATCGCGCATGTGGGGGGAGATGGCAACGGGGCGCTCGTCGCCTTCGACCTCGCCACCGGCGATGAGAAATGGCGTTGTGCGAACGAGGCCCCGCAGTACGCCTCGCCTGTCCTGATGACCGTGGCGGGCACGGAGCAGATCGTGACGCTGAGCGAGAAGAGCGTCATCGGCGTCGGCCTGGCCGATGGGAAGCTGTTGTGGGAGATCCCGTTCGTCCCCCAGGGGATGGCTTACAATTCCGCCACGCCGATCATTGACGGGCAGACAGTCATTTTCACCGGGGCGGCGCGAGGCACAAAGGCGGTCAACATCGCGAAGCAGGGCGACGCCTTCACGGCCACCGAAGCCTGGAGCAACCCCGACATCGCCTGTCAGTTCAGCACACCTGTGCTTGAGAACGGCTTCCTGTACGGCCTCTCCAATCGTGGCAACCTGTTCTGCATCGACGCCAAAACCGGCAAGACGGCATGGCTCGACACCACTCAGCGCGACCGTAGCGGCTTCGGCGCCGTCGTCGATCTTGGCGCGGCCATCGTGGTGCTGCCCAGTAACGGAACCCTGATTGGTTTCCAGGCTAGCGACAAGGCCTACACAGAACTGGGACAGACGAAGGTCGCAGACACGCCGACCTATGCGTTCCCGGTCTTCGCCGGGAAGAACGTCTTTGTGAAGGACCAGGACTCCGTGATCCTGTGGACGCTGCCGTAGGTTGGGGGTTTACAACTTGAGCAGGCGGCGGCCACCGGATCGCGAACGATCTTGGGGCCGCCGCTTGCTTCGGACGTATCGCGCGGGGCGGGCGTCTCGTCCGCCAGCGTTAGCCGTAGTCGTTGCCGTTCTCCTCTCTCCGCTTGTACCTGTTTAGTGATTGCCTCCTTCGACCATGTGGCGGCGTGATTTATCGCGCCAAATGCAGGCCCAAACTGCTCTCCGCCCATTGCACCGCTGGCACGAGCAAGTATCCTCTTGAAAGCGAAGATGTTGGTAGTTACGCGACGTAATCCGCGCGATAAATCCCACATGGTCTGACAGAGGTGTCGGTAAACACATACCTCCGCTTGCGGAGAGGGGCCGGGGGTGAGATGCCGTTCCGGGAGGGATGGCCCGTCGCAGGCGGGGTAGGGCCGTCCTCCCTCTCCCTCCACCGTAAACGACCCCTTCAGCCGGATGTCGGCGGACGAGCTGCCGACCATCGCGTCGAACTGCCCCGGCGGCTCGACCACTCGTTGCATCTGCGCGTTCCAGAAGGCCAGCTTGTCCTGAGGCAGCCGGAACGTGACCGTCTTCTTCTCCCCTGGGTCAAGAGTGAGGCGCGTGAGGTCTCTGAGTTCCTTCATGGGCCGCACCATCGAGGCCACCAAGTCGTGGATGTAAAGCTGCGGGACCTCATCCCCTTGACCGTCCCTGTGTTCTCGACCTCGAAACTGAGCTGGAGCAGGTCCTCGCGGTCCGCACACGAAATGAACCCTCTGCCGAACCAGATACTCCACGGAGGTGCGACCCATGCCCGCCTTCTACGTCTCCCCGAATGGCTGCGATACGAACCCCGGCACGCGCGCGAAGCCCTTTGCGTCGCTTCAGGCCGCTCGCGACGCGGTGCGGAAGCTAAATGAGGGCGGCAAGCTGGACCAGCCGGTCACGGTCTACCTCGCTGACGGCACCTACTTTCTCGACACGCCGCTCGTGCTCAAGCCCGAAGACTCAGGCGCCCCGCTGTGCCCGGTCACTTGGACTGCTGAGCCGGGCGCGAGGCCGGTTATCAGCGGCGGCGTTGCGATTGGCGGCTGGCGCGAGGAGAAGGTGAACGGCAAGAAGGCGTGGGTCGCCGACCTGCCCGAGGTGGCGAAGGGCAAGTGGACATTCGCCGAGCTTTGGGTCAATGGGGAGCGCCGCAGCCGCCCACGGTTGCCGAGAGAGGGCTTCTTTCGGGTCGCCGAACAGCCCGACGTCACGCCCGATACGCGGTACGATGAGGGTCAGATCCGATTCGTCTGCCACCCCGGCGATGTGAGAGCGTGGCGCAACCTGTCCGACGTGCAGGTCTGCGCTCTGACGCTGTGGACGGAGAGTTGGACGCCCATCGCCTCGGTGGACGAGAGCACCAACATGGTCAACCTTACCACGAAGACGGTGCGGCGACTGACCGACGACTTCGGGCCCCACGGCTGCCGCTACTTCGTCGAGAACGTGTTCGAGGCGCTCGATCAGCCCGGCGAGTGGTATCTCGACCGTCCCGAGGGGAAGCTATACTACTTGCCCAAGCGGGGCGAGAAGCTTGGCGAGGTCGAGGTGATCGCCCCGAGGCTCGAGCAGGTGGTGCGCATACAAGGCAAGCCTGGACGCCCGGTGGCGGGCATCCGCTTCGAGGGCATCTCCTTCGCGCATACCGAGTGGCGGCTCCCGCCAGACTCCCCCGGAGCCTCGCAGGCCGCTGTCACTGTGCCCGGGGCGATCTACGCCGAACATACTGAAGGCTGCGTGTTCCACGAGTGCGAAGTCGCGCACATCGGCAACTACGCCATCGAGTTCGGGGCAGGCTGCAGCGGCAATATGGTCTCATATTGCGAACTACACGACCTCGGAGCCGGCGGCGTGAAGGTCATGCAGGACAGTGCCTACACCACGGTCGCCGACTGCGAGATCCACGACTGCGGTCGCGTTTTTTTCAGTGCTGTAGGGGTACTTATCACCCAAAGCAACGACAACCAGGTAGTGCACAACCACATCCATCATCTGTACTACACCGGCGTGTCGGTCGGCTGGTCGTGGGGGTATGCGCCGTCGTCGGCGGCGCGGAATGTGGTCGAGTACAACCACATCCATGACATCGGGATGGGCCTCTTGTCGGATATGGGCGCGGTGTATACGCTCGGCGATTCGCCCGGCACTCGGGTCTGCCACAATCTGGTCCACGATATCGTATCCTACGGCTACGGTGGCTGGGGGCTTTACACGGACGAGGGAAGTACCGGCATCCTTCTTGCCAACAACGTTGTGTATGGAACGAAGTGCGGAGGGTTCCACCAACATTACGGCAAAGAGAACCTGCTACAGAATAACATCTTCGCTTTCGCCAAGGAAAACCAGATCAACCGCACCCGGGCGGAGGAGCACGTCAGCTACACATTCCAGCGCAATATCGTGGTCATCGACAACGGCAATTTGCTCGGTGGCAATTGGGAGGGTGACAACTTCCGCCTCGACTACAATCTCTACTACGACACGCGCGGGCCGGTGAAGACGACCGGCCCGGCGAAGCTGCGCGACTGGCGGAAGCGCGGGCATGACATCCACAGCATTTTCGCTGACCCGCTATTCGTGAATCCGGCAAAGGGCGATTTCCGCCTGAAGCCGGGCTCGCCCGCCGAACGCATTGGATTCCAGCCAATCGACGTGTCCAAGGTCGGGCCGAGACCAAAGCCGAAGTGACGAGCGAAACGCAATAGGCTCCGCAGGTCGCGCCCATACCGGTACCGCAGAAAGGGTGGTGCAAGGTGACGAGGTTCACTGTGTGTCTTCTGTTGGTATGCGTTGCAATCGGGCAGGCGCTGGCACAAGCGCCTGTTCCTCAGCCCGCGCCGCAGATCGACCGTAAGGACCCGACCGCAGTGGTGCAAGCATACGTGCGGGCCTGCGAAACCGGCGATGTCAAGACTGCGGTGGCGTTGTTGGACGACAAATCAGGCCTGCGCAAGGGCGTGGAGGCGATGGCACAGGGGATGAACCGCGATCTCGGACCGCAGGGCCTGGGGTTCCGCGACGTGCTCATCGAGTTCTCATTCCTGCCGTTGGGGACGCTTGCGGGGACGGCCAACGCCCAGGTCAAGACGGAAGGCGGGGCAACGAGGGTCATCGTGACGCAGACGCCGACCATCACGCGCACCTTCGAGCTTGTGAAGGGCGATGATGGCACCTGGGGCATCGACCTGGAGAAGAGCGTGCTCCTGAGTACGGGCAAAACGAAGTCCGTTATGATGCTCCAACTCCAGCATTCCCCCGGATCGAGCGGGGGAGCGCCGGACGCGTCGCGGTGGGAGGATCGCAACCGCCTGCAGAGGCTGGCGCAAGCGCTGCTGGAGTATGTCGCCGAGCACGGCAATCGCTTCCCGCCGGCGGACAAGTGGGTCGATGAGATGGAGAAATACTGCCTGGACCCTTCGCTGCTCCACCGCGCGGGTCTCAAGCCGGACCAGTACGGCTACGCGATCAACGCCAACCTGGCCGGGAAGCCGTTGTCCGACAACTGGGAAGAGCGGCGTAATCTGGTTGTCGTATTCGAGTCCACGGACCTGTCTCGGAATGCCGCGGGCGACCCGGACGCCCTCCCGCCGCGACAGCCGGGTTCGCCACCCATTTGGGTCGCCACTGCCGCAGGCAATACTACGTCGGTTCCCGTGGGGATGACCCTGAGGGAGCTTGCCGAAGCGCAGCCACTGTCGGACGCCTGCTCGCGGCACATGACGATGATCGCCAAGGCACTCCTTGCCTACGCACGCGACCACGGCGGGCTACTGCCGCCGGCAGCGTCATGGTGCGACGAGATAGGCCCTAGCATTATGCCCGATGCGGCCACGGGCAAGGACGTGTTCCAGTGTCCCGCCGACCCGGACCACAAGTACGGCTACGCTCTCAACGCGGCGCTTGCGGGCAAGAACGTGCGCACGCTCACCGATCATGGGGACCGCGTCATGTTGCTTCACGCCAAGGCGGGAGTGCGGAACGAGGTCGTGCAGGTGCCGGCGATTGCACAGAATGCCATCCACACGGGCGGGATGTACTATGACGGCGACGGAGAGAAGTACGACATTGTCGTTATGCTGGATGGGAGCCTGCGCCAGGTTCCGGAGGGCCAGCCATACCCCACGCCGCCGCCGGGTCGCTGACCTCACTGGCCGGGCTGACGCTCCGCGGCCGTCTTGTACAGCGTCGCGAGGTGCTCCGGCAGTACGGGGACATAATCGGGCCCGAGTTGGTCGAGCACCTGCTGCAGCACCGTCGGCGAGCACGGATAGCATTGCACGAATGCGTTGAGGAACGCGGGTCGCTGCGGGGGCGTGTTTCGGCGGATGTCGCTGACGATAAGCTCCAGCGCGCGGTCGGAATCGCCCTTCGGATCGAAGCCTGCAATCGCGTGGAACGCCGGCACGCCGTCAACGGTGACGGTGGCGTTCGCGGGCGTCGTGTCGGGCTGCAGGCCGTAGTCCGGCAGGAAGTATTGCAGTCCGGGCAGTCCCGCCGCATATCGGCGAAGGCGCTCGGAATCCGCGCTGTGGGTCCACAAGCCCCGCTCGTCGAGGCGGCGCATGTACTGCCCGGTCAGATCGAGAAATCCCTTGAAGACGCGGTCGGGATGCTCGTACCGGCTCGCATAAGGACCGGGGTAGCAGTAACCCACACCCGAGCACGCGCAGACGAACGTGTCGTTCGGGCCGGCTTTGTGGTAGTAGTAGTCCATGAGGTCGGGCATGAGGTCGTAGGTCGTCGGACCGAGGCTCCAGGCCAGCGGGAAACGGCCGTGCACCGGGTCGTCCCAGTACCGGGTGAGGAAGAAGCTGTACCAGTTGATCGGCGCGTCGCCATCCGAGACCATGAAGGACAGGTAGACCTTCGTCCGGTCCAGCGGAGGAGCCGGCGGCAACTCGCGCCGGAATTGGGGCGGCTGCGTGCCTGAATGCACGCTGAGGTTGCCTGTCTCCGCCGACCACGACAGGAACTTCGCATAGGTCGACAGGAGCGTGACGCCCGGCCCCTCCTGGATGCCGACACCGTCCCCGGCCCACGGCGCCCCCAATACGCCGATGTTGACCGGGGCCTCCGCCAGGAGCCTGGAGATGACAGCCGTCTCCTCGAGCGGCGAGGCGACGCCGGGGCGGGCGTCCTTTGCGCCCGTGATCCAGAAGCAGAAGGCTTTCTGCGCGATGAGGTAGTCTCGGGGCCGCACCCACTCCGGGTACATGATCCCCAGCAGGTTGTGATTCAGTCTCGGCCACAGGTTCGCAATAGCCCACTCGTACGCGGCGACGTTCGTATGCCACCGGCCGCGCAGGTCTGCAATGACCGGCAGGCGCAGCCGCCGGGCCAGCTCGGGCGAGACCATCACGGCATGGTCCAGGCCGCAGATCATCGTGGCGATGTTGACCGAGGTCGGCAGGTCGGGGTCAGTGATGACCGCTCCCCTGATCTCATCCTTCCACCGCTTGAGAAGCGACCAGGGATCGCTCATCCGCTCGATCTCGGCGATGTCGCCGCGGGCCTTCATCCAATCGAGCCAGCGCTCTTCGACCGTCGGAGAGCCGGACTTCGCATCTGTGCGGTCGGTGACCAAGTACAGTCGCGGCTGGCGAGCGTTGATGACGCCCTGGAGCGAGACCAGCGCCAGCTTTTCATCGAGGGGCAAGGCACTCGCATCGACCACGCAAAGCTTGCGCGCCGGTAGCGGGCACTTGGGGAACACGCCGTCGAAGCCGCGCTGTGCCGTGTGAGGGATGATCCCCGCCGGAAGCGCGGAGGCGCGGTAGAAGCGGTCAGCGCGCGCGAGCAAGTCAGCGGCAGGCGTGATGCCCCGCTGGCGGAGGGCATACAGGGCCGCCCGGCCGAACACCTCGCGCTGGGCCAGGACCGCGTCGAGATCGCCGGACGCGAAGAGGGCCGCCCCCGCCCAGACATCCACTGCGCCGGCGAACTGCGGGCAGCCGTGCCGGATGAGTGTGATGACGGGCCAGGTGCCGGCGGGGTCGCGGAACTCGACGATGGGCACCACCTTGTCCTCCGGCGGTAGCGATGCCGGGTTGAGCGCCTGCGTCGCGCCGAGCGCGCCGTCGCGGTACAGACGCTGCCAGCGGGGCCAGTCAAGCGCGGCCAGCGATAGCGGATCGGCGTCGGCGTGGTAGAGCAGCTCGCCACGAGGACCGGCGGAGGTGTAGAAGCCCCCGGTCCCGAGCCGGTCATGCCCGAAGAACTCGACGTGCCCGAGGTCCTTCCAGTCGCCGCCGGGCTGCTCGAATCCCGGGTTCGGGAGTAGATTGCCGACCGGGGACACGGGCGAACCCGCGGGCAGTTGGCCGCGCACGAGGACGACATCGTCGATCCACACGGTCGCCGGCGGTTTCCACAGGACGAGGATGACGTCGACGGCCGCGGTCTGTGGCGGGGTCGTCACGTTGGCTGAGACGAACGACCAATCGCCGCCGGGAGAGGGAAGCGAGGGGCCCTCCTGTCCGAGGAATCGGCCGCCGGCGTCCCAATAGCGAAGAAGGAGCGCGTCGGCCTGGGGCCCTCCGCCCGTGTCGAGCGTCTTGGCCCAGCCTCCGAGCGTGAAGGTCTCGCCAGGTTTGGCCGGGATCCTCGCGATCTGCTGCAGGCCCGACCATCCGGGCGAACCTTTCGCGATCTTGATGCCCCACTTCCCGCTGTGCGCCGCCTCCGCCGTGACCTCGGCCTGATCCTTCGCGCCTGTCACCCACGCCCAGTCCGCGACTCCCGTTCGCCTGCACGGGTGGCAGAAGGGCACGCCGGCTGAGATCAGGCTGCCGCCGCTTTGGTGGAACCGGCGCAGGTTGTCCGCCGCGTCCTCCGGGAAAGTGTTTCCATACAGGTGGATGAGAGCCGCGTACTTCTCGGCGGAGAACCGTTGAGGGTCGGCAAGCGCGTTGCTGTCGAGCAGGTCGGCCCGCAGGCCAAGTCGGGTGAACCAGGCCTGCATGTCAGGCCCGGTGAGGCCCGGCGGCGCGCAGAAGTAGGGGAAATCGGAGTCGCTGAAGATGGCGATGGCCGGGCCGGGGACCGCAGCCGGCATGGCGAAAGCCGCAGAGCAGAGCGTAAGCCCGACCATCAGGACACACCAGGGACGGCGCCGATCAGTGCTCACGGTTTGACCTCGCTTCTTGGGCGTGTGCCTCGTCCGGGGCCACGGCAGGTAGCCCCAGCACGAAGGTTGTCAGTGCGTCCTTGCGGTCGACCAGGGCCAGGTCGCCACCATGGGCACGCGCGATTTCCTGTGCCAGGCTCAGACCGAGGCCGAAGCCATCGATGCCACCGCGCGGTCGCGCTCCCCGGAAGAAACGCTGGAATACTCTGTCGCGCTCCTCAACAGGGATTCCCGGGCCGGTGTTGGAGACCGCGAACTGCGCTCGATCCCCCACACGCCGCAGTGAAAGAGTGATCGACCCGTCTTCCTTGTTGTATCGCACAGCGTTGGTGGCGAGATTCGTCAGCGTTTGGGAGAGCAGTCCGGCGTCGGCCGGCACCCAGACATCCTCAGCCAGGTCAGCGGACACAGTCAGGTCCGGCGCCAGGATACGAACGTCGTCTGCCAGACTCTCGGCCATCTGTGTGAGGTTGGTAGGGGCGAGGTCCAGGCGTAGCTGGCCGGCATCCGCGCGGGATAGGAGCAGCAAGCTCTGGACGATCGACCGCAACCGGCAGACTTCCTCCAGCAATTCCGCGTACCGCCCCTGTTCCCCGGACCCCTCCTCCGCCGCCTTCAGGGCCTCCTCCAGTTGACTTTGCAGGATAGTTAGCGGAGTTCTGAGTTCGTGCGCGGCATCGGCGCTGAACCTGGTCGCCTGATAGAAACTCCGCTCCAGTCGGTCGAGCATGGCGTTGAAGACCGTGATCAGCCTCGCGAACTCGGCGTCCGCGCCGTGCGCCTCGATGCGCTGGTCCAGGCCGCGAGCGGTCACGCCCTCCGCGGCAAGCGCGAGCGCCTGCACCGGGCGGATGGCTCGCCGCGACACCAGCCATCCGATCCCGCCCACCAAGAGCAGCGCAGCGGGCATGGCCGCGAGGAACGCGTTGCGTGTCCAGAGGATTTCCGGCGCGAAAACACCGGTGTCGAGGCCCACGACCAGCGTCCGCTCGCCGTCACCCATCGCGCCGAGTCGCCAGTCCCGTGAGCCCGCACGCACGGACACAAACCTCGGCGGGACCATCGGCGGAGGCGGGCCCTTCGTCTCCGTGCCGTTTTCGTCCGGGGGCGGACCGGGCGGCGGCCCCGGGGGGTGGCTCTGAAACGTGCTGGGCGGCGGCAGCATGTCGAGCCTGAGGTGCTCCGGCCAGTGATTCGACTGGTAGACGATCTTACCGTCCGCATCTCTGGCCAGCACGAGAACTGCTGAGGTGGAGTCCGCGCCGATGAGGGGGTCAAAGGCGTGCTCGAGTCCCTCCCAGTGGTGTTCCCACGGCTCCGCATCCCGTGGTGGCCGTAGGCCGTGCATCGCACGGGCGGTGATGGCCTCATCCAGCCGGCCCAGGCTCGCGCCGCGCACCATCAGCCAGGCTGATACGGCGAACGCGGCCAGGACAAAGCCGCACGCGAGCGTGGACAGCAGCGCGAGCCGGGCCCCGAAAGACCTTGCCCTCGGTGCGCGAGGCCGGCTAGCCTTGCCGGAATCGGTAGCCGACACCGCGGACGGTTTCGATGAACTGGTGTTCGCCATCGGGTTCGATCTTCTTCCGCAGTCGCTGAACGTATACATCGACAAGGTTCGTGCCGGGGTCGAAATCATATCCCCAGACATGCTCGATGATCTGCGTCCGGGGGAATACGCGCCCCGGTGAACGCATCAGGTATGTCAGCAGGTTGAACTCGCGAGCAGTCAACTCCACGCTCTGCCCTCCCCGTGTCACTTGCCGCGACACCAGGTCCACCACGAGGTCCTCTGACTGCAGGACCGTAACCCCATCGCCGGACGCTCGGCGGACCACCGCGTGCACCCGCGCGATGACCTCCTCTGTGTAGAACGGCTTGGTGACGTAATCGTCAGCGCCCGCCCTGAGCCCCTCGATGCGCTCGTCCAGCTCTCCGCGCGCGGTCAGCAGGATAACCGGCACCGGGTTGCGGCGCTCGCGCAGGATGCGCAGGATGCTCAGCCCGTCGCGACCGGGCAGCATGATGTCGAGCACGATGGCATCGTAGGCCTGCGTGGTCGCCATCATCAGGGCGTCGTCGCCGTCGCCGGTCGTGTCCACGCAGAAGCCCTCCTCAGTCATGGCTTTCCGTAGGAAACCGGCGATGCGCTTTTCATCTTCTACCACAAGCACTCGCATGTCGAAATGGTAACAGAAAGCGCGGGCCACGAAAAGCCGTCGTGGATTACAGTCTCGTAATGTGCGCGTGGGGTTCGCCGTCATGTTCGGGGCACATACTCCGCAAGTCGCAGCCGAGGGGCTGCACGAAATGGCGAGGCCTGCCAGATGGCACGATGAGAAGCCTCGCCGGAAAGGGAGATGCGCAGATGAGCAAGACGATCCTGATTGCTGCGTTGGTGATCTGTGTTGTCGCGGTGGCGGCGATCCTCGTGCCCGCGCTGTGTCAGCCGGGCGGCGGCCCGCCGGGGCAGGGAGGCGGGGGTAACTTCGACATGGGTGGCCCGCCTCCTCCGCCGATGATGGGCGCGGCCGCAGTGGCCGTTGGCGACGGAGTAGTCTACGTCGCATCCGATGGCAAGCTGACCGCCTTCGAGGCGAAGACCCTCAAGAAGCTTACCGAGGCCACCTACAGCACTGCCGGGGGTGCGCCCCAGGGACCGCCGCCGGGCGGCAATCCGGGCAACTAGCGCCGTTCGGTCCGTACCACGGAACACACACGACGAACGAGGCACATCACGCGATTGGGCATGGGATGCCGGTTAGATTAGGGGCATCCCATGCCAGTATCAAGTTCGAACGCGAGCCATAAGACCGACAGAAGGTCATGGGTAAAGACGAGAGATGGGATTCACATGAACGTATGGGAGAGCGTCAAGATCGCATTTCAGGCGTTGCGTACGAACCGGATGCGAACCAGTCTGACTATGCTAGGGATGATCATCGGGGTCGGGGCAGTCATCGCGATGGTCGCCATCGGACAGGGCGCAGCCGCCAAGATCCAGCAGCAGTTCGAGTCGATGGGCACCAACATGCTGACCGTGATTCCCGGGAACGGCCGCTTCCGGCCCGGCCCTCCCGGAGCGTCGGCCCCGACCACCTCTCTGGTTCTCGGCGATGCGAAGGCGATTGAGGCCAGGTGCGCCGATAGCGTCTCGACGGTGGCGTCGGTCTGCCGCGGAACCGCCG
>CAYWBK010000040.1:0-22171 GCA_964455745.1 uncultured Armatimonadia bacterium
GGACCTCACCCCCGGCCCCTCTCCACAAGTGGAGAGGGGAGAACGGCAAACGGCGTCCTACCCCCCCGGCCTCCCTCCCTCGCAGGGAGAGGGGAGAACGGCATCTCACCCCCGGCCCCAGGCGGGAACGGCGAACCTCACCCCCGGCCCCTCTCCACAAGTGGAGAGGGGAGAACGGCGAACGGCGTCCTACCCCCCCGGCCCCCCTCCCTCGGAGGGAGGGGGGAGAACGGCATCTCACCCCCGGCCCCAGGCGGGAACGGCGAACGGCCCCCTACCCCCCCAGCCCCCCTCCCTTGTAGGGAGGGGGGAGACGGCAACGGCTTCCGGCCCCCCTCCCTCGAAGGGAGGGGGGAGAACGGCGATGGCGGCGACGCTGGTGCTGTTCGATGAGATCGGGGCGGGGACGGACCCCTCGGAAGGATCGGCTCTGGCTAAGGCTGTGCTGCAGGAGCTTCATGACGCCGGATGCCGGATCATCGCTACCACACACTACAACGAACTTAAGATCTTCGCATACGCCACCGACGGCATGGAGAACGCTTCGGTGGAGTTCGACATCAAAACACTCCAGCCGACTTACCGCCTGCTAATCGGCCAGTCGGGGTCGAGCAACGCATTCGAAATCTCGCAACGGATCGGCCTGCCGAAGCGGATCGTCGCGGCGGCCAGGGAGCTTCGCGGGGCGGAGCAGCAGCAGATCGAGGACTTCTGGCGGCAGATGGAGCGCAAACGCCGGGCGCTTTCCGACACCCAGGCCGACGCGCGGCGAGCGAAGGAAGACCTCGACCGCCTGCGGCGGCAGTATGAGACAGACCTGGAGCGCGTGCGGGAGATGCGCGAGAAGCTCGTCGAGACCGGCTACGACGAGGCGGCGGCGATCGTGCGCAAGGCCGAAGCCGAGGCGCAGCGAATCATCGCCGACCTGCAGCGGCAGCCACGGCAGTCCGTGGTCACAGAGCAGAGGCGGCGGGAGATTGCAGAGTTGAAGCGGAACGTGGAGGAGGAAAGGGAGAAGGCGGCTGCGGTGCCACCGCACGGCCCGGAAACGGCGACCTCACCATCTGCCCCGTCCGACGGCACCTCACCCCCCGGCCCCCTCTCCACTCGTGGAGAGGGGGAGAAGGCGGCCCCGGTGCCGGTATATGTCGGCGATCCGGTGCATGTGGTGCAGTTTGGGCGCGATGGGACTGTGCTGCAGGTCTTTGGAGACAAGGCCGAGGTGCAGGTGGGCAAGCTGAAGGTCGAGGTCGCGCTGCAAGACCTTCTGCCCCCGAAGGATCAGCCGAGCGAGGAAGCCCAGCGGCTCGCGGAGAAGATGCACACTCGCAAGGCCTTCGAGATCGCGCCGGAACTCGACCTGCGTGGCATGATGGTCGATGAGGCGGTCCTCGAGATCGAGAAGTACCTCGATGACGCGATCCTCGCCCGCCTGCCGCGTGTGCGGCTGATCCACGGCAAGGGCACCGGGGCTTTGCGCGAGGGGATTACCCGGTACCTGAAGACCAACAAGCGGGTGAAGAGCTTCGCCATCGCGCCGTTCTCCGAGGGCGGGGCGGGAGCGACTGAGGTGGAACTCTGAACGCTGAACGCTAAACGCTGAATCAACGGCAAAGGACGGCAACGGCTACGGCAACAACGGCGAAAACGGCAAGGACGGCGATGACGAAGGCCGAAGAGTGGATTCACTACCTGCTCACGAGTCGTTTCCTTCAGCCATGTGGCGGCGCGATTTATCGCGCCAAATGTGCCTGTCTTTCGTCTATTGCGCCGTCGACTGCGAGCAAGCAACCTTCCAGAGTTGAAACATTGCCCGATGTGCGGCATGATTCGCACGATGAATCGCGCTGCCACATGGTCTGGGGGGAGGTATCGCTAGCTACATGCCAATCAATGGTAAGGATGATGACGGCTCTGGTGAGACCAGGCGCGCTAATCGCTCTGCTTATTCTTGCGGCGGAGGCCTTTGCGAGCGATAGCGCGGTCGTGCTGCGGAATGAGCGGACGCTTATTGGGTTCGCCAAGGTTGATGCAGGGTTCGCGGTCACGCGGCTCTCTTGCCTGCAGCCTCAGCGCGACTTCGTGGCCCCGGGGCAGGTTTGCTCGCCGCTTTGGCGGATTGCGCTGCGGCCGCCCAGCTACGATGCGAAGGCTGAGGTTGCGGTGGACGGCACTGCGCCTTGCGCGCTGAGTTGCGAGGAGGGAAGATCGGGGGAAGCCGGGTCGGTTGTGCTGCGCTGGCGTGGGATCGACTTGCCGGGGGAGCCGAAGGCGCTCGATGTGACGGTGACTGTGTCGCTGGGGCGGGGGCAGGCGCTCAGCGAATGGCGAATTGCGGTCAGCAATCGGTCGCAGAAGCTGGGGCTTTGGGCCGTCGATTTCCCGCTGCTGCCGAATTTGTCGGTCAGCAAAGAGGGAGTGCTGGCGACGCCGCTGGGGTGGGGCGTCGTGCAGACCGACCCGGCGCATAATGCCGATTACGCGGCAAACTACCCCGGCCTGTTCGCCACGATGCAGGTGACCTCGCTGGCCGACCGCGGCGGCTGCCTGTATGTCAGCAGCCACGACCCGGACGGGTATGTGAAACAGATCAACTGGCACAAGCACCCGGACAAGGGGTGCATTGAGTACTTCCTGCGCCAGTATCCCGAAGACATGGGCAAGCCGGGCAAGAGCTATGAGAGCCCGTATCCGGTGGTCATCGGCTGCCTCACCGGCGACTGGTATGATGCGGCGAAGCGCTACCGGCAGTGGGTGGTGGCGAAGACCCCGTGGACGCCGAAAGTGCCGCTGGAGCGGTTCGGCGGCTCGCCGCAGTGGATCAAGGAGAACCCCCTGTGGCTGCAGACAAACGGCTGCGGGACCACCGAGCCGACTGACAGCCTGCTCAACTGCCTCGACCTGCGGCGCGCGATGCCGGATGTGCCGGTTGCGGACCAGCTTTACTGGTGGCAGAAAGGCTGGCCCGGCCAGACGCAGTTCGATGAGGGGTATCCGGACACGTTCTTCGACCTGGGGCGCGGCGCGGTCGAGGTGCAGGGGCTGAAGCGGGTCCGGGAAGCCGGCGTGCGGATGCTCCCCTACACGAATACTAACCTCGTGGATGCGCGCACGAAATATTGGAAAGATGGCGGGTGGCGATGGGCGGCATTGCCGCCGGAGCAGGCCTCGCGGCACGAGGCCTGGATCGCCGACCTCAACCGGCAGGCGGCGGAGGGCAAGCCGGTGAATGTCGCGATGTGCCCGTACACGAAGGAGCGGGGGGACATCGTGGTCGAGTGGGCGCGCAAGGCGGTCGGCGAGTTCGGCTTCAACGGCGTGTATCTCGACCAGATCGCCTGCATCGACGCGACGATGTGCTTCGACCCCTCGCACGGACACCCGCTCGGCGGCGGAAAGCACTGGGTGCAGGGGTATCGGCAACTGCTCGCGCGGGTGCAGAAGGCGATCCGGGAGATCAAGCCGGACGCGATCCTCACCACGGAATCGGCGTGCGAGCCGTTCGGGTACTTCGACGCGTATCTGCGCTGCAATGAGAACCAGGGCTGGGTGACGCCGATCTGGTCGGCGGTATACGGCGGTCTTTATTCGTGCTACGGCGGCTATCTATATGAGGAAGATAAATTCGGCGGCTGTTTATACGCCGGGAAGTTCGCGCAACTTTTCACCTATGGCGCGCAACTGGGGTGGCTCGGCCTCGGGCCGCAGGTGAAGGAGCGGTCGGACTGGCTCGATTACCTGCACGAACTGGCGCGGGCCAGATATGCGGCGGCGAAGTGGATGGGGATGGGCGAGTGGCTGCGGCCGCCGGATGTGCAGGGCGCGGAGAAGATCACCGGGCGCTGGAAGCTGTTCGCCAGCGAGTACGACGTGACATGGCCGGCGGTGCTCAGCGGGGCGTTCAAAGCCGCGGACGGCTCGGTGGCGCTGGCGTTCACGAACTTCTCGGGGAAAGAGCAGCAGGTCACCTGGACAACGCGGCGGGCGGACCTTGGGCTGGCCGCCGGGCATTGTGAGGCGCGGGTTCTCTACCCGCAGGGGGCCGCCCCGGCGGCGGTGCAGCAAGAGGGCGGGCAATTGAGCGGAACGCTGACGATGCGGCCGCTGTCGGCGGTGGTAGTTGTGGTCTCTAGATAGCACGGAATCCACCAGCTTCCGCTGGTGTTGCTGACGCGAGCGTCAGCCGGGCAATTGGCGAGCGCCCCCTGTCGGGGGCTGAAGGCAGCGACGGCGGTCGCGGTCTGGAGACCGCTCCTACAGACGGCTTGGCCGCTGCCGTGATCAAGCCACGGCAAGGACATGGACGATGAACATCGACATCTACGACTGCATCTCGCCGCTGGACTTCCGCTACTACGGCCAGGATGCGAAGCTGCAAGAGCTTCTCGGGCCGTATCTGACCGAGCGTGCGCGGTATCTGTCCGAGGCCAAGGTCGAGGCTGCGGCGGCTGCGGCGCTGGCCAAGCAGGGCGTGTGCAGCGCCGAGGCTGCGGCGGAGATCGCCCGCGCCGCAGAGGAGATCACGCCGGACGAGATCGCCGCCGAGGATGCGCGCATTCAGCACGACACCCGCGCGCTGGTGAACTGCCTGCAGGCGCGGGTGAGCGATGCCGCGAAGCCCTTCGTGCATCTGTCGCTGACCAGCTTCGATGTCAAGGACACCGCGACTGCGTATCGATATAAGCACTGCTGCCACGCGGCCATCGTGCCGGAGATGCTCAAGCTGGAGCGCGTGCTCATCGACCTCGCCCGGCGGGAGAAGGACACGCTGCAGATGGGCCGCACGCACGGGCAGCACGCCGTGCCGATCACCTTCGGGTTCGCGATGGCCGAGTATGTCAGCCGCTTCGGCAACCGCATCGAGGCCGTGAAAACCGCCGGTGAGAACCTGCGCGGGAAGATCAGCGGGGCAGTCGGGGCGTACAACGCCAGTTCGCTCTTCTTTGAGGACCCGCTTCAGTTCGAGCGGCAGGTGTTGGCGGAACTGGACCTGCAGCCCTCGACGCACTCGACCCAGATCGTCGAGGCGGAGTACGTGGTCGATTTCTTCCACGCCATCATCAGCGCGTTCGGGGTGCTGGCGAACCTTGCCGATGACATGCGGCACCTGCAGCGCACCGAGATCGGCGAGGTGGGCGAGGCTTTCGACGCCCAGCAAGTCGGTTCGTCAACAATGCCACATAAACGCAACCCTTGGAACTTCGAAAACGTTAAGAGTATGTGGAAGCTTTCGGTGTCGCGGATGCAGACGGTTTATGCCGACCAGATCTGCGAACACCAGCGCGATCTGACGAACTCGGCCTCGCAGCGCTTCCTGCCGGAGATCATCGTCCTATTCGTGTCCGCCGTGCGGCGGATGGCGCGGATCATGGGCAAGCTGGTCACCGACAAGGAGCGGATGGCGCGCAACTTCGGGCTGACCAGCGGCATGGTGGCGGCGGAGCCGGCGTATATCCTGCTGGCGGGATACGGGCACCCGGATGCACATGAGGCGTTGCGGGTGCTGACGCTGGAGGCGCAGAGGACGGGAAGGCCTTTGGGCGAGCTTCTGAACGAGGCCGAGGAACTGTCGCCATATCTGGCGAAGTTCGCGCCCGAGCAGCGCGCACTGCTGCAGGACCCGAGCCTGTATACGGGCATCGCCTCGCGGAAGGCGGAACTGGTGTGTGAGGAGTGGGAGGAGAAACTGGGGGCTTGAACGGCAACCTCACCCCCCGGCCCCCTCTCCACGCGTGGAGAGGGGGAGAACGGCAACGGCGGCCTATCCCCCCTGCCCCCCTTCCCTCTGCCGACCTGCGGTCGGCGTAGGGAAGGGGGGAACGGCAACGGCAACGGCAACGGCAACGGCAACGGCAACGGCGACGGCAACGGCAACGGCAACGGCAACGACAACGACAACGACAACGACGATGGGGGCGGGGGCGTCGCGTGAAGCAGACGTCTCGCCTGCAACGCCGAGACGCAGTGCCGACCGCCCATGTGGCATGGCGATGCCACTGCACGTGGCCCTGAAAGGTGCGCATGGCTGACACACTGGCGTCTTACCCTATGGGCATGGCCCTCTGGACACGATACCAGGACGAGGGGACCGGCGAGGACGTGCCGGGGCTTGCCTCGGCCCGCGTCCTGCGCTTCCGCAGGCATGTGCGTCTGGACCGACTGCTCATTCATCCGGTTCAGACGCGATGGGCCCCGGTGTTGCCGTCGTCGCCGGCGCATGTGACCCTCGGCGTATGGGACGCTGTGGCCCGCGTGTGGCAGCAGGTCGGCGAGCACGACCTCCCGCCGATGGAGTCGATGGACGCGCCGGCGCACTCGATCGACCTCGGCGGACTGCAGAGCGATCACCTCCGGGTGGTGTGCGACCTGGAGCATCCCGTGCCGCCGACACACGGTGAGCTTTGCGCGAACCCCCGCATCGTGCCGTTCAAGGCCCTGCGCAATCTCGAGTGCCAGGGCGCGATGCTCGATGACGCCGGCGATGAGCCCCCCGTGCAGGACCGCCTGCATATCCTGGGTTGCGAACCTCGGGCCGTCGACGGGCAGGAGGCGATCCTGCGAGCCGGGCACTCGGTCGTTTTCAGCAGTCCGGCGCTGACGGTCGGATTCTCGCTGGTTCGGCCGATGGTCACTCACCTGGGCTGGGACGCAGAGGGCGAGGGGCGCGGCGCGCGGAACCTGGTGTGTGCGCGCGTCGGCAACTGGATGTCCGCTGAAGCCAGCCCGGTGTCGGGGCCATTGCTGCGGGGCCTGCGCTGGGACCTCGACCCGCGCCAGTGGGGCGGCGCCGTCGAGGTCGCCGGGAACCGCATCATCTACCGGGACCTTCACGTCGATGGCAGCGTAAGTATTGACGCCACATTCGAGGCGCTCGCGGACGGTCTGCGGCTGGAGCTTCGCCAGCGGGTATCTGACCCCGTGCACGCGCTCGAGGCGGCGACGTGGGCGCTATTCTGGCGCGCCGCCGCCTCCGCGACCAGCACCTGGGCGATGCCGGTCCGCGAGCCGGGGCGAACCGGCGAGTGCGCGCTGCCGGCCCTGTTCATGTCGCCCGGCTACGGGACTTTGAACCTTGCCGCAGCAGCCGGCCAGCCTCGCCTCATCACCGAGTCGAGCGCCGAGGCCGGCGTCGGCAGCGCGACCATCCTTCTCGGGGCCGAGCGCCTCCCGACCGGCGACAATCTGCTGGCGGCCGGCGCTTCCGAGGCGGAGTTGGAACTCCGCGTCGGCGCTCTTCCCCCGGATGGCCCCGGAGATATGGCGATGCCGCGGGGCCTGCGGCGCTACTATGCCTCGGGTCTGGGCTTTCGGTCCGAGTTCGGCGGCTTCTCCAACAACGCGTACTCATGCAACTGCCACCTGTCGCAATCAATGGCCTCCGACATCGCCTGCACGACCGCGCGCCCGCAGATCGGCCCCGACCCGGCGGAGCTTGCCCGCAGCACGATCGCTCTCGCCTTCCAGGGCGGTCCGGGTTACGGCGACAACCGCGAGTTATACCAGGACAGCGATCCCGCGCTGCTCAACTCGGCGGGCCTCGTCCATAAAGTGCGGCCCGACATCGACTGGCTGCGGGCGAACTGGCCGTATATCCGCCGGGCCGTCTACCGCGTGTTGGGGAGCCTCGATGGGGCCGGACTACAGCGATGCGAGCGGCTGTCCGGCAATAGCGGCACGAAAGCCTGGAGTTCGAACGGCTGGGATGTCATCAGCTTCGGACACTACGATGCCTACTCGAATGCCCAGGCGTACCGGGCCTTGCGCTGTTCGGCGGCGATGGCGCGCGATGCGGGCGACATAGATGCCGCAGGCAATTGCCGCGACGCCGCCGACGGGCTGAAGGCGGCCTACCTGCCCTGCTTCTTCAATGCGCAGACCGGGCTGATCGCGGGGTGGCGCAGCCGCGACGGCGAATTGCACGACTACATCTTCCCGTGGATCAACGGTCTCGCAGTATGCTACGGGCTGGTCGATGGCCAGCAGGCGCGGGAGATCATCGAGCGGGTGGAAGCCGCGCGCGTCGCAAAGGGGCAGCTCACGTTCCACCTCGGGGTGGCGGCGAACCTCGAGCCGGTGCCATACAGCGACCACGCGATGGCCGGCCTGCGAGCGGACGGAAGGGACCTGTACGGGGTCTACATCAACGGCTGCCTGACGCCCTGCCTGGCAACCTGGTACCTGCGAGCGCTGGACATCGTCGGGTTGGATCATGTCGCCGACCAAGCCTGCCGGGAGCTATGCGAGGGCTTCGACGAGGACCGCTTCATGGGCGGCGTCGGCGCGGGCAACGAATTCTACACCTGGGAAGGCCTGGCGACGGGCTACGAGGGCGCGCTGGTCGGGGTGCCGCACGCGCTGCTGGCGGCGGCGCGACATCTGGGCTTCGCCGCTGTCGACGAGCCGGAGTGGTGGCCGGCCTGAGGGAGAGTTGAGCACGGAGACACTGCCAATCTCGAAATTAGCGCGGCAAAGCGGGGAGGTCTCGCGCCGGGTACGCGACGGGGAGAGCTTCGTGGTGACGCGAGGGCACCAGCTTCTGGGTGTGTTGCGGCCTATTCCGGCGGAGATGCTCGAGCGGCTCGAGGAGATGCTGCATCTCAACTCCCCGGAGTTTTCCGAGGCGGTGTCGGAACTGCGTGAGGGGCTGGCCCGAAAGAACCACGTCACCGAGGTCTTTACCCGGCAGGTGCGCGGGACGGTGCGAGCCTGCGCAGGGGTCAAGGAGCAGGTGGCGCGGGCTGTGGAGATGTTGCAGGCCAGCCGTAATGCGGGTACACTCGTTCACCCGGCGGATGCCGCGCCGACGCTCCTGCCGCAGCTTCGGGGCCTGCGCGGCAAGATCCGCAAGCTGACGCTCGCCTGCGACGCCGAGAGCGCCGACGGCCCGGCGATCATCCTGTATTACTTCGCGTCGGATCGCGACGGGGTCGTCCTCCTGACCGCTTTCCTGCGCCGGCAGGCCGCCGATATGGGCGCGGCGGGGCTGGCGAAGATCGCGGATGCAATGGCCGGACCGGTGGGCGAGGGTCGCGGGCGAGGGCACGGGAAGAGCCGTGAGTGACGCGCCCCTGCGGATCATGGACCTCGGCCGCGTGCCCTATGCCGAGGCGCACGCGCTTCAGCTTCGGCTGATCGGGGAGCGGCGCGAGGGCCTGTGCCCCGACACGTTGCTGTTGTGCGAGCACGAGCCGGTCATCACGCTGGGACGGGCGACGCAGGAGCCGTGGCTGCGCGGATCGCGGGTGCCCGAGGGCGTCGAGGTGTACCGCATCGAGCGCGGGGGCGAGGCGACATACCACGGGCCGGGGCAGCTTGTCGCGTACCCGATCATCGACCTGCGGGAGCGTGGCGGCGACATCCACGCCTATCTGCGCGACCTGGAGACGGTCGTGATCGGGGTTCTTTCGGACCTCGACATTGCAGGCCGCAGGCGGGCGGGACTGACCGGCGTGTGGGTCGGCGAGGCGAAGATTGCGGCGATCGGGGTGGCGGTAAGACGATGGGTCACATTTCACGGAGTTGCACTGAACGTTCAGTGCGCTCTGGACGTCTTTAGCCAAATCGTCCCGTGCGGCATCCCGGACGCCTGCACGACGACGGTTTCGTGCGTTCTAGGGAAACCGGTCAGCTTGGATGAAGTGCGCCCCCGCTTCGCGGACCACTTTGCAGCCGTTTTCTCCACCCTATGAGGCAATTGCAGAAGTCGCGGCGTCGTTCGCGGGAGCGGTCTCCAGACCGCGATTGCCGTTGATATGCCGCCATAATGACATACATTAGTCATTATCTGTTTCATTCTGGCGGAGAGTAACGGCTTGTTCGCGCTCTGGAGAGCGCTCCTACAGACCTTTGCAGTCGCCTCACATGACACGTTTTGCGGCACGGTTCGCGCTCTGGAGAGCGCTCCTACAGAGGCCTGCAATCGCCACAAAGTGCCCGAAACTTTCGCCTGTCTGAAACATCTAACTACTACAGGTGGTGGTAGTGGCCATGAATGACGCCGTCGATGCGGTTCGAGCAAGAGCCCTGGCCCCCTCGGTTGCCCCTACGAAGCCGACTGCCTATTTGGCTGTCGGGGTTCACCTCGGCTTCCTGCTGATCTGCGCATCGGCGGTCATTACCCGTCAGATGCCGGACTTCCCCAAGCGCGCGTGGATCGCGCCAATTCTGGTCGGACTTACGCTGCTGATCGCCTTTGCGGCCACCCGAGGGCGTTTCGCCCTGACAGAGTGGGGCAAGGGTCTGTTGGCGCTGGGCCTGGGGGTCGCGTTCGGATTGACCTATGACCCGCAACTCGCGAACCTGCCCGGCCTGTCGGGGGTCAGCGACTCGGCGCTGGGGCAGTACAATCCCAGTCTCGCGAACGTCGGGGTGTTGCTGGTGCTGGTGTTCTGGGGGCTGATCGCGGCCACCGGCGGTGAGTCACGGCTCGGGCCGAGGCCGTTCCGGCGCTCGGCAGTCATCAGCTTCGTGCTCATCGCGGCCACCGCGGTCTTCGCGTACTGGTTCCTGGGGCTGTATTACGATCTCGAAGGGCCTTTCCACACGATAGACGTGATGCAGAAGGGCTTCCAGTACCTGGTGCTGATCCTGGCGGCGGTCGGGCTGTCGGGAGGGATCGGCGTGCGAGGCTGGGCGCATCTATATGTCGGGCTGGCCTTGCTGGCCGCTTTCGTGCGCAATCTGTTGGTGCACGCATCGTGACCCTGGCCCGGAGCGGCCGAGGCCAGGAGGGATTGACCACAAAAACACAAGGGCACGAAACGGCCCAGCCACTCCCGTCGGGGCTTGTCCTGCCGTTTCGCGCTTTCGGGTCTTCGTGGCTACAGCCGCCGATCCACCCCGGTGTCCTGTGTTTGCTGAGCGCAGACCACATTGCGGGGCGCCCGATCTCGGGTAGGCGAGACGGGGCCGCAGGCACCGGACGACACAGCGCGAGACCTCGCGCCATTTCTGGGGAACGCATCTTATGAGTGTTCAGGACGAACGCGCACAGCCGCAACCGGCGCCGGGATGGCTCACCACGCTGGCCCTGATCCTGGTCGCCATTTCGCCGACCCAGTTCTCCTACGCCTACGACAAGAAGCACGGGCCGTTCATCGCGGCGTGCGATGTCTTCGCGGGGATCTTGTTCCTTGTGTGGCTGGCCGTGCGGGGGCGCTACTGGAAGAGCCTGCGCCGCCCGCCGCTGCAGGTGTGGGCGTGGCTCGCCGTCGTGGCGCTGTCGGCGACACAGGCGGGAGACCTCAAGCAGGCCGCGGTCAAGATCATCCAGGTCGGCCTGTACTTCGTGGCCGTATATGTAATGTACTGTGACCTGTTCGCCTCACGTCGCGGCGTCCGGCAAGCCGTCTCGGTCCTTGCGGGAGCGACCGCGGTCGTGGTGCTGTGGGGGCTTGTGGACTATGTCCGGCAGGGCGGTCCGGCGGGCGACCCGATGCTGGTCAGGGCATCGTTGGAGAATCGCAACATCTACAGCGCGTACCTGGCGATGGTCTTGCCCGTGATGTTGGCTTTGTCTTTCGCGGCGAAGGATGGCATTCAGAGAGCCGTGCTTCTCGCCGTGGTCGCCGTCGGCACGATCACGATGCTCAGCGGGCTTATGGTGTGGATCGTTCTGGCCGTGATGCTGGGACTTCTCATCTGGGGCGGCTTCCGCCCGCGCCCGGCGCCGGAGATCATCGGGCTTTTGGTGCTGGGGGCGCTGGTGATCGGCGTGTTGCCCCGCAATGCGAGCGAAAACACTCGCGAGTGTTTCGATCCCATCGAACGCGGACAGGTCTTCAAGACGGGTGGAATGCCGGGAGATATTCCGCCCGGCCTGGTCATCTTGAAGAAGCGCTGGATCGAGTGGCATCCGGCTCTGAGGATGCTGTCCGAGCACTTCATGCTCGGAGTAGGAACCGGGAACTACCAGCTCAACATCGGTCGGTATTACGAGACTTTGCCCGATGCCAAGAAAAGCCAGGCCGACACCGCAAATCTGTACCTGGTGACGGCCAGTTCGGAGGGCTTCGCCTCGCTGATCTGCCTGGTTGCGCTCCTGGCGCTCTTCTGGCGTCAGAGCCGGGCGATGCGCGGGTTGGTCGCGGATGCGTGGGGGCGGGCGTTGAGCGCGGGCATCTGTGGCGCGGTGATCTCGCTGGTCATAGCAAACTTCTTCACCAGCTTGTTCGTCAGAGGAGCAGGCCTCGTTTGGGTGCTTCTGTTCGCACTCACAACCCTCGTTGTACATGACCGCGTGCTTCTGACGCGAGACGATACTATCCCAGAGGGCTTCGCAAGCCCCCCCAAGCATGAATCGGAGGCATCTCAATGAGTACCGGAACTCGCAGATTGCTGGTCGCAGTCAGCATCGTCGCAACCGTCGCGCTCATCGCCGGGGTCACGGCGTGGGCGGCAAGCAACAAGGTTGTCATCAACGCCTCACACTACTACTCCATCACCCCCTCCATGGCGTATGCCCAGGACCGGCAGGCCGCGGGCGGCTACTATGTCGAGGTCCCGGTGCACCGGCCGCATGGCGAGAACGAGACAGGCCCTGCGGACAACGGCAACGTCCTGTACTGCGTCTACGCGCCGACGGATGGGCGGTACAAGCTATGGGGTCACTGCAACTGGTATGACGGGTGCGGGAACTCCTTCTTCGTGTACATGGACAAAGAGGCCACCCCGGCTGTGTTCGGCAAGGACGGCACCTATCAGGCCTGGCATTGGGTGCCTGGCAGGACGTACAGTCTTACCGAAGGCTGGCATTACATTCGCTTCCAGTACCGGCAAGATGGGGCGAAACTCGACCAGTTTATTCTGACCAGCGACAGCAGGTACGTGCCGGTGCGGCAGGAGACCGAGACGCCGACGTACCTGTACCAGCCGCCGGCGCAGTAAAAGTCGTCGCACTGTCCGCGGCGGAGAGTGGCACAAGCCGCCGACATACGCGGATCGGGCGCTCGAATCGAGTGAGCGCCCGTCCGAATTCCAAGTAGATGAGGCGCGTTTGATGAAGCGTACGCATACGATGGGCGCTTTGCTGGTGGTCGTGACCGCTCTGGGCTCCTGGGCGGCGAATGCCGCCGGCACAGGCCTGACCTGGCTGGATGAGCCGGTGCAGGGGGCCTTCGACGTTACCGGCGCGATCGCGGTGAAGGATGCCGGAGGGCTGCACGCGGCACTGGTGTTCGACAGCCAGGCGAACACGCCCGGCAGCGACCACTACACTTTATCGCTGGGACCAAGGGGCGCGCAGTTTTCCGTCCTGAGGAAGGGCAATGCCTCAGCCATCGGTCTATCGACGGCCGTCGCGCTCAAGCCGACGAAAGAGCCGGTGACCTTCACGCTGCAACGGCGTGATTGGGGGATGGCCTTCATCCTCGGCAATCAGGTCATCGCCCGGGCGTTCGACCCCGGCCTCACAGGCGGCAAAGTCGGGTACTCCGGGGTCGGCGCGGAATGGTCCGACGTGCGGGTGCAGCAGATCGGCGACATCCTCCTGCGCGACGACTTCGTCCGCGACGTCGGGGTGCAAAGCGCCTGGGAGAACGTCTCGGGAACCTGGGAGCAGCAGACGCTGCGCGAGGACCCGCAGGCGAGCCGCATGGAGGCGGACAAGAGCGCCAACGCCTTCAGCTACTTCGGCAGGGCTGCGAAAGGCCGGGGAATCGCGGTCGCCGGGTACTGGTTCTGGAGCGACTACAGTTTCAAGGTTGCCGTGCGCCCTGAAGGCGACAGCGCCGTCGGGATCGTGTTCTACTACCAGGACGACAAGAACTACCTGGCGTTGCGGTGGTTGCCCCGCGACTCCACAGCCAAGGACGGCGATCGAATTCAGCTCATCCAGGTGCTGGGCGGCCAGGAGAAGGTCCTCGTCTCCAAGCCCGGCGGCTATGTCGACAACCACTGGTGTTCTCTGCGGGTGAACGCGTGCGGCGACATCGTCCAATGCTTCGTCGACGACGAGCTTACCCTGCAGGCGCATGTCGACACCCTGGGTCAAGGTCAGATCGGTTTCCTGGTCGATGGACCGAAGGGGGCTTTCTTCGATGATGCCGAGGCCCTCGACTGGGAGGTCTTTTCAGACGACTTGAGTACTCTATGTCCCGGCAAATGGGCCGCTCTCTCGGGGGCGTGGCAGTTCGGCAAGGATGCCGTCGCCCGCGCCACCGGCGGCGGCGAGGCCGTATCCGTGACCGGCCGCGAAGCCTGGAAGAACTATGCTTATGCCGCAGACACGAAGGGGAATGCCGGGCAGGGGATCGCCTTCTGCGCCACCCCCGGGTCCTCCTACGTCTTCCGCTGGGCCCCGAAGGACGCCAGGTCCCCGTATGCCGGCAAGGCGCAATTGCTCCGAATCGCGGGAGCGGATCGCAAGGTCCTCGCCGAGGGGAACGTCGCCGCCGGCGGCGCGGACTGGCACCGGACCAAGGTCGAGGTCGAGGACGGGTTCATCGTAGGCTCGGTGGACGGCACGCCGGTCCTTCGCACCTTTGACGCCGGGGCCGGAAACGGCCGGATCGGGCTTTACGCCGACGGGGGAGCCGCTTTCCGCCGCGCCTACGTCGCGCTGATCCCGCCCAAGACGAGCGCCCATGTGGTCAAGGAGTTCACCGACACCAGCCAGCACCCCGAGATGGCCGAGTGGGCGTCGACGCGGGCGCCTTGGGTGAAGCCCGCCGAGACGGGCGAAAGCGCCGTGTGGTGGACGAAGGGTGACTACTATGGCGATCAGTCGATGCACTTCGCGATTCCCAGCCCCGGCTCGCACGCAGGCACGCTGACCGCGGTCCTCGGCGCCGACCCGACGATCAAGGATTCGGGCTACCTGCTGAGCATCACGGCCACTTCGGGAAGCAAGGCGCTGGCCGTGACGGTCGCCTCGCGCGGCAAGGAACTGGGGAAGGCGCAAGTGACCACCGTCGGAGACCCGTGTCCTGTTGTGTACGAGCGACGCAACGGCGTCACCGTCGTCGAGATTGACGGCAAGGTCGTACTGACCTGCAAGTGAGGCTGTGTGACTGTCCAACCATTCGCCGAGGGGGGCCGACGCCCTTCGCGCAATTACCGTGCCGGGAGATCAAACATGCGTAGACTTGCGACGCTTCTGTTCGCATTGCTGTGCCTCAGCGCCCTGTGCGCCGTCTCACACGCAGGCTCCGAGCCTGCCATTTCGCCCACACGGATCGCGTTCAGCCCTGGCGGTCTGGGGGTCAGGCCCGGCGATGTGGCCATTCTTTCCTCCCATGTGTATGACTACACGTTCGCGGATGCCCCGGCGGACTGGACGCCCTGCGGAGGGCTTTGGACCACCACGAATCGGTGGACCTGCAGCCCCCAGTGGTCCTGGTACGGCGGCCACAACGCCAACGGCATCGCGGCGATCTGGAACAAGCATGAGTTCGTCGGCGATGTCACGGTCGAAGCCTACCTGGCGTTCAAGATGGGCGTCGGCGTGGTCTACCAAACTCGCTCGTACAAAAACCCCGCCAACATGTGCCTGACCCTCGCCGGAGACGGGGCCGACCCGGCATCCGGTTACAGCTTCATCATCGGCGCGGACAAAGATACCGACACCCGCATTATGAAGGGCACGAAAGTCCTGGCCGAGACAACGGACACCAAGTACCTGCTCCCCATCTTCGAGGACAAATTCCCGAGTACCGATGAGTGGCACCACAAGTGGTGGGGTATCCGAGCCCGCCAGAAGGGCGACCTTCTCCAGTTCTACATCGATGACAAGCTGGCCCTGGAGGCCCATGACCCGCAGCCGCTTCCCGGCGGGCACGTCGGAATCTGGACGGTTGATAACGGCCTGCTCATGCCGCGCGTGAAGATCTACTACACGGCTGAGAAAACCGGGCGCGACCCCGTTCCCGGCGAGGACATCCAACTGCCCGAGCTTCCGGTCGAGGCCCCTCCGGCCATCACCCTGACTTCCTCGACGCATCCGTCGATTCAGAACGACTTCGAGTCTTCAGGCGGCACATTCAAGAATACTACCGGCGACAAGGGCGCATCGCTGTCGCTGGTTTCACCAGGTGCGGACGGGAAGGGCCACTGCCTCGCCCTGTGGCACAAGATCCCCGGCGGGGACGCAGGGGCGTCCATGGTGGAGGGCCGCTTCGACGTTCGTGAGATGCCTTTCCTATCGTTCGATTACAAGCTCCCCTCCGACGCCAAGATCAACCTGTATGTGACCGTAGGCGATAAGCGCTACGAGATCGTGTTCAGCGGCCTGAAGACGCCCGCGCCTTTGTGCACCATCATCGGCGAGGTGCCGGGGGTGCTCGCCGACGAGAAGTGGCATCACGCGCAGTTCAACCTGCTCGGCGCGCTGGAGGCCGTGCTCGGCCCCGAGGCGACATTGCAGGCGCGCGATTTGTTCATCGGCAACTTCAACGACGCGGGGTACCTACAGGCCGGTTTCGGCGGCAACCATGCCGGGCTGATCTACTACATCGACAACTTCTTCCTCGGCAAGCCCGCCGGCAAGAGCATCAAGATGGCAGTTCAGCCGACCGCTGCGGTGAACGGTTACGGCGTGTCGATCGACCGCGATCCCTATGGCTCCGCGCCGCAGCAGGTGACCTTCAAGGAGAACGCCTTCACCCTCAACGCGAAGGAAGACGGGACCTGGTACGTGCATGTGCGGCCGCAGACCACGGGCGGCAAGTGGGGCGACTCGCGGACTTACCTGGTCCATGCAGAATCGGCGGCCCCGAAGATCGCCTCCACGTCGCCGAAGGCGGGCGACAAGGTAATGAGTTTGCCGATCTGCCTCACGTTCGCCAACCCCGGCGTGAGCTTCATCGACGGCGCCAGCGTGCAGATGAAGGTCAACGGCGCCGCGCTGGCTTTGGACAAGCCCGGGGTCAGCTTCGACCCGCAGGAGAACACCTTCCGCATCGACCCAGGCCCCGCCGGTCTCGTCTTCAAGGACGGGCAGAGCGTCGCCGTCGATGTGACGGCGGCTACGGACACTGCGGGCAACAAGCTCGCAGCGCCGGTGCAGCTTGCCTTCAAGGCCTCCCTCGCAGGTGACAAAATCGCACCCTCGGCTCCGAAGCTGACGCTGCCCGGCTACGCGGCGAATCTTGTCAACGACGACTTCGAGACCAGCATCGGAGGGTGGAGCAGTTTCGGGCCAAGCGACTCCATCGATCTGTCGATCGATAGCGCCACTGCGCCGCCGGGCAGTAAGAGCAGCCTGCGCCTCTACAACCGCGAGGAGGGCAGCAGCTTCGGCGCCTATGTGCGCGGCCGAGACGCCTTCGACGCGGGCAGGTATCGGTACGTCTCGTTCGACTATAAGGTGCCCAGCCGACTGCGGGCCGACCTGGCGGTCTACGTGAACGGCGAGTGGAAGGCCATCAAGTTCAAGGACAACGATGACAATCTCACCATGATCGGTGAAGTGCCGAATGTGATGGACGACAACGAGTGGCACCACGCTGACCTGGACCTGTACGACATGCTCCGCAAGAACGATCCGGGCGCGGCGAGCTACATCGTGCGGCAGTTCGTGATTGCGGACTGGAACTGGAAATCCAATGCGCAGGGGCAGACCTACCATCTCGGCAACTTCCACATCGCCCCGATTGTCTCGGGCGCGCAGCCGCTGACTGTGAAGTGGAGCGCGTATGACGCAGCCGGGGTCACCGGGGTCTCATACGTGCTGGACGAATCGCCGGCCACCGTCCCGCCGCAAAAGGTGAACGCCACGGGGAGCGAATTCCAGGTCCAGGCCACCGGCGACAAGCACATGTGGCTGCACGCCCGTGCGGTGGACAGCGCCGGCAACTGGGGGACGACGACACACATCGATCTACACTTCTCAACGTCCGTACCTGTCGCTGAGTCGGTGTCGCCCGCAAATAGCGTGAAAACGGCCACCTCCCTGATCGCGATCAAACTCGCAAGCGTCGGCCTCGCCGGCCTCGACCCCGCGAGCCTGCGGCTGAGCGTTGCCGGGACCGAGTACACCGTTAGTGACTCGGCCCTGACCTATAACGCCGACACGCACACGATCTCGTGGGACGCCGAGGAGAGCACTCCGCAGCCGGTGGTCTTCAAGGACGGGCAAACCGTTGCGGTCAAGCTCGTCGCAGCGAAGGACTACGCGGGCAACAATGTGGCCCAGGCGCCTGAGTGGTCGTGGACGATGGACTACAGCAAGGACAGGACGCCGCCGGTTGTGAAAGTTGTCCGGTCCACGACCCACCGGACTGTCCTGACGAACACATTCACCGACGGCCTGGGCATGTGGCAGAACCGCGGCGGGAACCTGGGAGCGGCAGTGACGCTCGACCCGAAGGGCGGGCCGACCGGGGGCCCGTGCGTCAAGTTGGTGCAACAGCGCGACGGCGGGCACATGCAGGCCCTTATCAGCAACCAGCCCTACAGCGCTGAGATCAACCCGATCATTTCCTTCGACTACAAGTACCAGCCGAACGTGAAGCTGGACCTGCTGGCGTACTCGGAGGGCAACTGGTATGCGATCGCCCTCAGCGACGACCCCGCCGGCGCGGTGGGGCGCGTCTCCGGCTTCGCAGCGGATGGGCAGTGGCATCATGCCAACATCGACCTCGGGTCGGTCATCAAGCGCCAGAACCCGAAAGGATCGCTCGTCATCGAGTATCTGATCCTCAGTGAACGCAATAAGTTGGAGAACCCTGCCGGGGCTACCGCCTGGTTCGGCGACTTCGTGATCGGGCGAGTGGGCCGCTCCGAGCCGGTCTTCCACTGGGAGGCCACCCACGCGACGGGCATCAGCGGGTATAGCTACGTGCTCGACCAGAACCCTGCGACGGTCCCGCCGGAACAGGTTACCAGCACCGACGATACGAAGAAGTACGACACCCTGGCTCCAGGCGTATGGTACTTCCACATCCGCGCGCGCGACGGCGCCGGCAACTGGGGACCGACGCGCACTTACGGCATGCTACACATGAACGTCGAGTGATGAGCGCTGAATGATGAATGATGAGCGGACGGCCAACGGCAAACGGCTTGAGCGAACGGCCAACGGCGAGCAACGGCTGACGACTGACGGCCACGACTGACGGCCACGACTGACGGCTGACGGCTACGACTGACGACTGACGACTGACGACTACGACTGACGGCTACGGCTGACGGCTGACGGCTGACGACTGACGACTGACGACTGACGGCTGACGACTGACGGCTACGCTCTGAGGCCATCGTTTGCAGGAATCATGACGGGCGGGCAAGAATACTCATTCATGCTCGCCCGTTTTCGATTCTGGGGGATTGCGCTCGTTCTGATTGCTGCGGCGGCCCTGCGTTTGTGGGGGGTGCGGTGGGGGCTGCCTGACAGCACGCATTTGTTCTCCTATCACCCCGACGAGTTCCACTCTCTGCGCGGCGTCCTGTCGCTGGCAACCGGGGACCTCAACCCCCACTTCTTCAACTACGGCAGCCTGTACCTATATGTGGTGTCAGCGTTGTGTGCCATCGCGCATTCGAGCCTGGTTTTCGGGCTGGACATCGGCGCGCTGCCCGAGGCGATCCGGGTGTTCACGCTCGACGCCCGGATCGTCAGCGCGGCGGCAGGCGTTACGACGGTCTACGTGGTCTACCTGATCGGGCGGCGACTGGCGTCGGAGCGAACGGGGCTGGTCGCCGCGGCGGCGCTCGCGGTCATGCCGCTGCATGTGCTCAACTGCCACTACGGCACGGTGGATGTGACGCAGACGCTGTTCATCGCGCTATGCCTGTACTTCACGCTGGGGATCATCGAGGGCGAGGGGATCAGGGCATGGGCGCTTGCCGGAGCGATGGCGGGACTGGCGGCCTCCACCAAGTACAACGGCATTCTCGTGCTCATCGCGCCGGTTGCGGCGGGGGCTTTGAGGCCACGGCCCTACCCCGCCCGCTGCGCGGGCGCCCCTCCCGATACCCGCCTGCGGCGGGGGCCGGGAGGGGAGAGGCAAACGGCGAACGGCGACGAGGACGGCGGGCGCGATGGACCGCGCTTCCACCTGAGGCGGGTGATATTGGGCGCGCTCGCGTGTTTCGGGGCCGCCCTGATCGCCTTCGCGGTTACCTCGCCGTACACCCTCCTGGCGTGGGCCGAGGCGAAGAAGGACATCATCTTCGAGTTGGCGCACATGCGGAATGGAGAAGCCGACGCACTGGCGGTGTGGCCGAATGGCTGGCTGTTCCATCTGTACATCTCAGCGGCTCTGCTGCCCGTGGCCGTCGCGTTGGCAGGCCCGGTCGCGCGACGTCGACTCGCGCCGGTGCTGGCCTTCGGCCTGGTGTGGTACCCGATGATCTCAATGGCACGGGTCCGCTACGCCCGGTACGGGCTGCCCCTCGACATGCTGGGAGCGCTGGCCCTGGGCGCGCTGTGCGCGGGCGATTGGCCGGTGAAGCTGCGCCGTCTGCAACCGCTGGCCTGGACCACGGTGGGGCTGATGGTGCTCACGTGGGGGGCGATCAGCGCGCAACGGGACCTCGAGCTAGGCGGGCCGACGACGCAAGACTCGATGCTCGCGGCCATTCTGGCCTCCGTTCCGACCGATCGAAGCGTAGGGATGATCTCGGAGCCCTGGTTTGACATGCCGCCGCTGGACTACTGCAATGGCGGCGAGGCGCTTCGCAAGAACCCCATCTGGTCGCGATTCCGGCGACCGCTGCGCGAGATCGTCGTCACGGGAATGGACGCGCAGCGCGTGCGCGATTTGCACCCCTGGGCGTTCGTGCTAAGCGACGTCGGGTTCTTCTACCGCCGCGACGCAGGCGACGCCGGGGTGGAAGAGGTGTGGCGGGCGATCACCTCGGAGCAGCCTCTCGAGGACCTGCACCGCGAGAGGAGATCGTGGCTCGGGGATTCCCTGTTCCAAAGGCCGCTCGCCTCCGACTCGCGCTATGCCTGTCCCGACCTGCGTCTCTATGCGCCGTCTCTGAAGCTCGGCGACGCGACGGGAACAAGCAGATAAACCGGCGCCGATATGACCCGGTCACATCCAGGAAGGGAACACGCAAGATGCCCAAGCTCGCGATCAACGGCGGAACCCCTGTTCGCACCGCGCCTTTCCCCGGTTGGCCCCCGGACGACCCGATGTTCCTCGAAGGGCTTAGGGAGGTCATCGACAGCAAGGTCTGGGGCACCGGCGGCACGAAGGTGCCGGAGCTTTGTGAGAGGTTCGCGGCCTACCACGATGCGCAGTTCGGTGTGGCCGTCACCAGCGGCACGCTCGCCCTTCAGGTGGCCTTGCAGGCTTGCGGCATCGGAGCCAGCGCGGAGGTCATCGTTCCCCCCTACACATTCATCGCCACTGCGACCTCGGTAATCGCGGCGAATGCGATCCCCGTCTTTGCCGACATCGACCGCGACACGATGTGCCTCGACCCGAAGGCGATTGAAGCCGCGATCACGCCGAGCACCGCCGCAATCATCCCCGTGCATATCGGCGGAATGCCGGCGGACATGGACGCCATCAAGGCCGTCGCGGCCAAACACGGCCTCGTGGTCATCGAGGACTGCGCGCAAGCGCACGGGGCCGTCTACCGGGGCAAGAAGGTCGGCGCGCTCGGGGACATGGGGGCGTTCTCGCTGCAGAGCAGCAAGAATGTGACCGCCGGGGAGGGTGGTCTCGTGCTCACCAACGACCGCGCGAAGTACGGCCACGCGTGGTCCATCGCGAATGTCGGCCGCGTGCCCGAGGGCGGCTGGTACGACCACCGCCTCATGGGCTGGAACCTGCGTCTGACGGAATTCCAGGCCGCGCTGGCGCTGCGAGGCCTCGAGCTTCTGCCGGGGCACATGGAGCGCCGCGATGCCTGCGCCACGCGACTGATGAAGCGGTTCGATGAGATCGAGGGAATCGGATACCAGGCGTTTTCGGACGGAGCCGAGCGCAGCGCCTGGCACCTGTTCATCGGCACGTACGACGCCGAGGCCTTCGAGGGAGTGCCGCGGGATCGGTTCCTGGCGGCGCTCAGCGCCGAGGGCGTGCCCTGTTCCGGCGGGTATAATCCCCTGTATCGCGAGGGCCTCTTCCGCGACGGTTGGGACCCGGAAAGCTGCCCCTGGGCGTGCACCTACTACAAGGGGACGGTCGACTATAATAGCGTGTCCTGCCCGAACTGCGAGGAACTGTGCGAGGAGCGCGGCTTCTGGCTGTTTCAGAGTATGCTGCTGGGCACTGAG